>CAZJAR010000012.1:0-40617 GCA_964543785.1 uncultured Synergistaceae bacterium | reverse complement strand
ACCTCTTCGTGAACGCCGTCCTTGTGCGTCTCCTTCCGGGAGTGGACCCGGAGAAAACGGCGGAGCACATCCGGCGCTGGATGCGCCTCGAAGTGTACACCAGGGAGCAGATGGAGCAGATCCTCCTCGGCAAGCTCATTGCCACGTCATCGAGACAGATCGGCATGTTCCTCGTCATCCTCATCATAGTGAGTGCCGCCATCGTAGCGTTCATCATCTATACCCTCACCCTGGGAAAGATCCGGGAGATCGCCGTGCTGAAGCTCATCGGGACAAAAAACCGGACCATCGTGTCCATGATCCTCCAGCAGGCAGTGGGACTCGGTGTCCTCGGCTTCATGATCGGGAAAATTTCCGCCACGTTCTGGGCCCCCTTTTTCCCCAAGTTCGTCCTGCTCGAGGCCCGGGATGCGGTGACCGGATTCGCGGCCGTGATCGTCATGTGCGTCCTTGCAAGTATCCTGGCAATCCGGGCGGCGCTCAAGGTGGACCCTGCGGAGGCCATAGGAGGCTGACATGGCTGACCAGAAGAAACGGGGAATAACCATAGAAGCCCTTCGCAAGCGATACGGTTCGGGAGAAACGGCAGTGGATGCCCTGAAGGGAGTGGACATGGCAGTGTCTCCCGGAGAGGTGGTCGGCCTCATCGGCCCATCGGGATCAGGAAAATCCACCCTGCTCAAGTGTCTCGGAGCTGTGATTGAACCCACAAACGGCCGAATGATCCTTGGAGATGAGGTGATTTACGACGGGAAGTGGAAAATAAAGGATCTCAGGGCTCTCCGAAGAGACAGGATCGGATTTATCTTCCAGGCCCCCTATCTCATTCCGTTTCTTGACGTGACGGATAACGTGGCCCTCCTCCCCATGCTGGCGGGCCATCCCGACGGGGAATCCAGGAAGCGGGCCAGAGAACTGCTGGAAGCCCTGGATGTGGTTCACAGGGCCTCGGCCATGCCCTCCCAGCTTTCAGGCGGAGAGCAGCAGCGGGTGGCCATTGCCCGCGCTCTTGCGAACCGTCCGCCGGTGATCCTGGCCGACGAGCCCACAGCACCCCTGGACAGCGAGCGCGCCCTGTCGGTGATTACCATACTGAACGCCATGGCAAAACAGTACGAGACGGCGATCATTGTGGTCACCCACGATGAGAAGATCATCCCCACGTTCCGGAGAATTTACCATATCCGGGACGGAAAAACTGAGGAAATGGCAGGCGAAGGCCGTTCCCTTGAAATAAAAAAGAACATCCAGACAGAGGAGGAGACAGCATGATTACAAGAAACCTTGCAGATTTTGGACCAATGGGAAACGCCCACGGAGTGGACGCAAGGAACATCTACGACACCGACGACGCCGTCCTCACGGTGATCACCCTGAAGCCGGGCCAGTCAATGAAGCGGCACATCACCCCGGTGGACGTGGCCTTCTATGTCCTCGAAGGAAAAGGGACAGTGGAAATAGGGGAGGAAAAACAGGAAGTGAGCAAAGACACGCTCATCGAAAGCCCGAAGGACATAATGCACTGCTGGTACAACACCAGCGACGCCGATCTCCGGTTTCTGGTGGTGAAGGCCCCCAAACCGACCCGGAAGACCACCTTCCTCAATTCCTGACAGGCAGGCACGCTCCAGGCAGCGGGGAGTGTCTCCGGTGTTTGCTGCACAAACAATGATTATCGAAAAAACCTTTGGCCGCTTTCCGGATTCCGGAGGGCGGCCTCTTCCCATCCGAAGGCCATCGCGACGGAGAGGAAACCCTCCTTGTTCTATGGTAGTATACATTCGAAAGGGGATGATCGACTGTGTCAGAATCCCGGGAAAGAGAACGGGACCTCGTCGCTTCAATCATGAGGCGGCTGTACCGGCAGGGGCTGACCACCTGCTCCGGGGGAAACGTGAGCCTCCGGTGCGGCGATGTGATCCTCATAACCCCTTCGGGGACGGACAAGGGAGAAATCACCGCCGACGAAATCGGGGCCGTGACCCCGGAAGGAGAAAACCTTGTCCCGGGTCTGAAGCTCAGCATAGAGACAGGGATGCACCTGGAAGTCTACCGGAACCGCCCCGAAGTGAACGGCATCGTCCATGCCCACCCCGTAACGGCTTCTACGTTCGCGGCCCTCGACAGGCAAATTGATACCCGGCTCACCGCCGAGACCTGGCATGTCCTGGGCACGCCGGTCAGGGCGCCCTACGCCCTTATGGGGACGTCGGCTCTTGCCCGGATCGTCGGGGAGGCTGCGGGAAAGGGCAATGCCGTAATAATGGAAAACCATGGTGTCCTGACAGTAGGGGAAACCCTCCTTCAGGCCTTCGACAGGCTGGAACTCCTCGAGGCAGCGGCGAAAATGACATGGATTGCAGAAACCATGGGTTCCACCCGGCCGCTGACAGAGGAACGAATGAGGGAAATTGAAGAGGTGTACGGCAGGCGGAAATGACCGCCGTGCACAATCATTAAAGAAGGTGTCTTCATGTTCATCGCGTCAGCCCTCGGCATTCTGGCGGCATTTTTCTTTTTCGGCATTTTGTCCTCCGGAAAGGTAAGCTCTTCCTCGGAGTATTCCGTGGCCAGCAGAAAAGCGACTGCCGGCGGCGTTTCGGGCATCATCCTCGGCAGTCTCGTCGGAGGTTCGTCCACCGTCGGGACGGTGCAGATGGCCTATCATTACGGCCTGTCGGCCTGGTGGTTTACCCTGGGTGGCGGCATCGGCTGCCTCATCATGGGACTGTGGTTTGTCAGGCCCCTGAGAGCGACGGAGCTTATCACCCTTCCCCAGTTCCTCGGCCGCCATTTCGGGCAGGGATCGGCGGTTCTCTCCGCCGTGGCCACAGCCCTGGGCTCCTTCATCGCCCTCATCGCCCAGTTCCTTGCCGGTACTGCCCTGCTGGGCTCGGTCTTCCCTTTTCCCGCATGGGTGTCTGCCCTTTTCATGGCGGTGCTCATCCTGGCCTTTGCCTACGGGGGAGGCATCAAGAGCTTCAGCAGGCTGGGAAAGGTGAAGATCATCTTTCTTTATGGTGTCATGATCCTCTGCGTCGGAGACGCGTTCCTCTCGGGGCAGACCCCCTCGGTGCTCCTCCGGTCCCTCCCCGCCGATCCCTTTTTCAACATCTTCGCCCGGGGTGTGGCCAGGGATCTCGGTGCCTTCACATCGCTGCTCTGCGGCGTCCTGTGCGGCCAGATCTACATCCAGGCGGTCTACGCGGCCTCCTCCGACGCCACCGCCCGGAAGGGGTGTCTCTGGACCTCCATGATCACACCGCCCCTTGGCCTCCTGGGCGTCTGGATCGGCCTGGCCCTCCGGAACTCAGGCGTGGCCGTGGAAGCATCCCAGGCCCTTCCCTTCTTCATACGGACGTCCTTTCATCCCCTCGTTGCCGGGCTGCTGTGGTCGGGGATCATGATTACCGTCCTGGGGACCTCGGTGGGGATCACCTTCGGCGTGGCCACCAACCTTACCCGGGACATGTACCTGAAGACGAAGCGGGCTGCCGGCTACGATGACGCGAAAATTCTTTTCGCCAGCAGGATCACCGTTCTCGGAACGGTGATCGTCGCCGGTCTGATCGCCCTCGCGGCGGGGAAAAGCATGATCCTCCAGTGGGCATACCTGGGTATGGGCATCAAGGGGGCTGGCATCATCATTCCTCTCATCGCCGCAGTCTTCCTGCCCGGAAGGCTTCCTTCGGGGTGGAGTTTCCTTTCGGGAGCCGGCGGCCTCGGCGGTGTCTTCCTGGGAGCAGTGTTCTTCAAGGGCATGGATCCACTGCTGCCGGGGCTTGCCCTCTCGGGACTCATCGCCCTGACCGGCATCTTCCTCGCCGGGAGAAAAAGTAACCTGCCGGGAGAAGAGACTGATTGATCCGTCCTCCTGCCGATACGGTAATACAGGCAATGCTGGTATAATATTTCTCTGGATCAGCACCGGATTTTCAGGGAGGAATGGAGAATGAGCCGGAGTTTTGCCGTGTTTTTTTCGCTCTACATGCTCATATACGGCGGCATCCATATCGTTGTCTATTTCCGGCTCAGAAACGCCATCGGGCCGGGATGGAAATGGACCGCCCTTTTTATCCTCACATCAGCCGCCATGATCATCGGCGCCCGGGCCCTGTGGCTCTTTGACTTCGGGAATGCCCATACCCTGAGGAAGGTTCTCTCCTATTCGGGATATGTATGGATGGCTTTTATCTTTCTGACCTTTTCATGGTTCATCCTGCTTGACCTTGCCAGGGTGTTTCTGTGGGTCCTGGACGGGATTCTTTCATCCCGCTTCGGCGATCTTCTCGCTTCACCGAAGCTCCGGGCGTTCATCGCAGTGTCTGCCGCTCTTTTCATCTGTTTTTATGGCTGGTTCGAGGCATTGAACATCAGGACGGTCCACGTCACCATTCCAACAGCGAAACTGCCTCGAGGAGTGGACAGGGTCCGCATCGCCCAGCTTTCCGATGTGCATCTCGGGTGGATCATCCAGGAAGATCGCCTGGCCGCCATGCTTGACACGGTGAAGGCGGCGGAGCCTGACATGCTCGTGATCACCGGCGACCTGGTTGACGGCGACATGGAGGAGCGGGAGGCGGAAGTCGCCCTGTTCAGGGGGCTGAACCTGCCCCATGGAATCTATGCGGTGACGGGAAACCATGAATACTATGCAGGCCTCGGGCAGGCGCTGGCCTTCAAGGAACATGCAGGCCTGAACGTCCTGCGGAACGAAGCCGTACGCGCAGGAGGGATCATCCTCGCCGGAGTGGACGACCGGGCTGCCGGGAGATTCGGTTTTGAGACTGTTCCGGATGCTTCAGTTCTTTCGGGGATGCCCGCAAACCGATTCGTGGTCCTTCTCAAACACCAGCCGGTCATCGACTCCGAGGCTGTTGGGATGTTCGATCTCCAGCTCTCGGGGCACACCCACGGCGGGCAGATCTGGCCGTTCTACTGGGCCACCCGCGTCGTCTATGATTACCGTCCCGGCCTGCGGGCCATCGTTCCCCGTGAAAAAAGCGGCCAGGCCCACGCCGCGTCGTCCCGGAGGCAAAGCCGGGTCTACGTGAACAGAGGCACGGGTACCTGGGGACCCCCCATACGGTTCCTCACACCTCCCGAAGTCACGGTCATCGACATCGTGAGGGAATGAATACAGAAAGAGCGTATCTCTGGTTGGAAGGGATGTTCGTAATAGAGTAAAACAGCGGGACTGAAGCGGACGATGTTTTTGTGCGACGATCTATCTCTGTGATAGGGGAAATTTTCCAAAGCCCTATCCGGAGAGAACATGTGTACAGGCCGCAAAGATTCCTCCGGGCACACAGAATGAGGTTTTCCGGACCCCATGAAATAAAGGAAAGGTGGAATGACAATGCGAAAATATTACGTTGCTGACGCCTTCGCCGATGCAGTGTTTGAAGGGAACCCGGCCGGCGTGTGCATTCTTGACGAGTGGATTTCCGAAGACCTGATGAAGAAAATCGCCATGGAAAACAACCTGTCCGAAACCGCATTCGCGGTCAAAGAGGGAGATTGTACATACGGTCTGCGATGGTTTACGCCGGTGGGGGAAATTGACCTTTGCGGACATGCTACCTTCGGAACCGCCTTTGTTTTGTTCCGCTTCGGGGAACAGGAGGCTGACACGCTGCATTTTCATGCAAAAAAATGCGGTCATCACCTGATCGTCAGAAAGAACGGCGATATGTTGTCCATGCAGTTTCCGATAATCGTTCCTGAGCGGTATGTGTATGCCGAATATATGGGCGAAGGGCTTGGCGCCGTTCCCTCGGAGGTCTACAGAACAGAGCGCGACCTGCTGCTGGTGTATGACTCTGATGAAACGATCCGAAACATGAAGCCTGACTTTTCAAAACTCAAGGAATTTCCGGTCGGCCTTTCGGTCTATGTGACTTCGAAGAGCAGCAGCAGAGAGTACGATATCGTGGCACGTGCTTTCTGGCCAAAAATCAACGTAAATGAGGACCCCGTTTGTGGAACCATGTACTGTGCGCTGATGCCATTCTGGCGTGAGCGGCTTGGAAAGGATACGCTGGTGGCACGACAGCTTTCCCAACGAGGCGGAACCGTCTATTGTTCTTACAATGGCGACAGCGTGAGCATCAGCGGCAGAGGTGCGTTGTATTTAACCGGAAACATTTTGGTGGATGAATAAGGTGAAACGATATGATATCTGAAATCAGCAGAACAGGTGCAGCGGGGTTGTATGAGATTTCCGCAGGAAACGTCCGCGCAGAGGGTATCTCCGTTGATATCCCCGGTACCGGACTCCAGATTTTACAGATTCGTTGCCAAAAGGGAATGCTGTTCTGTGGAATTTTCGACAAGTCGGTTGTCGAAAAGCTTCAGTTTCCAGCCGCTATTTTTTCCGCTCCGAAGTTTGAAGACATGATGAAAAACAAACCTGTCTATCTCAGTGAGGCTGCCGCAGCGCTGGGTGCAACTCCTGATATGACAGGACGGGATCTGGTCGGACTGTTTGGCTGATTTTACCCGCTGCAGACGGAAAAAAGCTCCTGGGGACTCGTAATGTCGGTTTGCGGATGAAGAAACGGCGGAACCGGTAGGGTGTTTCTTTTCCCTCATGAGGGGACGTGACCGGATGCAGGCCGTAAAGCAGCTTCAGGCGGAAAAGATGGAAGAAAAACCTGCGCCCGGGACAAGATCAGCAACAAACAGCGGCAGAGCATCCGCATCTGCCATGACACTGCGGGAATAAATCCTGAGGGATGAACTGATGAAAACAGGAAACGGCGTGAGCGAAGCCATGCCGTTTCCTGTACAAAGTTGTCTCTTTTGCCCCTTCCCGGCAATCCCGGTGAGGCCGTTCCTCTCCTCCGCAATCAGGTATAGAGCACCCGGAGGCAGGCCGCGCAGAGGGCTCCCAGACTGGACACGGTTTTCTCCCGGGGAAGGCCCGACGCGTCGTAGGCCAGGGGAAGCTCAGTGCAGGCCGCGCATACGGGGAGATCCCGTTCTTCCCACAGCTTCAGCACCACCCCTTTCAGCAGTTCCCCTCCCTCTGCCTTCCTGTTCGACTTCACCAGTTCGATGCTTTCCTGCACCTTCTGCTGGACGTCCAGTGACGGGACGAAGAAGGGGTAGTTTCTCTTCTCGCCGTAGCGCTGGTAGAGTCCGCTGTCCATGGTCCCCCTGGTGGCCAGGAGCCACGCTCCTTCGGGGCTCATCCTTCCGGCGGCCCCCACCGTCTCGTCGATGATGTGGATGAGGGGTACCGGCAGCTCGTCCCGGAAGCGGTCGATGAAAAAATGGGCCGTGTTGCAGGGGACGGCGAGAAAATCGGCTCCCCACCCCGCGAGGGTGAGGAGGTTCTTCTTCAGGCGCTCCGTGGGATCCTCCCCCGTGCCGAGAATGGCGCTGCTCCGGTCGGGCACCTGGGGGTCGGAGAGCAGGTAGGTCACGGCGTGCTCCTGGTCCCGGGAGACGGGGGCCCGCTCCGCCAGCAGGCGGAGAAACTCCGCCGCCGCCGCCGGTCCCATGCCGCCGAGCACACCGAGAATTTTATCGGGCTGTCTGTTGTTCACCATGAAAACACCTCCGGAGAGTTTTGTCCCTACATTATATATCATGCACAGGAGCGAGGCCCGAAGATGTTTCACAACCGTTACATTCCCGTGCGGCATCCGTTACCTATCCTCCCTATACTTTCATCATCGGCCGGGGATGGTCTCCGGCGAACGGACAAAAAACAAGGAGGTTCTTTCGCAATGAGAAAAACGGCAGCGGTTCTCGCGGGAATAGCGATCCTCTCCCTTTCCGGCATGGCCTTCGGGGCTGAAATGGTCATGAACGGATCCACCACGGTCCTTCCCATAGCCCAGGCGGCTGCGGAGAAGTACATGGCGGCAAACGAAGGCGTGAAGATCAGCGTCTCCGGCGGCGGCAGCGGCAACGGAATCAAGGCTATCATCGACGGAACCACGGATATCGCCAACTCTTCACGGTTCATCAAGCAGGACGAAGTCAAGGCCGCGGTGGAGAAGGGCACGTACCCCGTTCCTTTCGCGGTGGCCATGGATGCCCTGCTCCCCATCGTCCACCCCGACAATCCTGTCCAGGATCTCTCCATCGACCAGCTTCGGGCGATTTACTCCGGCAAGATCACCAGCTGGAAGGACGTGGGCGGAGAGGACAAGCCCATCGCCGTAGTGGGCAGGGACACCAGCTCCGGTACCTACGAGACATGGCAGGAGATCATCCTGAAGAAGGAAAGGGTGTCCCCCAGGGCCCTGATCGTGGCCTCCTCGGGTGCCATGCTCACCACCGTGGCCAAGAACAAGTACGCCATCGGCTACGACGGCATCGGCTACATCAACGACACGGTGAAGCCCCTCATGGTGAACGGAAAGAAGGGGTCCGCCGAGACCGCCCTTGACGGATCCTACCCCATCGCCCGCTTCCTGTACATGTTCACCAAAGGATGGCCCACCGGCGAGATCATGAAGTTCATGAACTACATGCTCGGCGACGAAGGACAGAAAGTGGTTGTCTCCACGGGGTTCGTGCCCCTGAGGATTCTGAAGTAGCGGATGAATGAATCGGACAGCGGATCCGGTGCTCCCTCCCCCGTCCCGGGGAGGGAGCACCAATTCAATGATGAAAGAGGGATTGTCATGAAAGACAGGCTGCCGGGAGCCATCGTGAAGGGAATTTCAAGCGCGGGGATACTGGTCATGCTCTTCATCCTGTACTTCCTTTTCCGCGAGGGGCTTCCCGTGCTCAGGAGCGTCACTCTGAAAGAACTGCTTCTCGGCGACCTGTGGTACCCCGCCGAAAACCCGCCTCTTCTCGGCATGTTCCCCCTCATCGCGGGCACCCTGGCTGTGACGGGGCTTTCTTCCCTGCTGGCGGTCCCGTTCAGCCTTCTCATCGCTGTTTTCGTTTCGGAGATGGCCCCCCGCCCGATCCGGGAACTCCTGAAGCCGATCCTCGAGCTTCTGGGCTTCTTCCCTTCCATCGTCCTCGGCTTTATCGGCATGGTGGTCCTCGCCCCCTGGCTGCAGGAGACCTTCGATATGCTTTCGGGGCTGAACCTCTTCAACGCCTCCCTCCTGCTGGGCATTCTCACCGTTCCCGTGGTGAGTTCCCTTGCCGAGGAAGCCCTCGGCGCCGTTCCCCAGGACCTCCGGGACGCTTCCTACGCCCTGGGGGCCACCCGCTGGGAAACCACCCGGAAAGTGGTCATCCCCTCGGCCCTTCCGGGAATACTGAGCGCTTCTCTCCTGGGGATCATGCGGGCCATGGGAGAGACCATGGTGGTCCTCATGGCCGCGGGCGGAGCGGCTATCATCCCCCTGTCCGTCTTCGACCCCGTCCGGCCCCTCACCTCCACCATCGCCGCCGAAATGGGGGAGACCCCGGTGGGTTCTCCCCACTACGCTGCTCTCTTCTTCGGGGGCGTGATCCTCCTGGTCATGACTCTGACGGTGAACCTTCTCTCGGCCTGGATCGAGAAAAAGGGAAAGATGGTGAAGTAGCATGGATCGCCGACGAATAGCGGACAAAATCATGCCCCTTCTCTGCTGGGCCGCCGGAATAACCCTGACCGCCCTGGTCTTTTCCGTCCTGGCCTTCGTCTTCGTGCGGGGGTATTCGGTTCTCTCCCTGGACTTCCTCCTGGAGCCTCCCCGGGACAGCATGACCAGGGGAGGCATCTTCACCCCCCTCATGGGAACCCTGCAGCTCGTTGCTGTGGCCATGGCGTTCGCCATTCCCGTCGGGGTGGCCACGGGGCTCTACTTTGCCGAGTATGCCCGGGACGACCTGTTCACCCGCATCCTCAGGCTGGCCATCCGCTCCCTCGCCGGGGTGCCTTCGGTAGTCTTCGGCCTCTTCGGGCTCTCTCTCTTCGTGATCCTGTTCCGGTTCGGACCGAGCCTTCTTTCCGCCGCGCTGACCCTGGCGTGCCTGACTCTGCCCCTCATGGTCACCGCATCGGAACAGGCCTTTCTCGCCGTGCCCCAGGATTACCGGGACGGGTCCTACGCCCTCGGAGCCTCGAAATGGCAGACCATCCGGCGGGTGGTGCTTCCTTCGGCGGCCCCCACGGTCATCACCGGGATTATCCTCAGCATCGGCCGTGTGGCGGGGGAGACGGCGCCCATCATGTTCACCGGTGCGGCCTTTTTCGCCCCCCATATCGCGAAAAGCCTCTTTTCCGAGGTGATGGCCCTGCCGTACCACATCTACGTCCTCGCCACGGCGGGAACGTTCATAGAAGAAACCCGCCCCATACAGTACGGAACGGTTCTCGTCCTTCTTCTTCTCGTCCTGGGAATCTGTTCCGTGGGGATATACATACGGTCCCGGCTTCGCCGGAGGATGCGCCGATAAGAGGGGGAGAACAATGGAAAACGTACAGATCTGCGCGAAAAACGTGAATCTCTATTACGGGGCGGCCCGGGTGCTCAAGGACGTCTCCGCGGACATCCTTGAAAACAACGTGACGGCCCTCATCGGGCCTTCCGGCTGCGGGAAAAGCACGTTCCTGAGGTGCATCAACAGGATGAACGACTTTATCCCCTCCGCCCGGTTCGAGGGAGAAATCCGCATCGACGGCACCGACATCTACGGAAGGGGAACGGACGTGATCGCCCTCCGGCGGAAGGTGGGCATGGTGTTCCAGAAACCCAACCCGTTCCCCATGTCCATCTATGACAACGTGGCCTACGGTCCGCGCCTTCACGGCATACGGAACAGGGAAAAGCTCGACGAAATCGTCCGGGGCAGCCTCACCGGCGCCGCCCTGTGGGACGAGGTGAAGGACAAGCTCAAAAGTCCCGGCACAGGCCTCTCCGGAGGGCAGCAGCAGCGGCTCTGCATCGCCCGGGCCATTGCCACGGAACCGGCCGTCCTGCTCATGGACGAGCCCACGAGCGCCCTGGATCCCCTGGCCACCGCCCGCATCGAAGAGCTGGTGAGAGAGCTCAAGAAGAACTATACTGTGGTCATCGTGACCCACAACATGCAGCAGGCTGCCCGCATTTCCGACAGGACGGCGTTCTTTCTCCTGGGGGACCTCGTGGAGTACGACAGCACGCCGAAGATGTTCACGTCGCCCGGGGACAAGCGGACGGAAGATTATATCACCGGAAGGTTCGGCTAGGGGCCGAGGGGGGAGGACGAGCACATGAACGAAATCAACCTGAGAAAGCAGCTTGAAGAAGACCGGGGAGAGCTGAAGCGAATGATCCTCCGGCTCGGGAGGATGGCGGAGGAAGCCATTTCCAGGGCGGTGTGGGCCCTCAAGAACCAGGATACTGCCGTCGCCCGCAATGTCATCGAAAAGGACGACGAACTCGACGAGCTGGCTGAAGGAGTGGACAGTGCCTGCATGCACTTCACCGCCAGATACCAGCCCCTCGGGGAGGATCTCCGGGCGGTGACCTCCATCATGCACATGGCCATAGACCTGGAGCGGATCGGCGACTACGGAGGCAACATCGCCAAGGTGGCTCTCGACCTGGCCGACAAGGAACTCATCAAGCCCCTCATCGACATTCCCCGCATGGTGGACGCCCTCTCTTCCATGGTGGAGAAGGTGCTCACCGCCTTCGATACGGGCGACGCGGAAGGGGCGAAAACCGTCTTTCCCATGGATGATCTTCTGGACGACCTGGAAAAACAGATCATGAGGGAACTGCTGCTCATGATGATGGAGAATCCCCAGAGAATCGGCCAGGCGACACAGCTTCTGAATGTGGCCAGGACCCTGGAGCGTGCAGGGGATCACATCACCAACGTGGCGGAGCGGGTGGTCTATATCTGCACCGGCAAAACAGTGAAGGCTTCCGCTTTTCGGCGCCCGAAGGAGCGGTGAGCCGTGCCGGGGCAGAGAATACTTATCGTGGAGGACGAGGAGGCCATCGTGGAGGTCGTATCCCAGACTCTGCGGCGGCACGGGTATGAAACGGCCTCCGCCGCCGACGGCGATGATGCCCTCGAGAAAGCCTTCTCCCTGAGGCCCGACCTTGTGATCCTTGACCTCATGCTGCCGAAGATGGACGGATGGGAAGTCTGCAGGAGGCTCAAGGCGGACCGGCAGACCGCTTCCGTTCCCGTCCTCATGCTCACTGCCCGGAGAGAAGAGCGGGACGTGGTGGAAGGGCTGGAAATAGGCGCCGACGATTACATGAAAAAACCCTTTTCCCTTTCGGAGCTGGCCGCCAGGGTCAAGGCGCTCCTCCGGAGATCCGACCCGGGTGAAACAGGCAGGGTCGTGGAGGACGGCGATCTCCGGATTGAAGTGGACGGAGAAACGGCCCTGCTCCGGGGAGTGCCCCTGGACCTCAGCCCCACGGAATTCCGCCTCCTCGAAGCATTGGCCCGGAGGATGGGACGCGCTGTTCCCAGGGAAGAACTGCTCTCGAAGATCTGGAGCTTCTACGGCGGCGACACCAGGACGGTGGACGTCCACATTTCACGCCTTCGGAAGAAGCTGGACGACGGAAAAAGCCCGGCCCTTGCGGTCAATTCCCTCCGGGGAAGGGGCTACCGCCTTCTGTGGGAGGAATGACAGCCATGCTGACCCTGAAGAAAAAGGTAATTTTCCTTGTGGCCGCCGTGGTGTTCTGTGCTTTCGGCATCAGCTGGGCTCTCCTCTACGGCGTGGTCAGGAACGGGATCGTCAGTCAGAGCAGAATGGAGCTTTCCCGCCAGACGGCCCTTCTCTCCGTTTCCCTGTCGAAGGAGGGGGTGTCCGGCTTTCTGAAGGATCTCGCCCGGTGGGAGGGAATCCTGAGGGGGAGAGTCACCCTCGTGGATTCCCGGGGTGCGGTTCTCGCAGACACGGAAAGCGACCCGTCGACCATGGACAATCACCTTTCCCGCCCGGAGGTGAAGGAAGCCCTGTCCGTCGGCGAGGGAACGGCGTTGCGGTACAGCACCACCACGAACATGCACTACCTGTATTTTGCCCGGAAGGTTTCCCTTGACGGGGAGCGGACAGCGGTCATCCGGTCCGCCTACCCCCTGGAGCATCTGTCCGCCGCCTTTGCCGAGACCAGGAACAGGTTCCTTCTGTATCTCCTCGTTGCCGTGGCGCTGATCGCAGTCTTCGGGGCCGGGCTGGTCCGCCTCTTTTTCCGCCCCCTCGAGCGGGTCGTCGAGTCGGCGGGCAGGATCGCCCAGGGAGAGGAAGTCCGCTTCCCCCTCATGGCCGAACCGGAGCTGCAGCGTCTTTCCAGCGCCCTGGACGGAATGTCCGCCCAGCTCAGGGGTACCATGGAGGAGCTCCGGTCCGGCCGGGAGGATCTCTCCCGGATCGTCACGGCCCTTCCCGTGGGCGTTGCCCTGCTCGACGACGGCAGAAGGGTGCGCTACATGAACGGAGTCGCCGCACGGCTGCTTGCCGTACGGGGAGACGTGCCCCCCGGAACACCGGTGGAGCGGATGCTTCCCTCCGGCGAGATGTACGGCCTCATTCTTTCCGCCCTGGAAGGCGGGGAGGAGAGCAGGGTGTTCGACCTGCCGGAACTTGACGGACGATGCCTCGGAATAGCCTCCAGGAAGACGGCGACGGGAGTGCTCCTCGTGGTCACCGATCTTACGGAGGAACGGCGGATCGAGCAGTCCCGCAGGGATTTCGTCGCCGATGCGGGGCACGAGTTCCAGACCCCCCTGACCGCCATCCGGGCGGCGGCGGAGTACCTTCTTGAAGCGCCGGAGGAGGAGACGGCGGGGCAGCGGAAAAAATTCCTTTCATCCATCATTGTCCAGCAGGAACGGATGAGCAAACTGGTGGACGACCTTCTTCTGCTTTCGAGGATGGAATCGGAACCGCCCCTCCGGGATGCGGAGGAAACTGACCTTGCTCTTCTCCTCGCTGGAGTGGCGGACCAGTGCCGGACCCACCCCTTCGCCTCCCTGATCGCCGTCGAAACGGAATTGCCTCCGCGGGCGCCGGCGGTGGTCAGGACGGAAGACCTGTCGAGAGCCCTCTCGAACCTCGTGGAAAACAGCCTGAAGTATGTCCGGGAGAAATTCGGTACGGGCGAGGGAGGCAGGGTGACCCTGACCCTCCGGGAGGACGGGGATTTCTGGAGCATCATGGTGGCCGACAACGGGCCCGGCATCCCTCCTGAGACCGCTCCCGTGCTCTTTGAACGATTCCGGAGGGGAGACTCCTCCAGGTCCAGGGGGGAGTGGGGCAAGGGGGGGTACGGCCTCGGCCTCGCCATAGCGAAAAGGATCCTGATCAGGTCGGGAGGAGATCTTCTCTTCCGCCCGTCGGAGGCAGGAGCCCTCTTCGAGGCCCGTGTCCCCAGAAAATTCACCTAAAAACACTTCTGCCGATCCGGCCCGGAGCACCTTCCGGGCCGGATTTGTTTTATAGGCTGATTTTTTGTTTCATGGATTGGAAAAAATAAAGTTGACAGGTTTCTTCCTCTGTCGTAACGTAGTGAAAATATTGTTTCATCCAAAGAATCGTCATTTTGGCAGGTGGAATTCCGATGGAAAAAAGAACAGCGGTGAAGATAAGAGAATGGGGGCCGGTGACGTCATGAGCCCGGAAATCAACGATCTGAAGAGAGACGAGGGAGACGGCGCCAGGGAATCCGGCGGTTCCATCAGGGTTCTCGACCGGGCGGTGAGTGTCCTCGGCTTCATGGCCGAGGCGAGGCGCCAGGTCGGAATTACGGAGATCGCTGATGCCACTGGCCTCTCCAAGGCCACGGTACACCGGATTCTCTCGACTCTCCGGGATTACTCGGTGGTGCTGAAGGATGACAGCGGACGCTACCAGATGGGCCCTTCGGTCCTTTTCTGGGCCGACGCCTACAGGCGCCACGCCGGCCTTGCAGAAATATCGAGGCCCTGGCTCCGCCGTCTGTGGGAAGAGAGCAATGAAACGGTCCATCTTTTCATTTTTGAGGCAGGGGAAGCCTATTACCTTGACAAGCTGGACAGCCCGCATCCAGTGGGGATGCGTTCCCGCATAGGGGCCAAGCGTGACCTGTACAGCACGTCCGGAGGCAGGGCGATTCTCGCCGCTCTCCCGGAAGCGGATCTTGACGCCTATCTCGACACAACCGAGATGCTTGCACGGACGGTGAACACAATAACCGACAAGGAGGAACTGAAGACACTCCTGTCCCTCTGCAGAAAGAGGGGGTTCTGCGAGGAGATCGAAGAGAACGAGGAAGGCATACGGTGTGTGGGCGCGGCCATCCTCGACCTGAGGGGCTTTCCTGTGGGGGCTGTGAGCATCAGCGCCCCGGCCTACCGGTTCAGCGATACCCAGTCCCGTTCCCTCGGCGAAAGGATTCGGGAAACGGCCCTGGCCATTTCAAGAGAACTGGGATATCGGGGATAAACGGCGAAAGAGACAGAATTACAAACTCAAGGAGGAAGAACCGATGGATGTACGAAATTCAGCAAATCCGGCAGACGTGAAAAAGTATGACACTGAGGCCCTTCGCAGCGAGTTTCTTATCCAGGGACTTTTCTCCCCTGATAAAATATCCCTCGTCTACTCCCATGTGGACAGGATGATCACAGGCTCGGCCTGCCCGGTGTCGAAGAGACTGATGCTTGAGGGCGGCAGGGAGCTCGGGGTAGACTTTTTCCTCCAGCGGAGGGAAATGGCGGTGCTCAACATCGGAGACCCCGGCACGGTGATCACTGACGGGACATCCCACCGCCTGAACCGGTACGAGGCCCTCTACATCGGCATGGGGACGAATGATGTCTCTTTCGAACCCGAGGCAGGCAGCACCCCTGCATTCTACCTGCTCAGCTGCCCGGCCCACTGCGCCTGGCCCACCACCCTCATCACCAGGGAAATGGCGGTGAAACAGGCCCTGGGAACGAAAAAAGAATGCAACGAGCGGGTGATCAACAAGTATGTCCACCCCGACGTGGTGAAGAGCTGCCAGCTCTCCATGGGGATGACGGAACTCGCGGAGGGCTCCGTGTGGAATACCATGCCCACCCACACCCACGAACGGCGGATGGAGGTGTACATGTACTTCAACCTTCCTGACGACGGGGTGGTCTTCCACTTTATGGGGCAGCCCTCCGAACTGCGGCACATCGTGGTCCGCAGCGGCGAGGCGGTCATCTCCCCGAGCTGGTCCATCCATTCAGGGGTCGGAAGCACCAGCTACAGCTTCGTCTGGGGCATGGCGGGAGAAAATCAGACCTTTTCCGACATGGACGGCGTGCCCATGTCCCTCCTCCGGTAGGGAAGGGGAGAGAGGACCGTCATGGAGCGGCTGGACTCCCTCACGGCACGCCTCGAACGATGGATGCTCATCGTTCTCCTTTCGGTCATGGTGGTTCTGGGACTCCTCCAGATCATCAGCCGTTTCGTCATCAAAGCCCCCATCATGTGGTCGGAGGCCCTCCTGATGTACATGTTCGTATGGTTCAGCTTTCTCGGCGCCAGCCTGGCGGTAAGGGAACTTTCCCATTTCGAGGTGGAAATCTTCATGGTACGTCTCCCCCAGATGATCCAGAAAATCCTTTCCCTGGCGGTTTTTGCCATGATTTTTGTCTTTGCCTTGTTCATGATCTGGAAAGGCCTTTTCCTCGTGAAACTGAACCAGCGGCAGCTCATGGCCATGATGCCCTTCACCATGAGCGCCCCCTACGTTATCCTCCCCCTGAGCGGGACATTCATTGCGATCCATTCACTGAACCATCTCACGGGGCTGTTCTTCCGGCATCATACGGAGTGGAGGGACTGACATGACAACAACTATTTTTTCCGTCTTCGTCCTTCTGCTCGTCATACGGATGCCCGTCTCTTTCTCCCTTGCCATTTCCGCCGCAATTGCCCTCGTTTTTGCCGGGAGCATGGATCCCCTGATCGTGGTCCAGCGGATGTACACCTCCGTCGAGTCCTTCTCCCTCATCGCCATTCCCTTCTTTATCCTGTCCGGCGGGTTCATGGAGAGCGGCGGCATCTCCAGGCGGCTCATTTCCTTCTCGTCCAGCCTGGTGGGGCACATCCGGGGAGGGCTTTCCATGATCAGCATCGTGGCGGCCATGTTCTTCGCCGGCATTTCCGGCTCCACAGCGGCGGATACGGCGGCAATCGGCAGCGTCCTCATCCCGGCCATGGAGAAGAAAGGCTACGGGAAGGATCTTGCCACAAGCGTGGTGGGAACGGCCGGCGCCATAGGGATTATCATCCCTCCGAGCATTCCCATGATTATCCTGGGCATCACGGGAAGCATATCCATAGGAGGTCTTTTCCTGGGCGGGGTCTTCCCCGGCTTGCTCATGGGCCTGGCCCTCATGGTCACCAGCGGCATCTTTGCCCGGAAGCGGAACCTTCCCGCAGAACGGCGCGCCACGTGGAAGGAACGGTGGCATGCCTTCACCGATTCCATCCTGGCCCTGATGACCATGGTCATCATCATGGGAGGCATCCTCTCCGGCGTTTTCACCGCCACTGAAGCCTCGGTGGTGGCGGCTTTCTATTCCTTTCTCGTCGGCCGGTTCGTCTACGGGGAGCTGAAGTGGAAGGACATACCGGGGATTATGCTCAAGACGGGAATCACTACAGGCGTTGTGGTTCTCTGCATCGCCACCGCCTCCAGCTTCGGCTGGATCCTGGCGGCGGAGCAGATCCCCGACAAGATAGCGAAGGCTGTTTTCGCCCTGTCGGACAACCGGCTGGTCATACTCTTCCTCATGAACGCCCTCATGCTGTTCATGGGCACGTTCCTCGATGTTTCCCCCATCATCATCATTCTCGTGCCCATTCTCTTCCCCATCGCGAGACAGCTCGGCGTGACCCCCATCCACTTCGGCATCATGACCATCGTGAACATGGCCATAGGGCAGTGTACCCCGCCGGTGGGCATCTCCCTTTTCGTCGCCACGGGGATCGCGAAGGCGAAACTCGGAGAAATCCTGGGAGCCTACTCCAAATATCTCCTTACCATGATATTGGTTCTTGCGCTGATCACAGTGTTTCCGCAGATCATCACCTTTCTGCCCCAGATGATTATGGGGCTGAAATAGGCTTCTGCGGACGGAAAGGCCCCAAATCCCTGGAAGGGGGGAGTGGAAGGAAAAACATCCATGCTCGAAGAGGAAGGCAGCAGTTCAAGGCTTGGAAGACTCCCTCCCCGCAGGAGGGAGTAAGGGATGTGGAAGCAGAAAAGAAGGAGGTAATTTCATGTTCGGAAAAAAGACCTTTAGTCTCGCGCTTCTTTTCGTATTTCTTGCGGCGTCCTTCGCCTATGGGGCACCGGTGGTCCTGAAACTCTCCAACGTTCTGCCCGACGGCAACCCCACCACAGAATCCATGGTCTTCTTCGCCGAGAAGGTGAAGGAGAAGACCGGGGGAACGGTGGAAGTCCGCCTCTTCAACAACAGCGCCCTTGGCGGCCAGCGGGAAGCCCTTGAGAGCCTCCAGGCAGGGACTATCGAGATGTGCATGGCCAACGCCGGGCCCATGGGGCAGTTTGTCCCCACAATGGATGTATTGTCCCTTCCCTATGTCTTCCAGAGCACCGATCACATGTTCAAGGCCCTCAACGGCAAGGCGGGCGAAATGATCAAGGCTGACATCGAGAAGGCGGGGTTCGTCTTCCTCTACTGGGGCGACGGCGGGTCAAGAAACCTCATCAACAACAAGAAGCCGATCACCAAGCCCGAGGATCTGAAAGGGCTCAAGATCCGCGTCATGGACAGCAAACTCATGGTGAACACCCTTAACGCCATGGGCGCCATAGCCACCCCCATGGCCCAGGGCGAAGTCTACAGCGCCCTCCAGCAGGGCGTGCTCGACGGGTGGGAGAATAACCCCGTCACCCTTCTGACCCTCAAGCTCTACGAAGTGTCCGATATTTTCTCATGGACCCAGCATTTCATGGTTCCCGACCTGGTCATTATCAGCAAGCAGGCTTTTGCCAAGCTCACCCCTGAACAGCAGAAGGCCCTGGTCGAGGCGGGACATGAGGCCGAGGCGAAACAGCGTGAATACTGGAACGCCTTCGTCGGCAAGACCGTGGAGGAGCTGAAGGCACACAACGTGAAGTTCAACGAAGTGGATGTCGCACCCTTCGTACAGGCAGTCCAGCCGGTGTGGGAGGAGTACAGGGCGAAGTTCGGAACTGAACTGCTCGATCTCATCATAGAGGCGAACAAGTAGCAGGATGAAGCCGGGAGAGAGGGTCTTCATGGCTCTCTCTCCTTTCGAAAAAGAGCGCTGTCTCCGAATTTGGAAAATCAGCCCCTCCGCCTCCCGTGTCCCGGTGAACCAGGTTACGGACAGGAACAGCAGGCGGTGCGAATGTGAAAATTCTCCCCGGAGATTTCCCGGGACTGTCGTCACGCCCGGGGCTCTCTGCGGATTCCTGGAAACGTTGGTGTTTTAGCGGGGACGGCAATCCCGTCGTCCAAAAAAAAGGCCCGAAACGGGCGGAGGTGAATTGCGTGAGAAGTGCCAAACTGGTTGCCCCGAGGCAGATTGAGATTTTTGAGGACAGAATGCCTCTGCCTACCGAAGGAGAGGTGCTCGTCAGGGTACGGGCTGCGGGTATCTGCGGTTCGGACCTTCACATCTACCAGGGAGAGCGTTCCGACGTGGCCCTTCCCAGGATTCTCGGCCACGAACTGGTGGGTGAAGTGGAGTCTGTGGGAAGCGGAGTTGACCGTTTTTCCCGGGGGGACCGGGTGACCGTGGACCCCGTGGTCTCCTGCGGGAAGTGTCTTTCCTGCCGCAGGGGGTATGATAATCTCTGCAGTTCCGTCAAGTGCCTTGGAGTCCAGGTTGACGGCGGCTACTGCGACTACATCGCCGTTCCGGAGAAGAAGGTCTACCCCCTCCCCGCAGGATTGCCCTGGGAAAAGGCTGCCCTCATCGAGCCCTTTTCCATAGGAGCGGAAGTACTCGCCAGGAGCGAGGTGCGGCAGGGAGACAAGGTGCTTGTTCTTGGGGCTGGCACCATAGGACTCTGCATCCTGCAGGCCATGAAGATCGCGGGAGCGGAAGTGCTCATCACCGATTTCGTCGACAGCCGCCTGAAGGTGGCCGAAACTCTCGGGGCCGACAGGACAGTCAACGGCAGGACCGGTGACCTGGCAGGCGAACTGGCGGAATTTACCGGAGAGTTCGGAGCTGATGTCGTTGTCGAGGCTGTGGGAATACCCCGCCTTCTGGAGGAGAGCCTTGGATATGCCGCTCCGGGCGGCCGCATCGTGGTGCTGGGGTTCAATCCTGAACCGGCGAAGATTCCGGAGGTCATCGTGGTGAAGAAGGAACTCAAGATAGTCGGATCCAGGATGAACTGCCGCAGGTTCCCCCAAGTCATCGAATGGTTTGAAAAAGGGCTGGTGAACCCTCAGCCCCTTATCTCGGCGGTTTACCCCTTCGGGAAAATCAACACGGCCTTCCGGGATATCCTCGACGGGCCGGAAAAGTACCTGAAGGTCCTCATAACCTATTGAAGAAACAGAGTGAAAGGAAGGCGAAAGCAGATGATACTTGATTCTTTCAGGCTCGACGGCAAGGTGGCCGTCGTTACGGGAGCGCGGAAAGGACTGGGTTTCGGCATAGCGGAGGGTCTTGCCGAAGCGGGGGCGGACATAGTGGGTGTTGGGCCCTTACCCATGCCGGAGACGGAAAGGGCGGTGACCTCCCTCGGCAGAAAGTTTCTCTACGTGGAGGCGGATCTCATGTCCCAGGAGAGGATTCCCGACATCGTGGCGGAGACGGTGGCCGGTCTCGGTTCGCTGGATATCCTTGTGAACAATGCCGGTATCATCCGCCGGGCGGACGTCCTGGAGTTTTCGGAGAAGGACTGGGATGACGTGATGAACGTCAACCTCAAGAGCCTCTTCTTCCTCTCCCAGGAGGCGGCACGGCAGATGGAGAAGCAGGGACGGGGCGGCAAGATTGTGAACATCGCCTCCATGCTCTCCTTCCAGGGGGGCATCAGGGTTCCCTCCTACACGGCGAGCAAGAGCGCCGTTGCAGGACTGACGAAGCTTCTGGCCAACGAACTTGCGAAGTTTGGTATCCAGGTGAACGCCATTGCCCCGGGCTACATGGCCACGGACAATACGGAAGCTCTCCAGAAGGATCCCGTCAGGAGCAGGGAGATTCTCGGCAGGATTCCCGTGGGCCGGTGGGGAACCCCCGACGACCTCAAGGGAGCGGCTGTCTTCCTCTCGTCGGCGGCTTCGGATTACGTTGCCGGGTACGTTCTCGCCGTGGACGGCGGTTGGCTCTCCAGGTAAAAAACTGTATAATAAAAAACTGAAGTTTCATACTTACCATCATCAAGGAGGAAGAATCATATGAAGAAAGCAGCACTTGTACTTGCACTGGTTTCACTCATATTCGGAAGCGCCGCCTTTGCGGCCGATTTCCCTTCAAAGAACATCCGTCTTCTCGTTCCCTTCGCGGCAGGCGGCGGCACGGATGCCGTGGCCCGGGCGCTGGCAGCGGCAGCGGAGAAGCACCTCGGCCAGCCCGTGGTGGTCATGAACAAGGCCGGCGGATCAGGCGCCGTGGGCATGACCGAAGGCGCCATGGCGAAAGCAGACGGATACACGGTCACCATGGTTACCAGGGAGATCGCGTGGCTTCCCCAGATGGGGCTCGCCCAGATCACTCCCGACAACTTTGATCTTCTCGCCCTCATCAACGAAGACCCCGCCATTATGCTCGTCCTTCCGGATTCGAAGTTCACTTCGGTGAAGGACGTTCTCGATGCGGCAAAGGCCCAGCCGGGATCGGTGAAGTTCGGCAGCACCGCGAAGCCCAATTTCTACCTCCTCGCCCTGGAGCTGAACCAGAAAGTCAAGTTCAACCAGATCCCCTATAACGGTGCTGCCGAGGCAATCCCCGCCCTCATGGGAGGACATGTGGACTTCTCCATGGTCAACCCTGGCGAAGCCATCTCCCAGATCAAGGCCGGCCAGCTGAAGCCGCTGGGCGTGGCTTCCGACGTCCGGATGGCGGGACTTCCCGAAGTGCCCACCATGTCCGAACAGGGATACCCCATCGTCACCGGAACCTGGAGAGGGCTTGCACTTCCCAAGGGAACACCCGACGACGTGAAGGCAGTTCTTGGCGATGCTTTCGCTAAAGCGGCCCAGGAGAAGGAATTCGTGGACTTCATGAACGGCCGGACCCTCGGCATCCGCTTCATGAAATCCGATGAATTCAAGGTTTTCGTGGATAACGACGTGAAGGCTCTCACCGAAATCGTCGAGGAAGTGAAAAAGCAGCAGTAGCCGGTCCTTTTTACACAGGGGGGGCGGCCTTCGGGCACCCCCTCTTCTTTCTTGAATCTGCAGAAATTTCGAGGAGAATGTCCAGTGAAAAAAATGAATTACTGTATCGTCGCAGCGTTTCTGCTTCTGGGCGCCTTTGTCCTGTATTCGGCGGCCAACTTCGAGCAGACCCTGATCCAGGATGACTATGTTGGGGCTGCCTTTTTCCCGGAAATTCTCGCCTGGATAACCATGGGACTTGCCCTCTTTCTCGGCTGGCTGACTGCCCGGGGCAAGCTTGACGATGACGGCCGCACTCTCTCCGGCCTTTTCCCCAGGGAAATCAGGGTCGCCCTCGTGGGGCTTGTCATCATCATCGTCTACGTGCTAGGCCTCGAGTATCTCGGCTTCATTCTCGCCACAGCAGCCCTCAATTTCTTGCTGCTCCTGCTGTTCGGCGTGAGAAGCCCTCTTTCTCTTGCACTCTTTCCCGCCGCCATTTCTCTGACGGTCTACGGGATTTTTTATAAACTGCTCGTGGTTCCTCTCCCCGAGGGACTCTTCTATTTTTAGGAGGAACGGCCATGTTCTCATTGCTCCTTGACGGTCTCCGGACCACCTTTTCAGCCGGAATTTTCCCCTTCCTAGTCCTTGGCGTGACCGGAGGAATTGTCATTGGGGCCCTCCCGGGCCTTACGGCCACCATGGGGGTAGCGGTCCTTCTGCCCCTGACCTTCGGCATGGAATCCACCCGGGCACTTGTCATGCTGGCGGGAGTCTATATAGGCGCCATCTACGGAGGATCCATTTCGGCTATCCTGCTGAAGACTCCCGGAACCCCGGCTGCAGCTGCAACAGTTCTCGACGGATACGAGCTTGCAAGAAAGGGAGAGGCGGCAAAGGCGCTGTCGGTTTCCGCAATAGCATCCTTTACCGGAGGCATGGTGAGCACTGTTATGCTCATCACCATTTCGCCCATTCTCGCGAACTTTGCACTCAAATTCGGCGCTCCGGAGTATTTCGCCCTTGCCATTTTCGGCCTCAGCATCATCGCAAGCATTTCGGGGAAGAGCCCGGTCAAGGGACTGCTGGCGGGAATGCTCGGCCTGCTCATCTCCACCGTGGGACTCGATCCCGTGACCAGTTTCCCCCGCTTCACCTTCGGGCAGATGAACCTTTTCAATGGTTTCTCCATTATTCCGGTGCTCATCGGTCTTTTTGCACTGGCGGAAGCCTTCGTGCAAATGGAGAAGATATTTGAGCCCTCCCATGCCATCGAGACAAACTTCAAGAGGGGCATGGTCTCCCTGAAGGAAACCATCTCCCTTATGCCCACCATGATCAAGTCGGCTCTCATAGGGACTTTCATAGGATCCATCCCCGGCGCCGGAGCCGACATCGCAGCCTTCGTCAGCTATAACGAGGCCAGGAGAACCTCAAAGCGAAGCCATGAGTTCGGAACAGGGTGCCTCGAAGGCATTGCCGCACCGGAGGCGGGAAACAACGGCGTCACCGGCGGGGCCATGGTCCCCCTGCTTACTCTCGGTGTCCCGGGAGACGCAGTCACGGCCATCCTGCTCGGCGCTCTCATCATCCAGGGACTTCAGCCCGGCCCCCTGCTTTTTACCAAAAATGCCGACATCGTCTACGGCCTCTTCGCTTCCCTCTTTGTGGGGAACATCCTCATGCTGCTTATCGGTCTCCTTGGCGTCCGCTTTTTCTGCAGGGTGGTTGAACTCCCCAAAAAAATCATCATTCCGGTGATTATCACCCTTTCCATGGTGGGAGCCTACTCCATGAACAACAGCATTTTCGACATGTGGGTCTGCATCGCCTTCGGAGTTATCGGGTATATAATGCAGAAAGCGGACATGCCCTCGTCGCCCATCATCCTGGCAGTGATCCTGGGACCCATGGCGGAGAGCAACCTCCGGCGGGCCGTGCTGATGTACGAGGGAAGCTACTCCTTCCTCTGGACCCGGCCGATCGGTGTGGTGTTCCTGGCACTGGCGGCATTGTCCCTGTATTCATCCTACCGGAGGGCCCATTCTTCCTAGAGGGAGGGCCCGGGAGAGAAGAAAAGGAGAACGGATCATGAAGGTTGTCTTTGTAGAGAAGCCCCACAGTCTTGAAATCCGGGAAGTTCCCGTCCCCGAGCCGGGAACGGGAGAAGTGCTCGTCCATGTCCGGGCAGGAGGCATCTGCGGCTCGGACATGCATATCTACCATGGCACCAATCCTCTCGCGAAATATCCGAGGGTCATCGGCCACGAGTTCGCCGGAGAGATTGCCGCTGTGGGGGAAGGCGTGACCGAATTCGCCCGGGGGGATCACGTGGCGGTAGATCCCGTCACCAGCTGCGGAAAATGCTACCCCTGTTCCATTGGGCGCCCCAACGTGTGTGAGCGGCTGGAGGTCTTTGGTGTCCACAGGGACGGGGGGTTTGCGGAGTACATTGTTCTTCCCGTGAAGAACCTCCACAGGATTCCCTCAGAATGGTCCTTCGAAAAGGGGGCCCTCGTGGAGCCGTTCACCATTGCGGCGAACGTCCTCTCCCGTACGGAGTGCACGGGGAGCGACCGTCTGCTGGTTCTGGGAGCAGGCCCAATCGGCCAGGTGATTCTGCAGGCGGCACGGAGGCTCGGAACGGCCTGTGCCGTGGCGGACATCGTGGACGTCCGCCTTCAAAAAGCCCGTTCCCTCGGGGCGGAGCTTACGGTCAACACCCGGGAGGTCTCGCTCGAAGAGAGGATTGCGGAATGGACGGGAGGCGCCGGGGTCCCCCTCATAATTGACGCCGTAGGCAGTCCCGACCTCTTTCCCTCCCTGCTCCGCATGGCGTCCCCTGCCGGCAGGATAGGGCTGCTCGGGTTCTCGAAGGAGCCTTCGTCCTTCGTCCAGCTCGAAGCGGTAAAGAAAGAACTCTCCATATTCGGTTCCCGCCTGAACAGGAATAAGTTCCCCGAGGTCATCTCCTGGTTTTCTGACGGTTCGGTGAATCCGGAACTGCTCGTGTCCCACAGGTACCCCTTCGAACAGGTCCGGGAAGCGATGAAGTTCATCGAGGAAAATCCTTCGGAGGTGTGCAAGGTCATTCTTGAGTTCTAGATAACCGGCCAAGGAAGCCCCCGCGCGAAATATGCGCGGGGGCTTCCTTTTTTCGGGGGGTCATGTGGTGACGGTGAGAACTCCTCCGAGAATGCAGAGAATTCCTGCCCATTGCACCGGACGCATGGATTCGTGGAACATCACCACCGCCATGCCCGAAGCGATCAGCGGACTGGTGGCGGTGATCGGTGTCGCCACTGACACGGGGATGATCTGGATGGCGAGGGCGAAAACGTACCCTCCGGCGGCGAGGCCGAAGGTTCCTGCGGCGATGGCGGAACCCCAGATTCTCCGGGGCGCTCTCAGCAGGTGAAGCCGTTTTTCCGGTTCCTTTCTCGTTCGCCACGCCCAGATGCCCCAGGAAACAGCGAAGAGGAACAGGGAACGCCACAGGGTGATGGAGGCTGCCGGAAGGTCATGGACTGAAAGCAGCCACTTCTGGAGCACCATGACAGCGGCCCAGCAGACTGCGGCAGCAAGGGCAAGGAGGAATCCTTTCCACGCTCCTGCTTCCGGTTCTTCGCACGAGGATTTCCGTCCCCCGGACTTCAGCATAAGCAGTCCGGCGATCATGACGGCAGTGCCGAGGATCAGCGGCAGGGTGACCGACTCCCCAAGCCAGGCAAAGGAGATGGCGGTGACGAAGAGGGGGTAGCAGCAGGTTGTTCCCACTGCCCTGCTCACGCCGATGAGTTCGAGGGACTTGAAATAGCAGAGGTCGCCAAGAACATTTCCAACGAGGATGTTGAGAAAAACGAAGAGAAGAAGCCAGGAAGGAAAGCGCCAGAGGATAAAAGCGCCGGGGTCGAGAATACAGAAGATCAGGGAGGCGGCCGCAAAACCGATGGTACGTGAGGCGGCCATTTCTGTATGATCCAGGAAGGCGAGGCCCTTTTTCAGGAAAACAGGGCCGAGGGCCCAGAAAACAGCTGCTGCGCAACAGTACAAAATCCCTGCGAGATACACTGGTATTGCCCCCTGGTTGTGGTCATCCATAGTCTTCTCAGGTCAGAACCGAGATTGGATGCAATAATAGCATACAATCTCGCAGGGGAGAACGGCTGCAAAATATCTGTCTTCTTCTTCAAACCGCCAGGATCAAAGAGGCGCGGGAAATTCCCGGGAAGGCGAAGAAAAACACCCGGGCAGATGAGCGGGGAGTGAGCGGTTATCTGAAAAAGGGCAGCATATTCCGCCGATCAGCTATCCAGCGAATTGCGAGAGAATCCGTCCAGTTTTTTGAAGGGTTGAGCATGAGATCAAGAGAGACGGCGAGCAGCACGATGGTGACGCAGATGAAAACGGTGTAAAAAATTATGCGGATCTGTCCTGCAAGTGTTGAGGTTCCCTGTATTTTCCGCTGATTTTTTTTCTTTTCCGTTCCCATGGTATCATCTCCTTTGGTCTTCACGGCCATTATACATCTTCGGTCTCCGGGGAAGGGGAGCATCTCCCCGCTCCTGGAAATAGAGGGTACAATAGTGTCCGTGGCAGAGAATTTGCCGGCGGAAGGAGGAACAGCATGCAGAATTTTACCTTTTACGCGCCTACGAAAATTATTTTCGGCAAAGGGACCATTCCCCAGATAGGAGAGGCCCTGGCGGCGGACGGGATTTCAGGGGTAGTCATGGTAGCGGGCGGAGGATCCATCTTCAGGAACGGGGTCCACGATGCGGTGACGGAATCACTGAAGAAACACGGCATCCACTATGCTGAAATAGGGGGTGTCCGGTCGAATCCAAGGCTGTCAAAACTCCGGGATGTCATCACCCTGCTGAAGGACGAGAAAGCCGCGGCTGTGCTGGCCGTGGGGGGAGGAAGCGTTTTCGACACGGCAAAGGCCGCCGCCATGGGGGCCCTCTATGACGGGGACGTCTGGGACTTTTACTGCGGCAGGGCCGCCGTAAAGAAAGCACTGCCTGTCTACGGCGTGCTCACCGCTTCGGGCACCTCCTCCGAGATGAACAACACTGCCGTGGTCACCAGGGAGGATGACGAAAGCAAGTGGGCCGTCGCTTCTCCGGTCCTTGTCCCACGGGTGTCTGTCATTGATCCTTCGGTACAGTCAACTCTTCCTGAGAGCCAGACGGTGAGCGGAGGAATCGACGCCATTACCCACGTCCTCGAGGCCTACGTGATCTCCTGTCCCGGGCTTGACTTCGTGCAGGACTACTGTGAAACCATCATCCGTGCCATGATGCGCCGGATTCCGCAGCTTGTGAAGGATCCCTTTGACTATGAGGCCAGGGCTGAGCTCGCATGGTGCTGCACCCTGGCCCACAACGGCCTGAGCAACGTGGGCCGTCCCGCCCGGGGGGATTTCGCCTCCCACCGCATAGAGCACTCTCTGAGCGCCATCTTTGACGTGCCTCACGGTACGGGGTTGGCCATCATCATGCCCGCATGGATGGAATATGTGCACAGGGACGCGGAAGCCGTGTTCGAAAGGTTCGCCGCCACTGTCTTCGGCATCAGGGACGGTGAAGACAGGGCCCTCAGGGGTATCCGTGCCCTGCGGGACTACTTCCGTTCCCTCGGTTCCCCAGTGACCCTCAGGGAAGTTGGCGTCACGAAAGCCGACCTGCCGGGGATCGCCGACAATGCGGCGAAACTCGCACCTCTCGGGGCGGTACGGAAGATCGAGCGGGATGATATTCTCAGAATACTTGAGACAGCTTTCTAGAGGAGATTAAAAAGGGCCTCCAGCATCTGCGGGAGGCCCTTTCGATTTCGCTTTTTCCGCCGGTTCTAGATGTCCAGGTTGCGGACTTCGTGGGCGTGTGCGGAGATGAATTCACGCCTGGGCTCAACCTTGTCACCCATAAGGATGCTGAAATACTCGTCAGCACCCATGAGGTCGTCGACCTCCACTCTCTTGAGCACCCTGTTTTGAGGGTCCATAGTGGTCTCCCAGAGCTGTTCCGGGTTCATTTCACCCAGTCCCTTGTACCGCTGAACGGTGAGTTTCGACGAGTCGGAGGCGTTGTCGAGGATGTTCCTGAGCTCCTTCTCGTTGTAGCAGTATGTGACTGTCTTTCCCTTCTGCACCCTGTACAGCGGCGGCTGGGCAAGGTAGAGATACCCTCTTTCGATGAGGGCAGGCATGTACCGGTAGAAAAACGTCAGCAGCAGCGTGCTGATGTGTGCTCCGTCAACGTCGGCGTCCGTCATGATGATGATCTTGTGGTACCGCAGCTTGGTAGTGTCAAAGTCGTCCCCTACACCGGCCCCCATGGTCTGTATCATGGTCCGGATCTCCTGGTTGGCGAGGACCTTGTCCAGCCGGGCCTTTTCCACGTTCAGAATTTTGCCCCGCAGTGGGAGGATCGCCTGGAAGCTCCGGTCCCGCCCCTGCTTGGCGCTGCCTCCTGCTGAATCTCCCTCCACGATATAGACTTCACAGTTCTCAGGGTTCCTGCCGGAGCAGTCGGCGAGTTTGCCGGGCAGACTCAGGCCGGTCATCACGGATTTGCGCACCAGTTCCCTCGCCCGCTTGGCGGCCTCACGGGCTTGCCGTGCCTTGATCGCTTTCTCTACCACGGTCTTTACGATCTGGGGGTTGTCCTCGAACCATGCGAGCAGTCCTTCGTAGACGATGGAATCAACAATGCCTTTTACGTCGCTGTTTCCGAGCTTGGTCTTCGTCTGTCCCTCAAACTGGGGGGTGGGCAGCTTTACGGAGACCACGCATGTGAGCCCTTCCTTCAGGTCATCTCCCGAAAGGTTTTCGTCTTTCTCCTTCAGGAGCTTGCCCCGGCGGGCCGCTTCGTTTACCCCCCTGGTGAGAGCCGTGCGGAGCCCTGAAACATGGGTGCCCCCCTCGATGGTGTGGATGAGATTGGCGAAGCCGAAGACCCGTTCGAGATAGCCGTCGTTGTACTGAAGTCCCAGGTCCACGGAAACGCCGTCCTTATCGCCGGAAATGGTCACCGGGTCTGTGAAAAGCACGGTTTTGCCCCGGTTGAGATACTCAATAAAGGATTTCATCCCGCCCTCGTAGCGGAATTCCTTGACCTTGTTCTCCCTCTTGTCGTCGAGTGTGATTGAGAGGCCGGGGTTCAGGAAGGCGAGTTCCCGGAGCCGGGCGCTCAGGACTTCGGCGGAGAACTTGACCTCTTCAAAAATGTCCTTGTCCGCCATGAAGTGGACCATGGTTCCGTTCTTCTCGGTGGGGAGGCCTGCAGACAGTTCCGTCACGGGGATTCCCCGTTCGAATCGCTGGGTGCGGGATTCACCGTTTCTGCAGATGGTGATTTCGAGCCACTCCGACAGGGCGTTGACCACAGATACGCCCACGCCGTGAAGTCCGCCGCTCACCTTGTAGGCCGCATTGTCGAACTTTCCTCCTGCGTGGAGTGTTGTGAGCACCACTTCCGAAGCAGGGCGCCCGTTGGACGGGTGGGGATCGGTAGGAATGCCCCGGCCGTTGTCCTCTACCGAAATGCTCTCGTCGGGGTGAATGGCAACGTAGATAGCGGTACAGTATCCGCCGATAGCCTCGTCCACAGAGTTGTCCACCACTTCGTATACAAGGTGGTGCAGCCCTCTCGCCGCCGTGTCGCCGATGTACATTCCGGGACGTTTCCTGACCGCCTGGAGCCCCTCCAGGACCTGGATGCTGCTGGCCGTGTACTGGCGGGCCGCCGGACTCATTGTCATGTTCTGTTTCCTCCCATTCGTCTGCGAAGAGCCAGGGCGTTTTCCCTTGCCTCTTTGCTGAAAGCGTTGTATCTTTTACCCAGCGTTTCCGGGCGGAAGCCCGTCGCCAGAAGTGATCCGTCTCTGAGATAAACGGCCGTTTCGTCGCCGTGGCGTATCATGGCGATGACGCGCCGGATGGAGACTATACCCTGTCCTTCCAGAGGAATAAACATACTTTTTCACTCCGCTCCATAAGTCTGCAACCATACTATTATACCAGACTGGGAGCGGGTTTTCAGTTCAACGGGGCATAGAATTGAAAAGGAAGGGGAGGAGCGTGAAAGTGAAATTTAAGGCAATAAAGGCGGGTATCCGGTCAGCTGCAGGACGGTTTGTGCAGGATGTCAAGGACGAATGGAGGGCTTTCCTCGCAGTGACCGCAGGAGTGTCCCTCCAGGCCCTGGCAGTGGTGCTTTTTGTGCTTCCGAACCGCTTTCCGGACCTCGGTGTGTCCGGCATCGCCGTGCTGTCGAACTACGTGTTCGGCATTTCTCCGGCGTGGGTGATCCTCGCTGCCAACACGCTGCTCATGATCTGGGCCTGGAAGGAACTGTCCCCCAGGTTTGTCCTGTGGACCGCATGGGCTGTGGTGCTCTTCTCTCTTTTGCTGAAGGCATTTGAATTTGTACCGGTGCCCGTCATCGGCGACAAGTTTATGGCTGCCATGGTATCGGGGGTTATCCGGGGGCTTGGTGCCGGTCTTGTATTCCGGGTGGGGGGGTCCACCGGAGGGCTCGACATTCCTGGAATGGCCCTGAGAAAGCGGTACGGCATCGAGATGGGGCAGTTTTCCATCTACATCAACATGGGAATCCTGGCCCTCTCCTTCTTCGTGGTTGGGCTTGATTCGGCCATTTACGGCGCCGTGGGACTCTACGTTTTCGGCATCGTTCTTGACAACACCACCCGTTCCTTCGACCGGAGGAAACAGGCCTTCATCATTACCAACATACCTGATGATGTGTCCGCATATGTCAACCTGACCCTTCACAGGGGAGTCACCAGGCTTGACGGTATGGGAGGATTCTCCAGGCAGCCGCGTCCCGTGCTCATCACCCTGCTGGAACCCCGTCAGGCCATGCAGCTGAAGCAATTCCTCGCGGAAAAAGACCCGAAGGCCTTCATGTCAGTCACGGAGGCATCCGAAGTCCTTGGCAAGGGATTCAAGAGCTGGAAAAGCCTGTAGCGGCTCGTTCTGTCTCCTTCCTGCAAAAAAACAAGGACGCAGCGCAGAAGTGTCCGGAGAAGAAGACGCGGCTTCCTCCGGACAGGCGTCTGTTCTGTCCGAAGACTTTTCCGGCGTCTCTCATCCAGGGACGTTCTCCGGCAAAAAAAGGTTTTTTATGTACCGCCGCCTGTCGTTTTTTTATTTCCCGGCCTCCAAAAAAAAGAAACCCACCCTTTAAGACCACCCGACCGGGTGTTTCCCAAATCGCGAAATAAAAGTACTGTAGACCAGTATTACTGGCACTGTGCCCTCGGGATTGTTTGCGGAACAATCTTCAGGGCCGGAAAAAGTATTTCGGAAGGAGATAGAGAGTAATGGCGATAAAAGTTAAAATTATGTTAACAGGGTTGCTGCTTTTTGTTTTACTGGGTGCGGGTGATGCTCTTGCGAAGCCGCAATGGCTCAAATGCAGTTTTACCCCCTCCATTGCAATAACGGGTAAACATCCGAATGCCCACGATTACTACTCCCTGAAGATTGTTGTCCGCCATGCCAACAAAAGCGAGGATAAGATAGTCAAGGCCATTTTTGACAAGAAACTGGAATTTTCGGCGGTTTTTAATGCGGGAAACAAGAATGAATGCGAGGTTGTGCTGAAGTCCACCAAAGTGAACAAAATGGAACTCTACCCGGGGCAGACCATTAAACTGACATATATAGTCCCGCTCAGCAAATTAAAAGGAATGAAATATGTGAACTGGGCCATGGTGAATAATATTATTTCCGGTAACGGTCTCAGAAAAATCAACCAGGTGAAAGGCAAAGACGGAAAAAGCCTTCCCAACATGTGGCTCGTTTTTGACAAGAGGAAGTATGGGTATGACTGCAAGGTGAGGACGGAATAGAGGATTTGCGAAAAAGAGGCCGCCGCAGTCCTTTTGGTCGTGCGGCGGGCAACCGGAGAGGAGCTGTGAAAAATGAAGAGATTCCTGCTGTTCTGCGCGTCCGTGGTCTTTTGTGTCCAGGCCTTTGCCCTCCCCGTTCCGGCGGCGAAGGATGAGTGGATCTCCTATGGAAATGCCCGTTTCGGTTACTCCATGGAATATCCGGATATCTTCACGAGCCTTGAGGAACCGGACAACGGTGACGGCATATGGCTGAAAACGAAAGGCGAAAAGTATGCCCTGACCATCTCCGGAGGCTTCAACGTGCTGGGAGAAGACGCAGAGGGCCGGCTGCAGGCCCGGCTTCGGGAGGTGGCTCATATCGTGCCCGGATCCGAAGCGGCGGGTCCGGGATGGTACAGGGTGGTCTGCAGCGACGACGGTGGCAGGGACGGAAAGGAACACCGCTTCCACGAATACGGGATTCTTGACGGGGAGAACTGGGCATCCTTTATCCTCGTCTATCCCCTTGAAGAGCGGGACCGTTTTGCGGCTGCAGCCGCCCGAATGGAGAAAAGCCTTGCCCTCCCGTCTTCCGGCGAGGGAGAAGACGGCGGAGCATTCCGGCCGGATGCCTATTCCCTCAGGGATGGGCGGGTGTTTCTGGATGAAAAGGCTCTCGACTGCGAAGTGCATGAAGTTCCGGCCGGGCTGGACAACGGAATCACCCACTGGGCCGTGATAGGGAAGGGATTCTCGGAGGACGTGACGCAGGAGGAAACGGGTGTCTGGTTCTTCGGGCCCGAAGGAATGATTGTGACCTTCATTCCCCTGGAAAGCGAGAACGAGTACCAGGACCTCCTCTGGAGCCCCGCAGGGGATCGCCTTGTCCTCGCCAGGGGAAGCGGAATACGGCCCGACCTGTTCTTCGACGTGTTCGGGGAAGGAATGGAAAAAATCGCGGAATTCAGCGGTCTGCGGGGAGAAGCCGCCTGGCTGGAAGACGGCATGCGCTTTGTTTTCACCCGGATTGACGACATTCGGGAGGGAGGGTGTTTCCCGGGCCTTTCCTACGGGCTGAAAGTCTCCGCCGTTCTCTACGATTCCGCGCTGGAGGAAACGATTCCCCTGAAGGAAGCCGGCGAAACCAGGAATTACACCTTTCTGTCGGTCTCTCCTGACGGAATGGAGATCAGGATCTCAGAAACGGCTGTCCTGTCTCCGGATGGCTGGAGCGACATGGAAAAATGGAAGGAACGGGAGGTAACCGTTCCCGTGCCGGCGGCGGGATAAGGGGCTGTTCTGCCCGACAGTGTGAAATTGTCTGAAGAATGTTGACCGGGAACGCCTCCTTCATGGTATTGTTTTAGGGAAGCAGTAAGCAGTAAGCAGGAAGCAGGAAGCAGTTGTGTTTCCCGGCGGATCCGGAAAAGGGCGCCGGGAAGAGGGGGCGAAAGGTCCGGACAGGACCATGCCGGCACGAAGGAGGTCATCGGGATGAAGGGAAGAAAAACCATGAGAACTGGGTGGAGCGTTTCGTTGCTGGGGATTGTTCCGCTCTGTGCCGTCTTTATCCTGGCGTTGTGCATCTTTGCCCCGGCGGTTCAGGCAAAGAACGATTCCGGCCCTGCAGGCAGGGACGGGATTTACGTCGTCACGGCGGATGTGGTGCCCATGTTTGGAAAACCCGCAGCGAAAATTCCCCGGGTGGCGGATCTTTGGGAGCTCCCGGATTTCTACGGGATCGTGGTCTACGGGAATCACGTGAGGCTGCGGGCCATAACTGAAGGCAAATTCAGGCAGTTCGCCGGCGGATGGTACGCCCTTCTTTCACCGGAGGACGGGACGGTGCTCACTTACATCCAGAAGAAGGGCATCGAAAAAGTTCCGGAGTATACAAGCTTTAAACCCCGTTCCTTCATGGTGAAGAAGGACGGCGCTGAATTATGGCTGCAGCCCGGGAATGGCGGCACGTCCCGCAGCATCTCAGCCCTGGGATATTCCCTGGCCCGGGGGGAGACGGTGACGGCGGTGGGCGAATTTTCGGAAGGAAAGGAAAACTGGCTGCTCTTCGAGTTTTCCACCGACACAAGGTTCGGCAGCGGAGGCGTGGGCTCCCGGTACGCCTGGGGCAAAAAGGCAGATTTCGGCTCCCTGGAAGGCTATGCGCCCGACAATTCCAGGGTGGACAAGGGGTTTCTGCCGTCGAAGATGCGGTACTCCGCCATGTCCTCCTTCTACGGGGACGGATTCCGGGGTATGGACGCCCCGGAAAAAATGACGGACTTCCTTCCCGTGACGAAGGAAATGGCCGCCTCCCTTCTCAGGAAGGGCTTTTACATCGACGACCCGTGGGCCATGGACGAATATGCCCTCCAGGTGGATGACCTGGCGGATTACTACAGGTACAGCAGCGAGTACCAGGCAGACTTCATCACCACGGACCTGTTCCTCCACGCTTTCCACCTGGTATTTGACCGGATGCTGCAGAAATTCGAGCGTACCTACCTTGCCCCTGCCCTCGGGAAAAGCATGAAGACGGCCCTTTCCGCCCTCGCCGGCGTCCAGGGCGCCTGTGTCTCGGCGGGAGCGGGGGAGACCTGGAAAACGGCCCGGGACCTGTTCGCCATCCCTCTGGCTCTCCTGGAGGAAAAGCCGGGAACACGGACAAAACTGTCGAAGAACGCGTCCGAAGAAGTGCGCCGGATCCTTGCCGCGAAGGACGTGACGGACTCCGCCGTCACCGGGGCGAAAATGGACTACACATCCTTCAGGCCCAGGGGGCATTACACCCTCAGGCCGGAACTGGAACGGTACTTCCGGGCCATGAGCTGGCTCGGTTCCGCCGAGCTTGTCCTCTTCGCCGACGACGGCACGGCGAAGCCCGGGAATGTCGCGGCGGCGGCCCTGGTGTCCCTGGTTCTCGGAGAGCAGGAGGAACACTGGAACGCCTTCGAGGCTCCCATCGATTTCCTGGTGGGCGCCTCGAACACGGGGGGAACCCGAATCTACCGGAGGCTGGCCGAAGAGCGCATGGGAACCCTTGCGGAAGCCCCTGCCGGGCTGGCCGATGAAAAGGTTCTCTCGGCCCTGGCGGAGGAGATCAAAAAAACGGTCCCCGGTCCTCTGATCCAGAGCACGCCGGGTGGTGACGACGGCACGAAGGACTTCGCCTCCCGGCTTCCCGTCTTCCGCATGTCCGGAAAGCGGTTCACCCCGGATGCCTACGTGATGAACATGCTCACCTCCCCCCGGGTTGGAACCGACGTAAACCCCCGCAACCTCCCTGAGGGGACGGACGTCATGGCCGTCCTCGGGTCGAAGGCGGCCGTTGGCCTGGCGGCGAAAAACAACGGCTTCAAGGGCTACGCCGAGGCGCTGAAGAAGCTGAAAACCTGGATAAACGAGCACCTCGGCGGGGAGGAGACGGTCTATTCCCTGTGGATAAAGGCATTCCACGAGGGGTTCCGGGATTCCGGCTCGGACCAGTTCTTTTACCGCTCTCCCGCATGGCAGTGGAAGAAGCTCTCCACCTTTTCCGCCTCCTGGGCCGAGCTGAAGCATGACACCGTTCTCTACGCCGAGCAGTCCGGCGCCGAGATGGGAGACGGCGGCGACACCGAAGCGGGGCCTTTTGCCCCTCCGCAGCCGAAGGGCTACGTGGAGCCCGACCCCCGGACCTTCGACGCCCTCCTGTCGGCGGTGACGCGGCTGAAGCCCTTCATCGACGAATTTGGAATGGAGCCGGAGGACGAGGAATTCGAAAAGGAAGGGATTCCCTATGCCTCCAGGCTGGAAACCCTGACCGAACTGCTGACCATCGCCCGGGACATCGCGGCAAAGGAAACAGACGGCAAACTCCTGACGGCGGAGGACTACGGGAACATCAAGTACCTGGCCAGGGCCTTCAACGCCCAGCTGCTGCTGCCCGGAGAAATGGTGGAAAACACAGAACAGCTCAGAATGGCACTGGTCACCGATATCGCGACGGACTACTTCGAAGGCCGGGTGCTGCACATCGCCTCCGGAAAGCCCCAGAGAATCCATGTCTTCGTCAACGACGCATCGGGCGGTCCCCGGGTGACGAGGGGATTCATCTTCTCCTATTATGAGTTTCCCCGCTCCCTGGGTGATGGCCGCATGACCGACGAGGAGTGGAAGGCACTGGTCTACGACCGGGCCCGGTCCGGGGAACTGGAAAAGCATCATCCTGCCTGGTATGAAGAGCTTCGGAAATAAGCTCTTCCCGGCAGTGCTGCTCCTCTGCGTTCTCACCGCAGCGGGCGGTATCCTGCAGAAGGCGGAAGGCGGGGCGGAAAGCGGCCCCGCCTTCCCTGCCGGGACAAGGGGCGGGGAAGGGGAGAGGCCGGTCAGCATCATCGGCGGCATCGTTCCCCATCATGATATTGCCCTCGGAATGATAGAGCGGTTTTATGAGCACATTGAGTCGCCGCTTGTCCGGCGGGTCTGGCTGTTTTCCCCTGACCACTTCCGCAGGGCCCGCACCTTCGCGGCACTGTGCCCCGACGACTGGAAGACCCCGGAGCGGACCCTCAGGGCAGACCGGGAAGCCTGCGAAACCCTTTCGTCCCTTTCCGTGGCGGGAGCTGACAGAGCCCTGTTCCCGAGGGAGCACGGCATAACGATCCACATCCCCTTCGTTGCCCGGCACTTTCCGAACGCGTCGGTGGTTCCCCTGGTGATAGGCGCACGGACGCCCGACCTGGCTCTTATCATCCTGAAAAACGCCATTCTGGATCTGCTCCGTGACGGGGACGCCATCATCCTGAGCATGGACCTGTCCCACTACAAGACCCCGGAGGACATGGCAGCCGAGGACCGCAAAACCCTGGACGTCCTGGCCAATCTCCGGTCTGCAGGAACGAAGACCATCGACGTGGATGCCAGACGTGCCGCTGCCCTCGTGCTGATGCTGTTCCGCGAATTCGGGATCGAAAAAGGTACGGTCCTCGAGCACGCCGATACGTCGTCTGTCCTGGGCCGCAGGGTCGAGTCGGGGACGAGCTACGCCACCATTCTGTACGGGGTGGCGGAACCACAGGGAACAGTCCCCGTGGGGAAAACAGTCTATTCTGACAACGGCGCTCCCGGAAGCGATTGGAAAGATTAAATTTTCAGATTGACGTTTCGGAAATTCCCAGGGCATTGTGCCTTATTATTGAGCAGTGCGAAAAGAGGCTGAAGAAGGCACGATTGGAGGGCCACCCATGCAGAAAGAGGCGAAAACCCGTGCCCGGGGCGGAACCTGTGTTTTCCCAAGGTACCTCAGAGCACTGCTCGAAAGAATTCCCGGTCATCCCCTCACTGTGGTGGAGGCACCCTCCGGCTTCGGGAAGACGACCGCCGTCAGGGAATTCCTGGGGGAACCCGTTCGGACGAACAGCAGGCGGAACTGGTACACCTGTTTCGGCGAAAGGCCCTCGAAAGCCTGGGAAGGCTTCTGCCGGCTCTTCGGGAACGTGGACATGGCGGTTGCCCAGAAACTGAAAGGATTCTTCCCCCCCACGCTGGAAACCCTGCCGGATATCGCGGCTCTTTTGGGCCAATGCCGCTGCGACGGGGAAACCTTCCTGGTAATCGACAACTACCAGCTTTTCGAGACGGACATCCCCTGCGGCCTTATAGGAGCCTTCTCGGCCCATGAAAACGAAAACCTCCACATGATCTTCATCACACAGCCCCTTCCTTCCTTCGGGGGGGACATTCGCCACAGCGGACACATCCATCGGCTTGACACGAAAGATTTCTTTTTCGACAGGGAGTCCACGGCCCGACTCTGCCGCCTTTCAGGAGCAAAAGTATCGGAAAGCGACGTAGACTACATTCAGAGCGTTTCCGAAGGATGGGTCTCCGCCATCCTGCTCCAGGCGTCAAACTTCAGGGAGACGGGATCCTTCGCCCGGGTGCCCGACATGGAAAGCCTCATTGAAACGGCTGTCTGGAACAGGATGACACGTGAGAGCCGTACCTTCCTCATGGGAGCGTCCCTGCTCGAAGCCTTCACCCCCCGGCAGGCGGCCATCGTCGGCGGCTGGCCCGCACTGCCCGAGGACGTGACCAGGATGCTGAGAAGCAGTTTTTTCATCTCCTACATCGCCGACAAGGGCGCCTATTCGATACACGGCATCCTGAGGGAGTACCTCCGCAAACAGTTTGAAAATCAGCCTCCCGCCCTTGCCGACATCCTCGTTCGAAGGGCCGGGGACGCCAGCAGGGATGCCTCGGACTACTTCGAGGCGGCGAAATTCTACATGAAGCTTCGCGACTGTGATGCCATCCTTTCCCTGCCCTTCACGGGCAAATACCTCAACGAGCAGAAGGAGAAAGAGATCATCGGCTTCCTTGAACGGCTCGTTTCGGAGTGTTCCGAAGAGACACTCCGAAGATACCCCTTCACCCTCCTTCTCTTCGCCTTCCATTTCCTGAAAAGCGGCATGCGGGACCGGTTCTCCCGCATGGCGAACCTGCTGGGGAGCATCATCGCCAGTCCGGGGAACCTGGCGGAGGAAGACCTCACGAGGCTGAAGGGCGAAACGGCCCTGCTTCTTTCATTCACCGAGTTCAACGATATCGCGAAGATGAGCGCCTATCACCGGCAAGCCTTTGCCCACCTGTCATCGTCCAAGGGCGGCGCCTCCCCCCGGACCGTCATCTTCGGGCTGACCCCATGGACCTTCGGCATCCCCTCGGTGCTGAGTCTTTACTGGAACCGGACCGGCGGTCTCGATGATGCTCTGGCCTTCATGGACGAATGCATGCCCTGGTATGTGAAGCTGGCCGGCGGCCACGGAACGGGGGCGGAGGTCATGATGCGGGCCGAGGCTCATCTCTGCCGCGGAGAGGAAAAGGAAGCGGAAACTCTGAGCCACAAAGCCCTGTACCTGGCCAGGGGCGCCGGCCAGACCAGCCTGTGCCTCTGCGCGGAACTTGTCCTGGCCCGCCTGGCGATTCTTCGGGGAGACGGCGCCGCATTCAGGGCAGTCCGGGAGAACATCGCCGGATATCGGAAAGAGTCCCCTGAAAGGTCCATCGCCCGGATGGCGGAACTCTGCCTCGCAGTCCTCGACCTCTCCCTGGGAAGGACGGAAGAGCTTCCCGGCTGGCTTCGGGAGGCGGAAAGCATCCGGAAAGTCCTCTACGTCCAGGGGCATCCCTATGGGCTCATGTTCTTCGCACGGCTTCTCTTCCTTGAAAAACGGCACCCGGAGCTTTACGGCATGGCGGAGCCCGCCATGGAGATGGCGGCCGGGATGAAATACGAGCTGCCCCGGATCTGGATGCTGCTCCATCTCGCAGCCGCGAAAAAAGAGGAAGGACAGGATATCCCGGCCCTGGGGTACCTGGAGCAGGCTCTCCGCAGTGCGCTGCCGGACAGGATATATCTTCCCTTTGCCGAGTTTGGGACCTCTCTTGTGCCTCTGCTTCAGGCCGCGAAGCCTGATTTCGGCGAAGATGCCATAGGGGCAGTCATCAAACTTTCCAGGCGGAGTACTGCGGGGGTCGCCTCCGTACTGACCTGCCTGGAACCGAAATTATCCCTTCTGACCCCCCGCGAACGGGAAATAGCACTTCTTGCAAGAGACCGGCTCACCGCAGCCGAGATCGGCTCCCGGCTCTTCATCTCGGAAAACACGGTTAAGTCAGCCCTTAAGCTCATATACAGCAAGCTGGATGTCCACTCGAGAAGCGAACTGGCGAATAAAAATTTTTAGGATGGAGAAATCACCCCCGTACCCCCCTGAAAATGGGGGTGCGGTAAAGGTATGCCTGTTCCAGAATGAGAGCCTGATCATGGAAGAAAACTGCCTTCGAGGAAGTGACGGAAGGAATGAAGGGACGCACAGGGTATTTTAGAAGCGTGAAAGTCCTGCCGGGGTACAGGCTGCAGATCGACATGGTAACCGGCAGCCGGATCGAGTTCGATTTTTCTTCCCGGATGGGTACAATGCGGTTTGGAGCCCTGCGGGACGAGGCTGTTTTCGCCAGCGCTTCGACCGACGGAAATTTCATTCTCTTTGAAAAGGACGGGGCGGTTCGGGTGAAAATTTCCGCATCGGAATTAACGGATTTGCTTCTCGTGGACAGGACCGTTACGCGGGCCGGGGGTGATTCCGGGAACTGACGTGAAGCCAGGAGAGAGTATATGGACAGACCGGCCGGGAACGAAGGGAATAACCACACAGGGGGAGGGAATGAAATGAAACAAAGAGTAATGGCGGCGGCAGTGTTCTGTGCAATTCTTGTTCTGACGTTCACTTGCGGGGCGCTTGCTTTCGAAGGAGTTTCGAAAAACCACAAAAAGCTTCTGAAAAATGAAGACTACGCCGGGGCTTACGAAGGCATGGCCGCCGTGATGGCCGAAGCGAAAGAGAAGCTCGACGCCGAAGAATACAAAACCCTTGAACAGGAGAACGCCAGTGCCATAGCCGAAAGCGTCAGGGAAGACATGGAGTCCGGCGGCTCCACCGAGGCCGAGGCCTACTCCACGGCATACTGGATGCGGAGCGAGTATGTCAGCAGGGGGGT
>CAZJAR010000011.1:0-40743 GCA_964543785.1 uncultured Synergistaceae bacterium | reverse complement strand
GTACCTGCCCCGGCCCCAACCAGTGTGAGGAGGGCATCGGAGAACACTGCCTCCTCCTGGGCAGGGAGAAGGCTCCTTTCCGCCCCGATGGTGTCCCTGAGCCGTCCGGTCAGCATGTCGCCGTCCCCCATGGCCTATTCCTCCCCTTCCCCGTTGTCCTCTTCCTCCGGCTTGAAATCCCTGCGCCTGCAGAGGGAGGAGAAAGAGCAGTATTTGCACCGGTCCGAATCGTACTTCGGCGAAAAGTCCCCCGAAGCGATGGATTCCGCCGCCCGGTTCATGGCGTCCGCTGCCTGGGACTCCAGGTCCGCGAGAGACGTTTTTCCGGTGTCCAGCCAGAGGGGCGCGCCGTCATGCTTCGCGCCCGCCGCCGAGCCGTCGCCCAGTCCGAGAAAGACCGCCGCGGAGGCACTCCGCCGTTCCGGGCCTTCCCGGAGGGCGATGCTGTAGGCGGCGAGCTGGAGGCTTTTTGTGTATTTCGTTGCCCTGCCGCTCTTGTAGTCGAAGAGGAGGGCGGAGCCGTCGCCGAGGATGTCCATCCGGTCGCACCGTCCCCGGAAGACCGTCCCCCCGATCTCCAGCTCAGGCAGGGGGAATTCCCGCCGCTGTTCTCTCCGGGCCTCCCCGAGGCCGCTCCTCTCCATGGCGTCCTGAAGCGCCCCGAGGCGGCGGTTTTTCTCCCGATGGTCAGCCCTGTGGCGGAAGAGCCTCTGGTCCGAGAGCAGCCCGGGGTATCTTTCCCCGTAGGCGGCGTCGAAGAAGCGGTCCGCCAGATCCACCAGGCTTCCTCCGGAGGAAAGGCGCTCCTTCCACGCCAGCTCCCAGAGCCGGTGGAACCCGTTCCCCGCCAGGTCGCGGCGGAACAGCTCCTCACCTGAAGGCTCGAGGCCCATCCTCCGGCAGTAGTACAGGAAGGGGCAGGCAGCGAAGTCGTCCAGGCCGCTCAGATGGAAGACCTTCTCAGGCAGGGGGAGGAGCGCTTTCAGGGGGTCCCCCCGAAAAAGGCCCTTTCGGGGACTGCATTCGGCAGGAATCTCCACGCCTCTGACACACACCGTTTCTCCGGCTGCGGGGGGGAGAAGATCACCCAGGGACCGTTCATAGGAAGTTTCCGCCGGGATAAGCCAGGGGGACGGTCCGGCCTCCGCCTCAGTCACAAAGGGGGACGGCGGCAGAGGCCGCCCTCCGCCGTCGGCCAGGGGGCGGACGAAAAGACACAATTCCCTTGCGCAGGCGGCAAGTCTCCGGAAGAGGGCTTCCCGCTGCTTTCGCTTCTCCGGCACCAGGGGGAGGTGGCTCCGCCCCAGGCCGAGGCTGTCGTGGAGGATGCCCTTCCTGTCGTCGTTCAGCAGCGCCGACTCCCTCACCTGCCCCGGCCACCGTGAGGCCGTGGCGCCGAGGAAGACCCACACCTCCGCCGAGGTCAGCACCGGGGGGGTCCCCTCGTGAAGTGCCATGGCGGGGGAGACCGGCGGCGAGGTCCTCGTGGAGGCCGTCTCGGCCCACCGTGCCAGGAACGCCGCGGCTTCTCCGCCCCGAAGGACCGCCCTGCCAGATTCACCGAGGTCCCGGGCCAGGTCGCGGAGCGACCGCTCCTTTTCCCCGGCCTCCAGCACGGCCACATTCACCGTCCGAAGCATTCCGTCCAGGGAGGGAAAATCCCGGGCTCCCATTATGAGCCCCTTCATCTCCTCCCGGTCGGGGGCCAGCTTTCCAAGGGCCGCGAGCAGCTCCTCGGGACGCCCCCCTGCGCTTAGAGTGTCGGTGAAGGCGAGAGCCCTCCGGAACGCACGGAGGGGAGTGTTCCGGGACGGGTTTCCCCCCGCTGCTTTACCGAGGAAGTCCAGCCACCCCTTCCTCCCGAAGGGCAGGGCGGCGGCGAAGTCCCCCCGGGGAAAGCCGAAGGGCGAAAAGAGAAGGCCGGAGAGAAAATCCGCCGTCTCTCCTGCCGGCCACCCCTCGGAGGCCAGGTCCAGGGCCCGGAGGGCGCTTTTCCAGAGGATGGTCTCCGAGACCAGCACCCCGTCCTTCAGCGAGAAGGGCAGTCCGTACCGGGAAAAACTCTCCGCGGCGGAGGCTGTCTCCTCCCCGTCGCCGCAGACCCCGATGGAGGACCACCCCGGAAAGGGCAGTCCCGTGGATTCCGCGATCTTCCCCTCGCCCGCGGACCATAGAAGAAGCTCCCTGGCCAGGGTGTCCGAGGCCAGGCGGAGATCTCCTCCCGCCATGGAGAATGAGAGGGCCGGTCCGCTTCCCTCCACCGGCGTCACCGATGCTTCGGGGAACTGGTCCGCCGCAGTGTAAAAGTCGCCCGGGCCGCACCCGGGGACGAAAAATTCCATCTCCGCCCCGGCCTCGAGGAGCTGCCGCAGAAAACGGAGCTGCCCCGAGGCGAAGCTCAGGAAGCCCACGGCGGTGATCCGGAAGGCTTTCGCCCGCTCCCGGGCCGTTTCGGATGCCGCAAGAAGTTCCCGTCCGAGGGAGGGGATCTGGGCGCTGTCCGCAAGGTTTTGCCCTTCCAGGAGGGTCGTGTAGTCCCGATAGATCCGGCAGAGGATCCCCGACTCGTCATCCAGCCGGGAGCACCCCCCGTCCTGAGGGCACCCGGCGCACCCCAGCGAAGCTGCCAGGGTCTCCGGGGGCACATCCTCCCGAAGTAGCTCCCGGACCGCCCCTCCGGCAAGGTCGAGGAATCCTTCCGAAAAGACTCCCGGCGGCAGAGATTCGGCAAAACGCTCCCGCAATGAGCTTATGATGCTCCTAAGAAGCAGCCAGTGGTCCGGCGGGTCGATCTGCGCCCGGGGCTTCTCTTCCGCCCCCGCCTCCAGAAGTGCCCGGTAGAGGTCGTCCCAGATCCAGACGTTCCGCTCCCGTACCCTGCTCCCGAAAATCCCCTCCGGAGTGGAATTCCCTTCGGCCGAAAGCATGTCCAGGAGAAGGGACCTGTCGCGGTTTGACGGAACAAGGAAAACCCGTCCGGAATCACCGGCCCGGCCGGCCAGAAGACGGGAAATATCCGCAGGATTGCGGTAGGTGTGCATCAGCAGGACGATCGCCTCCTTACTCTACGGAAGAAGTGTAGCACATGCCTGCCCCATCTTTGGCACCAACGTCTTCCTGCAGGGTGTGAAGCCTCATGAGGACGTTTCTCTCCCTATCCGCCGAAGGACTGAATGCGGGTGCTTCCGGTCATGGTACAATGCAGAAATCACCATGATACCTTGAGGAGGTATGACCATGAGAAAAGGGAGAATAGCACTGTTTTTGGCTCTGCTGCTCGTTTTTTCGGCGCTGCCCGGAACGGCCGCCGAGGTTCCTGTCCTGAAGCTCGCCCCGGGAGTGGCTGAAAAACTGGAAGCCCTCGGGCAGGAGCTGTCCCTCGACTGGGGTATCTACAAAAACACCTGAGGGGAGGAGCCCTCGGCTCTCGTTGAGAGCGGCAGGCCCCTCGGACTTGAACACTACGTTCCGGTGACGGACGAAACAGGCAAGGTGACCATTCTCGTCAACAGGAAGATAGCCTTCAGGGACAATATCGCCCTCGTGGAGCACTTCACTTTCCGGGGACGGGATGTTTTCATCTGCCGGACGGCGAAGTACTGATCACCGGAAAGGAGAACGAGACATGAAGAATCTCGGTGAAATGCTGCTGCGGCATGAACCCTTTTCCGAGATCGTCCTGGGGAATACAGCCCTCGCACGGGCGATGATCGAGTCGGGAACGGAGGTTGTCACGTCGTATCCCGGGTCCCCCACTCCTGAAATTGCATCGGCGCTTCTCTCCATCCCCGGGGAGAAGCGCCCCTTGTATTTCCAGTTCTCCACCAACGAAAAAGTGGCCGCGGAGGTCGCCTGCGGGGCCTCCCTCAACGGGCACCCGTCGTGCGTCTTCTTCAAGAGCGTGGGGCTTAACGTGGCGGCCGATTCCTTCGTGCAGCTTTCCCTCCTGGAGCTGGAGGGGGGGCTCGTGGCCGTGCTGGGCGACGATCCCGGGGCAAACTCGTCCCAGAACGAGCAGGATAACCGGCACTTCGCACGGATGGCCTACATGCCGGTACTGGAACCGTCCTCGCCGTCAGAGGCCTACCGGTACTATCTCGAGGCAATGGCCCTGTCCAGGCGGAAGAAGATGCCCGTGATTCTCCGGATGACAACCCACGTCTGCCACGGCAAGGAAAAAGTTGCCTTCGGCGCGTGGAAAGGCGGTGCCGTCAGTACCGAATCCCGTTTCGACACATCGGGCGGTCCCATGGTACCCCTGACGGCCGCCGCGCTGGAGATGAAGCGCCGTGCCCTGGCCCGGCTTTCTCTTGCGGGGTGCGAAATGGATTCACACGCCTTCTGTGAGGTCAGGAAGGGGACTGACTCCTCGAGAGGCGTCATCACGGCGGGGCTGCCTTTTCGCTCTCTCCTGGACGTGCTGGAGGACTCGGACCGGACCCCGGACATCCTGAAGCTGGGAGTCGTGTACCCTCTGCCGGAGAAGTCCGTGGAAGACTTTCTCCGGGCCCACGAACAGGTGAAGATCCTCGAGGAACTGGACGACGTGCTCGAAAAGGACATCAAGGCCCTGGCCTTCGACAGGGGCATCCGGGTTGCCATTGTCGGGAAGACGGACGACGACGACAGGATCGGGGAGTACACTCCCGACAAGGTGGCTGAAGTGCTGGCCAAAACATGGCCTGACGTGGTTCCTCTCAGAGGAGCCAAGCGGCAGCCGTCCCTGGCTCCCAGGCCGCCGCAGATGTGCCCGGGGTGCGGCCACCGGTCGGCATTCCACGCCATCCGGCAGGCCCTGGCCAAAGAAGACATAACCGTGGCGGACATCGGATGCCATACCCTCGGTTTCCTCCCTCCCTACGAGATGGGGGAAGTGCTCCTCTCCATGGGGCACTCCACCGGAACGGGGGCGGGACTCTCCCTGTTCAACGGATCGAGGAAGGTGGTCAGCTTCATCGGCGATTCCACCTTCTTCCATGCGGGGCTTCCGGGAGTTGTGAACGCCGTGTTCAACAACCACAACCTGACCCTCATCGTCATGGAGAACGGCACCACCGCCATGACGGGCCACCAGGACCACCCAGGCGCGGGGCGGAACGCCAACGGCCCGTCGGAGGCCATTCCCGTCCGGGGAGTCCTCGAGGGGCTCGGGGTGAAGAGCATCCGTGAGGTGGACGCCTACAGCCAGGGAAAGCTTATTGAACTTGTGAGGGAAGCAATGGCCGAGGAGGGGTTTTCCGTGGTGATCGCCCGGCACCCCTGCATGCTCAAGTACACCCGGGAGCAGCAGCGGAATCCGGATTACGTGCGGAAGTCGGTGGAAGTCAGCCAGGAGACGTGCGACAGGCTCCACGTGTGCGTGGAGTCCTTCGGGTGCCCGTCCTTCCAGAGGGATGAGGATGGAACGGTGACTGTGAGCCCCGAACTGTGCATCGGCGACGGATCCTGCATCCAGACCTGCCCGGTGAAGGCCATAGGCCTCAGGAAGGAGAACAGGGGAGGGGAGAAAGCATGAAACCGTTCGATATCTACATGTCCGGCGTGGGAGGCCAGGGAATCGGGCTCCTGAGCGAGGCGGTCATCCGTGCCGCGGATCATGCAGGGCTTTCCGTGTGCGGTGTGGACACCCACGGTCTCGCCCAGAGGGGCGGCATGGTGGAGTCCTTTGTCCGCATCGGCGGGGAGGTCACTACACCGCTGGTACGAAAGGGTTCCGCATCCCTGGTTATGGCCCTGGAGCGGACAGAGGCCCTGCGCGCAGCGGAGGCCTTTGCCGCCCCGGGAGGCATGCTGCTCTATTTCGACACCCTCTGGCAGCCCCTGGACGTCCGGCTCGGGAAGGCCGACGCAGTCTCCGCTGAAGACGTGGAGGAGGTCTGCCGCCGGCTGAACGTTCGGCTTATGACGGAAAAGAGAAACCTCCCCGACGTGCGGATGCAGAACGTCGCCCTGCTCTCACGGACGGCGAAAGAGGGGCTTATCCCTGGAGTGGAGATGGAGCACTACCGGAAGGCCCTGGAGGACCTGCTGCCCGAGAGGGTGCTTGAGGAGAACCTGAAGGTGCTGGAAGGCAGATAAACAGTGTTTCACAGGAGGCCGCCCCGAAGGCGGCCTTATTTTTTCCCCCTGACGTATTCTATGGCTTCCTTGCCCGTGACGTGTTCCGCATCAATCGCAACGATAACTGCCCGGGTGCATCCGTTTATTTCATTGAGCCGAGCCTCTTCAGGCTGATCTCCCGAATACTTTTCCACCAGGGCCCGAAAGGCCTCCAGCCGTTCATTCCCTTCTGCAATCCTTGCCCGGCCGAAAACGATGACGCTGCGGAAATAGGTTGTGTATTCCGCGCTCACTATATTGTCCGCATCAGTGACTGCGAAGGACACCTTCGGGTTTTTCAGGATGGCGTCCATTTTGTGTCCGCTCTTTGCTGAATGGAAGTAAATTTTCCCACTAAAATAGACGTAGCTGAGCGGAACGGCGTAGGGATAGCCGTCATCCCCGTGGCAGGCCAGAACACCGTTCGTACGCCTGTTCAGAACGGCTGCGGCATCTTCCTCGGAGAGCTGCTGGCCGGCTCTTCTCATTTCCCTGAACATCCGATCTTCCCCTCCTCCGTCCTGACAGGGCACGTCGAAGTGCCCTGTTTCCGTGTATTGACTATAGCATATCCGATAGTCCTTTTCTTTTGGCCGCCAGCAGGGTACCATTGAAATGAGAAGCGAGAAAGAGGTGGTTTGGAGTGTTTCGCTGCGTACTATTCGATTTTGACATGACCCTCGTGGACAGCAGCTACGCCATCAGGGATACCATGAACATGGTGGCTGAGCGGAAGGGGCTTCCTCCCGTGACACGCGAGCAGGTGCTGGCCGTCATCGGCCTTCCTATCAGGGAGTCCTGGATGAAGGTCTGGAACCGGTTTGACGAGGCCTGGCTCACTGAATTCCGTGCCCTTTTCATCGAGCAGGAGTTCGCGGGCATTTTCCCCTTCCCCGGAACTGTCTCTGTTCTCGAGGCTCTCACGGAGAAGGGAGTGGCCCTGGGAATAGCCTCCAACCGGCACTCGCCGGTCAACCCCCTGAGGGCCACCGGTCTCTCGGGGTATTTCCGCTCGGTGGTGGGCATGGGCGACGTGGAGAACGCCAAGCCGGCCCCGGATATGATCCTGAAGGGAATGGACGATCTGGGCTTTGGAAAGCAGGAGACGCTTTTTGTCGGCGATACGGCGGACGATATGGCGGCTGCTGCGGCCGCCGGCGTGAAGGCCGTTGGTCTCACCACGGGAAATTTCATCCCCGAACTCCTCCTTGGAGCCGGAGCGTGGAAAGTGATGGACGCCATTGAGGACATACTTCCCCTGTGGGACGGTGCCATGTCATGACAGGGCACCGGAATCTGCTGGCCGGTGAGAAGTCGCCCTACCTGCTGCAGCACGCCGATAACCCGGTGAACTGGCACCCATGGGGGGACGAGGCATTCAGGAAGGCCAGGGAGGAGGACAAGCCTCTCTTCGTCTCCATCGGCTACGCCACGTGCCACTGGTGCCACGTCATGGAAAGGGAGTCCTTCAGCGACGGCGAGGTGGCGAACCTCCTCAACGACGCCTGCGTGCCGGTGAAGGTGGACCGTGAGGAGCGTCCCGATATCGACGGGAACTTCATGGCGGTCTGCCAGATGATGAACGGCAGCGGCGGATGGCCCCTGAATGTGATCGTCACCCCCCAGGGCCTGCCATTCTTCGCCTCAACCTATCTTCCGAAGAGAGGTGCGGCAGGAAAGCCCGGCATGGTGGACATGGTCCCCCGTGTGAAATGGCTCTGGAAGACCCAGAGAGAACAGGTGGAGCAGTCAGCACGGAGCATCCGTGAGACCCTCCTGAAGGAGTCTCTCCCCGAGGCAGGGCCGTGTCCGGGACAAAACCAGGCCAAAGAGGCCTTCGACGAACTGTCCCGGGGATATGACCCCCAGTGGGGGGGCTTTGCGAAGGAACCGAAATTTCCCATGCCGTCCTGGCTCCTCTTCCTCTTCCGCTACTGGAAATGCTACGGCGAGGAGAAAGCCCTCTCCATGGCAGACGGCACCCTGGCCCGCATCTGGTCCGGGGGCATCCGTGACCAGCTTGCGGGAGGAATTGCACGGTACGCCACGGACCGCCGGTGGTTTCTGCCCCACTTCGAGAAAATGCTCTACGACCAGGCGCTGCTGCTCTACACCGTTGCCGAGTTTCACAGCGAAAGACCGGGTCAGCTGTACGGGGATTTCGCCGAAGATCTCGCCGGATTTGTGCTCCGGGAGATGACGTCCCCGGAGGGGGGCTTCTTTTCAGCCTTTGATGCCGACAGCGAGGGGGAGGAGGGGAAGTATTACCTCTGGACGGAAGAGCAGATCCGGAGCATCCTTACGCCGAAAGAGGCAGGTATATTCCTGTACGCCTACGGAGTGCTCCGGGGAGGCAATTTCAAGAACGAGGTTACGGGACGAATCCTCGGGGACAACGTTCTCTACCGCGCGGTTTCTTCCTCGGAAGCGGCAGCGAGGTTTTCCCTTGAGCAGGAGGAATTGGGTGCTCTGCTGGCCTCCTGCAGGGAAAAACTGCTCACCGAGCGCAGGAAGCGTCCGGCCCCTCTTCTGGACGACAAGATTCTCACAGACTGGAACGGCCTCATGATCGCGGGCCTTGCCCGTGCGGGGGCGGTGTTTGGCCGGAAGGAGTGGGTGGCTGCGGCTGAAAAGGCCGCGAGGTTCATCGACCTGAAGCTCAGGGAGAAGACCGGCAGACTGCTCCACAGGTACCGTGACAGGGATGCCGCCATTCAGGGACTGCTGGACGATTACGCCTTTCTTGCCTGGGGAGTGTCGGAGCTCGGCGCCGCAACCGGGAAGAAAGAGCATTATCTTTCAGCGGCGAAGCTTATGGACATTCTCCTGGAGGATTTCGGAGACGGCAAAAAAGGAGGATTTTTCCCCCACCCGGGAGAGGATCCCAACCTCTTCCTCCGAAGGAAGGAGGCCTACGACGGGGCCATCCCGTCAGGGAACGCTGTTGCCATGGCGAACTTCATCCGCATTGCCCAGCCCGCGGGACGGAAAGAGTTCATGGACCTCGCCCGGCGCACCGGGGGAGCTTTTTCGAGTCACGTGACGAAATATCCCCTCTCCCACGCACATCTCCTCACGGCTTCCCTGATGCTCTAGAGTTCTGATGCCCCTGGAAGCTCTTTTTCCGGATCGCCGCCTTCACAGAAATTTCGGAGGCGGCGCATTTCATTCCTGTACAAAAGAAAGGTGAGCAGGGCGGCAGACAGATCCGCGGCAGGGAATGCCGCCCACACACCTGCCGTGCCGAAGATGTGGGCAAGTATGGTTACGAGCGGAACGAGCAGGATGACCTGTCGAAGCAGTGAAAGCACGAAGGAGGGGCGTGCTTTGCCGATGGCCTGAAAGAGCCCCGAAGCCATGACCTGGAATCCTGTGAGGGGCATCCCGAGGGCGAGCATTCGGGACGCATCGGCCCCGAGAGAGGTTACCTGAGGTGACGAAGTAAACAGGCCTGTGACCTGTTCCGGAACAGTGAGGAAGAGAATGGCTCCGCCGGCACAGAGGACTGTCGACGCACCGATGGAAATCCGGAGTGCCGAGACCACCCTGCAGTACTGCCTGGCCCCGTAGTTAAACCCCACCACGGGAAGCAGCCCCTGGACCATGCCGAAAACGGGCATGACGGCGAAGAGCAGGACCCGGTTCACTATGCCGTATGCCGCCACGGCGTGGTCCCCTCCCGTGGAGGCCAGGGCCAGGTTGACCGTCAGAAGGGAAAGACTGGCAGCCCCCTGCCTGGCGAAGGCGGCCGCTCCCACTGAAAATGATTCCCCAAGGATTGAGGCCCGGAGGCGGAAGTGTTTCCAGCGGAAGGCCACCATGCTGCGTCCGTCGAGATAGTACCACCCCAGCCAGAGAGCGGTCCCTCCCTGGGACAGGACCGTGGCCCAGGCGGCCCCCCTGACTCCCCATCCGAATCCGAGGATAAACAGGGGATCAAGCAGGGTGTTGATCCCTGCGGAAATCATCATGGTCATCATGGCGAAGGAGGCGTTTCCCTCTGCCCGGACGAAATTGTTTGCTGTAATGGAAAAGGCGAAGAAGGGAGCCCCGAGGAAGAGCACAGCTGCATATTCCTCAGCCAGTGGAAGGATGCTGCCGCTCGTCCCCATAAACCTGAGGAGGGTGGGAGCGGAAAGAATCCAGAAGAACGACAGCAGGAAACCGGCCGCCCAGGTGACGAAGAATACTGTTCCAACAGTCTTTTCAGCCCGTTTTCTCCGCCCTGCCCCGAGGCTTCTGGAGATGAGGGAAGCGCCCCCGACGCCCCCGGCCTGTGCCACCGCCATAATGATCATCTGGAGGGGGAAGGTTATGGAGACGGCGGCGATGCCGGCCGGCCCCACACCCTGCCCCACGAAGAACGCGTCCACAAGGCTGTAGGAGGCCTGGACCGCCATTCCGACGGCGGCGGGGAGAGACAGCCGAAAAAGCAATCCCCCCATGGGGCCGGAGCGAAGCGCTTCAGTATTGTCAGTCATGTCGTATCTCCTCTTCCCCTTTTCTTTTCAGAAGTATATCAGAAAGGGATGGAATGGGACTTGTGGGAGGACACTCCTTCAGCTATAGTAGCTTCAGGAGAATAATCCGGAAAACCGGAGGAGGGAGATCCAATGCAGGAAGTCAGGAAAGTAATAACCGAAGTAGGGACGAACGAGTGGCAGGTGGTTGTTTTCTTCCTGGGGGACCAGACCTTCGCCATCAACGTGGACAAGACCCGTGAAATCCTCAGGTGGCCCGGCTGCCGGACCATTCCCGAATCTCACCCCTCCATGATAGGCATCACCTCTGTGAGGGGAGAGGTCCTTCCCCTCCTTGACCTGAGGAAACATCTGGGCATTCCCGGAAATACCGATCTCGAACAGAGCAAGGTGATCATCGCCGAGTTCAACGAAATCAAGCTTGGTTTCGTGGTTGACGCCGTGGAGCGAATCTACCGCATCAACTCCGAGGAGCTTGATTCCACCCTTACCGGGACCTTCCTCGGCGAATACGTGCTCTATGTCATCAAGAGAGACAGCAGGAACGTGCTTCTTCTCGATTATGAGGCTATTGTCCAGAAGGTAAACCCCACCCTGTCCGAACGGTACACCATTGACCCCGTCCGGACGAAAGAGATGACTGATCCCCTGGGGAACCTTGATGACTACCGAATTCTCGTTGCCGAGGACTCCCCCCTCATACGGAAGCAGATCGCCGACGTGCTCGGCCAGGGAGGATTCCACAACGTGGTGCTCACCGGAGACGGCAAGGAAGCCTGGGACAGGCTCGTGACCCCAGGCGAGGAGTTCCACCTTCTCATCACCGACGTGGAGATGCCCCGGCTCGACGGCCTTGCCCTCACCCGAAGGGTGAAGGAGAGCGGAGAGCTTCGGAATATCCCCATAATCGTCTTTTCCTCCATCATGGCAAAGGATATCAAGGTCAAGGCGGCGAGTGTCGGCGCTGAGGCCCAGATTACGAAACCCGAGATTCCGGAGCTTGTGGAGCATGTCTGCAGTCTGCTCAGGAAGCAAAAGGAGAAGAAGGTTTCAGGCAGATGACATCCCTCCCGTACTGGGATTCCAACGTTGATATGCAGATCGCCCCCTGGTTTCCTCTCGGGGTCGACTACAAGCCTGTATCAGTCAATTCCCATCACAGCGGCCGTCTGTCCAGGATCGCCGCCCTGTCAATGTGCCTGAACAGCGAGTTTTTCTGTCTCACGAGCCTGCAGAGCGGCTACGCCGGCACCCTCCTCCGGGACAGCATGTTCATTCCGGGCAAGCAGCGCAGGATAGATTTCGGCTTTACCATGCTTTTTGGCTACTCGGCCCCCATGGAGGACGCCATGGTCTCTCTCATCGAAGCCCAGGGGGACGTGGAGGGAGGGGTATCCTTCTGCACTCTCTGGGACAGGGACATTATTCTCGAAAGCTTCAAGGCAATCATCCTGGTCAGCGGCAACCCGTTCTTCAGTGAGGACGACTTTCTCGACAGGCTCGGCGTCATCCTTGAAAAGAGTGCTTCCTCCCATGCGAACATGCCCTTTTTCGCGGAGAAGTTTGGCTACAGGAGGTTCTTCATCCCCTACGAGACGGACAACCCGGTGGACCTGGAAATCAGCCGCCTTCTCTACGAAATGGAGTTTGAGGAAACCCGGAAATGGGTGGGCCCCTCGCCGGAAGTATCCTTTCCGCCGTTTCTCACCCTTGATCTCTCTGTAGACTGAAGTATGGTATAATATTCATCCGCTCAAAAAGCAAGGCGGAGGAAAACTCTGAAACGGCCCCGATTCCCGGGAGGGAAGTCTGGACCGTTCTTGCCGTAGTGAAAAGGGGACTGGATGCTCGATGGAGAATGAGATTCTGAACGAGAAGGATATTCCGGCGGAGAAGGAAGATCTCATGGACGACAAGTCCGCCAAGAAGGAAGACCTGTCCCAGGAAGACATGGCGGACTACGATGAAAAGGTGCGGGAGCTCATCTCCGAGGGGCAGGGCAAAGGCTTCCTCACTCAGAAGGATATCGAGCGGCATCTCCCTCCGGAAACCTGGAGCGCAGAGGTTCTCGACAACATGATGACCAGTCTTCAGGACAGGGGCATCGAGGTTGTGGATGATGAGAAAGAGGCGTCTGCCGCACCTGTTGCCGTCGCGGTGGATGACGACATGCTCGCCCAGCCTACCGTCGACATGGAAATCGGAAAGCTCGACGACATACCTCTTACAGACCCCGTTCGCATGTACCTCCGGGAGATCGGGAAGGTACCCCTTCTTGATGCGGTTCAGGAGGTTGCCCTCGCAAAGAGGGTGGAAGCGGGGGACGATACCGCGAAAAAAAAGATAGTGGACGCCAACCTCCGTCTCGTGGTGAGCATCGCGAAGAAATACATCGGCCGGGGAATGCTTTTCCTCGATCTCATCCAGGAGGGAAACCTCGGTCTTATCCGGGCTGTGGAGAAATTCGACTACCGGAAGGGGTTCAAATTCAGCACCTATGCAACCTGGTGGATCCGCCAGGCCATCACAAGGGCCATCGCCGACCAGGCCCGGACGATCCGCGTGCCCGTGCACATGGTGGAAACCATCAACAAGATGGTGCGCATTTCCCGCCAACTTGTCCAGCGTTTGGGGCGGGAGCCAACCGACGAGGAGATCGCCGCGGAAATGGAGATCGAGCCGTCCAAGGTTGAGGAAATCCGCCGCATCGCCCAGCTTCCCGTCTCCCTGGAGACCCCCATAGGCGAGGAGGAAGACAGCCAGCTCGGAGACTTTATAGAGGACAGGGACCTTCCAAGCCCCGAGGAGGCCGCTGCCGGCCACCTGCTCCACGAACAGATCGAGGAGATGCTGGATGCCCTCTCCGAGCGGGAGAGAGAAGTGCTCCACTTCCGCTTCGGCCTCGAGGACGGCCGGTCCTACACCCTCGAGGAAGTGGGAAAGCGGTTTGGCGTCACCAGGGAGCGCATCCGGCAGATCGAGGCCAAGGCCCTCCGGAAGCTCCGCCACCCCAGCAGGAGCAAGAAGCTCAAGGATTTCCTCGATTAGTGAAGACAGTGCCCCCCGGATTCAGTATCCGGGGGGGGTTTTATTTTCTTCCCGATCTCCGGGCGGCGGTCCGGAGGAACCGCCTTGCCGGTGCCGGGTTCGTTCCGAAGTGGAGGTGGAGATAGGAGGCGAAGGCGTTCTTCACCGCAGGGCCGTCCCGAAAGACTTTTCCGTTTTTCTCAAGGCTGAGGGAGAGAAGATGATCGTTGCCTTCGCTGTCGTACAGGGACCAGTGGAAGAGGTGTCCCTTCAGCGTCGTCCCCTTCACCCCGGGAAGGACAGACCGCTCCAGCCTTCCGGTGCAGTAGCCCAGGGCCTGGAGCCCCTTTCCCATCCTCGTGACGCCGGGGAACACCCCGGCCATGGGGTAAAGCGCTCCCTGCCTGTCCTCAAGACGTTCCGCAAGGTACATCAGGCCGCCGCACTCAGCCAGGACGGGGAGCCCCTCTTCCGCGGCCGACCGTATGGCTTCCCGGATGGAGGTGTTTCCTGCCAGCGGGGCAGCGAATTCCTCGGGAAACCCTCCCCCGATGAAGACCCCCTCCGTTCCCGCCGGGAGGTCCCTGTCCCGGAGGGGGCTGAAGGGAAGAAGATCCGCCCCGAGGTGCTCGAGGATGTCCAGGTTATCCCTGTAGTAGAAGTGAAAGGCCTCGTCCAGGGCTACGGCGATCCTCACCCTTGCGGCAGGGGGGGAGGAGAAGAGGGAGGGGCTGAAGGCCGGAAGGTCCGGCGCCGCCCCCGCAAGGGAGACCAGGCGATCTATGTCGATGTGCTCCTCGGCCAGCCTGCGGACTCTTTCCGTCAGTTCCCCGATCGCGCCGTGCTCCGCAGCCGGGGTGAGCCCGAGGTGCCGTTCGGGGAGGGCGATGGATTCGCACCGGGGCAGGTAGCCGAGGACCGGGATGCCAGTTTCCGCCTCAACAGCCTCCCTGAGGATGCGGTAATGACCCTCGCTGCCCAGGTTGTTGAAGATCACGGCCTTCACGGGCACGTTGCGGTCAAATCGGGCGAATCCTGCGACCAGTGCGGCCGCGCTTCGGGCCATGGCTTTCCCGTTCACCACGAGCACCACGGGAGCGGCGAGGATCTTCGCGAGGTGGGCGGTGCTTCCACGTTCGTCCAGGGCGCCCGCACCGTCGAAAAGACCCATTACGCCCTCGATGACAGCAATGTCTGCCCCGGCGGTGCTCCTGGAAAAGAGCTCCAGGAGCCGTCCCCTGGGCAGAAGCATGGTATCAAGGTTTCTGCAGGGGCGGCCTGCCGCGGCGGAGTGGAATCCCGGGTCGATATAGTCCGGCCCCGCCTTGAAAGGCTGCACCGCCAGTCCTCTTGCGGAGAGGGCCGCCGCGAGCCCCATGGTGACCGTTGTTTTTCCGGAACCGCTGTTTGTGCCGGCGAGAACGATCCTCGGGCAATTCACTTTTCTATTCCCTTCCGGGCGGGAACGCCCTCTGAGAAATAGTGCCGCAGTTCCTTCATCTCCGTGACCAGGTCGGCCCTCCGGAGAATCTCCGGGAAGGCGTACCTGCCCGTGAGCACGAGTTCCGTGGAAGTGTGCCGTACTTCCAGGAGCTCCAGCACGTCCGATTCGGAGAGCAGGCCGAGATGGACGGCCACGAAAATCTCGTCGGCGATGACGACGCCCCAATTTCCCGACAAGGCCACTTCCCGGAGACGCTCCAGTCCCCTTCGGGCAAGAACGGCGTCCTTCTCCGTCAGCGGTGCCCCGATCCTGCGCTCTCCGCCGAAGGTTTCAGCAGTCACCCCGGGAAGAAGCGGAAGGGCGGCGTGCTCGCTGTATTCTCCCCGCTTGAGAAACTGGCCGAGGAAAACCTTCATGCCCGCCCCGGAGGCCCTGAGGAGAAGGCCGAGCGCCGCTGTCGTTTTCCCTTTTCCGTTTCCGGTGTACACGTGGACATATCCCTGAAAATCCATGGCAGACTCCCCTGTGTTTTTTCTCCATTATAGGGGCAAGCAGATTTTCCGGAAGGCGGTGTTTTCGTTTCTTGTTATAATGTATAATTATTCTGTCATGTTAGCCGGGCAGTCGCCCGGCAGGAAGGCGGATCCCCGAACTTCCGGGGATGGCAGAGTGGCCGGGAAGGTTCATTTTCCCGGGAAGGCGGAAAAGGAGGCGACGGAATGGAAAGCGTCTACAAGGTGATCGAGCTCGTCGGAACCAGCACTGAGTCCTGGGAGAAGGCCGCGGCGGCGGCGGTGGAGAGGGCTTCCGAGTCCCTGAGGGATCTCCGGGTTGCAGAAGTCGTTGCTCTGGACATGCACATGGAGAACGGCATGATCAAGGCCTATCGGGCGAAGGTGAAGGTTTCCTTCAAGTATGAGAATTAGCGTCCATTCCTTATGCAAAGCCTGCGGGTGTGCTTTCGGTCCACAAAGTCCCGGGGCTGTATGAAAAAAAGACATTGAAAGGACACCCCGCTCTTCCAGTCGGAAGAGCGGGGTGTCCTGTTTCTGTCGGGATATTCAGGCTCTTTTCTCCCCTTGCAAAAAAGGGGCTCCGTGGGTAGCATGGAACCCGTCCAGAATCGACATGATCGGGGGAATGGCCTATCCGCGCACGGACACTGATGATCCAGGGAACATCCTCATCCGTGGGGAAGAGCGTCCTCACGGCGGCCCTGTGCCGCATTTTCGCCCGGAGGGGACTTCGGGTGGCCCCCTTCAAGGCCCAGAACATGGCCCTGAATTCCTTCGTCACACCCGGGGGGGAGGAGATGGGACGTGCCCAGGCCGTGCAGGCTCACGCCGCAGGCCGGGAGCCTGAAGTGGAGATGAACCCCGTCCTCCTGAAGCCGGAGGGAAATTCCCGCTCCCAGGTCATCCTCATGGGGCGGCCGTGGAAGACCCTGTCGGCCGGGGACTATTATGCCTGCAGGGAGACCCTGTGGGCGTCGGTGGCCGCTTCCTTTGAAAAGCTCGCCGGTGAGAACGACCTCCTTCTCGTGGAGGGAGCGGGCAGCCCGGCGGAGATCAACCTCAAAAAGAGCGAAATCGTGAACATGCGGGTGGCCCGGACCTTCGGCTGTCCGGTGCTCCTTGCCGGAGACATCGACAGGGGCGGCGTCTTCGCCTCCCTCACGGGAACCCTCGCCCTCCTGGACGACGAGGAAAAGACCCTGGTGAAGGGCTTCCTCATCAACAAGTTCCGGGGTGACGTGAAGCTCCTCGAGCCGGGCCTCGAAATGCTCTCCGGCCTGACGGGGGGACGGCCCGTCCTGGGGGTGATCCCCTGGCTGAAAAACCTCGCCGTGGCCCAGGAAGATTCGGTCTACCTGGAGGAAAACCGGTCCTCCGGCGCTTCGGGGGGAGTGGACATCGCCGTGGTCAAGTTCCCCCGCATTTCCAACTACGACGACTTCGATCCCCTCGCCCTCGAGGAAGGGGTCTCCCTCCGGTTCGTGGACAGGCCCGAAGACCTCGGAAAGCCCCATGCCGTCATCCTTCCCGGAAGCAAGACCACCCTGGAGGACCTTGCTTGGCTCCGACGGTCGGGCTTCGACGGTCTCCTGGCGGCCCTTGCCCTGTCGGGGGCCTCTCTCGCGGGCATCTGCGGGGGCTACCAGATGCTCGGCCGCCGGATCTCCGACCCCATGGGGGTGGAAGGACCCCCCGGCGGCGAGGAAGGCCTGGGATTCCTCCCCGGCGAGACCCTGTTCGAACCCTCCAAGGAGACCACCAGGGTAACGGGCGCCACCCTCCCCGGAGAGGGTTTCCCTGGCTCCCGGCCTCTTCCCGTGGAAGGGTACGAGATCCACATGGGCAGGACGATCCTGCCCAGGGGCGCCAGGCCGCTCCTGTCCCTCGGGGGCGGAAGGACCGACGGCGCTGTGAGCGCCGGGGGGAGGATCTGGGGGACCTACCTCCACGGCATCTTCGACAGCGGGGAGTTCCGGGAGGAGTGGCTCCGCTCTCTCGGCCGGCAGGGAACCGGGAAAGCCCTTCCCTTCAGGGAAGTCCGGGAGCAGGCCTTCGACCGCCTCGCCGACGAGGTGGAGGCCGCCCTCGACATGAAGGCGCTGGAGCGGATCATCGGCCTATGACCACCGTTGCCGCCGCCTGCCCGGGAACCTGCGGGGAGCTTTTCCAGGGCACCCTTGACGGCGTCCCCTGCCTCGTGTCCTGCCCCATAGACAGGTACGCCAGGATCCGGGTCACCGCCCGGCCCGGAGAAGGACTCTCCCTTCCCGGGGAGATGAGCAAGACCCGGAGAGCCCTGGAAACCTTCCTGGAGCGATGGTCCCTTCCGGGACGGAACCTCCTGGTGGAACGGCTGGACGCCCTTCCTGAAGGCAAGGGATACGCCAGCAGCTCCGCCGATATTCTTTCGGCCCTCGGCTGCGCGGCCTCCCTGGCGGGATTTTCCCTGCCGCCGGAAGAGGCTTCTGCAATCGCCCTTTCGGTGGAGCCCACCGACAGCATCGCCTGGCCGGGGCTGGCTCTCCTCGACCATCGGGAGGGGAGGATCATGAGATTTCTCGGGCCTCCTCCGCCTCTGTCCGTGTTCGTCCTCGACTGGGGGGGCACCGTGGACACCGAGGAATTCAACAGCAGGGACAGCCGTCCTGTCCTTTCGGCCCTCGCGGCCCTTCACCGGGAGGCCTTCTCGCTGGTCCTCCTGGGGGTGGAGCAGGGAGACCCGGAAGCCCTGGGCAGGGGGGCGTCCCTGAGCGCCCGGGCGTCAGCCCGGCTTCTGGATAAGCCCCGCCTCGACGAATGCTTTGCCCTCTGCTCATTGCTGGAAGGGTATGGGGTCTGCGTGGCCCACAGCGGCACTCTCTACGGCATTCTCCTGCCCTCCGGGGCGGCGGGCCGGGAGGATGAAATTCTGGGAACGGCAATCCGGAGGCTTTCTCCCGGGTGGGAGGGACGGATGCATTCCGTCGTTTCCGGCGGGCCGGAAACGGAAGAAAGGAAGGAACGGCCATGATGCTTGTTTTCATTCTCCTGGGGGCCACGGTGTGGGACCTTCTCATCGGCGAGCCTCCGTCAAAATACCATCCCGTGGTCTACATGGGGAAATACATCTCCGCCTTCTGGAAATATCGCCCTTCGGGGAGGGAGCGGGCGCTGCTCTATTTCGGCGGGGCCCTGGTCCTCTCCGGCGGCTTTCTCTTTTCATGGCCGGCAAGGATCCTCGGCATGTTCCCCGACTTTCTCTTCGCCATCCTCGCCGTCCCCCTGCTCAAGACCACCTTTTCCCTTTCGGGCCTTCTCGAGGCGGGGAATGGGGTTCTCGACTCCCTCGGGAGGAACGACCTTCCCGGGGCCCGGAGAAAGCTCTCCCGTGACCTGGTGAGCAGGGAGACCGACGATCTCTCGAAGGAAGAAGTGGCGGGGGCGGCAGTGGAGTCCCTGGCGGAGAACATCACCGACAGCCTGGCGTCGCCCCTTTTTTTCTTCGGAGTTTTCGGGCTGCCGGGCGCCTTCTTTTACAGGTTCTGCAACACCTGCGACTCCATGATCGGCTACCGGGGAGGCGACATGGAATGGGGCGGAAAGTTCGCCGCCAGGTGTGATGACGTGCTCAACTGGATTCCCGCACGGGCCTCCGCCTTCCTTCTGCTGGCCGCCGGGGGCATCGCCGGTGAGGATGTCCTCTCCGGGATAGAAGCCCTGAAACGGGACCGTCTTCTCACGTCCAGCCCCAACGCCGGGTGGACCATGTCGGTCATGGCCGGCCTGCTGGGGGTGACCCTGGAGAAGCGTGGCGTCTATGCCCTTCCCGGCGGAACCGGGCCTCTGGACGAGGATGTCCTCCGGAGAGCCCTCCGGGTGGTCCGCATCGCCTCGGGGCTTGTGCTTGTCGCTGCCGCGGTGCTCGGTGGCCTTCATGGACTGTTTCGTTAGGCCGGAGGTGGTCGCCGGGCGGCCCGCCCGCCACGGGGGCCTCGACTATGCCCGGCTCAGGAAGGAGGGAGTTTCCCCCGGGGAGGTCCTTGATTTCAGCGTCTCCACCAATCCCTTCCCTCCCTGCCCGGAAATTGCCGAAGCCGTTGCCGGCGCGGCCCTCACACGGTATCCCGATTCGGTATCCGGCGAGCTCCGGTCCGCCCTGGCGGACCTTCACGGCGTGCCCTCCGAATCCGTCCTGGTGACCAACGGCCTTGCCCAGGCCATCTTCCTCTGCGCCTTCGCCTTCGCCGACCGGGGAAAGACTGTCCTCACCGCATCCCCGACCTTCGGTGAATACCGTTCGGCCTCGGAGTTCGCCGGGGCGGATGTCCTGGATGTGCCGGCACTGGAGAAGGACGGCTTCGCCTTCCCCCTGGAGGATTTGGAAGACCGGATCAGGACTGTACGGCCCTCACTCGCCTGGGTGTGTTCCCCCAACAATCCCACGGGAATCCTTCCCCTGAAAGAGGAAATTTTCCGCCTGCTTTCCGCCTGCGAGGGGACGGGCACCCTGCTCGTCCTCGACGAGGCCTACGTGAACTTCGCCCCCCCGGAATCGTCGGCTTTGACGCTCCTGGGGCCGGGGCTTCTTCTTCTGCGGTCCATGACCAAGGATTACGGCCTGACGGGGCTTCGTCTGGGCTATATCCTGGGAGACCCCCGGCTTGTGGATCTCCTCGCGTCCCTGCAGCCTCCCTGGAGCGTGAACGCCTGCGCCCAGGCCGCCGGTCTTGCGGCCCTGCGGGCCCGGGGATACTATGAAACCCAGTGGGCCGGTCTCCGGAGCCTTGCCGCCGGGCTGGCCCGGGATCTTGCGGAGGCCGGTTTTCCTCCTCTTCCGTCCGCGGGGAATTTTCTGCTTTTCCGGGCCGGGGATACCGAAAGGCTCCAGGCGTTTCTCTGGAAACGGCGCATCCTGGTGAGGGACTGCTCCTCCTTCGGTCTTCCCGGATATGTCCGGGTGGGCGTGAAGAGCGGGGACGAGAACAGGCGGCTCGTGGAGTGCCTGGCTGCGTACCGGAAGGAGGCATCCTGATGGGCAGACTGTCCCTTGTCCTCGGCGGGAGCCGGAGCGGCAAGAGCGAATTTGCCGAGAACCTGGTTCAGGAGGCCGAGCTGACAGGAAAAAAGGTGGTTTACATCGTCCCGGCCGGACGACCGGGAAATGGCGGACAGGATCGACCGGCACAGGAAGCGCCGGCCTTCCTCGTGGAGGACCGCGGAGGAACCGCAGGCCCTCGAAGAGACCCTTCTGGGGCTTGAAAGCGGTACCGTGGCCCTGGTGGACTGCCTCGGCCTCTGGGTTTCGAACCTTCTCTTCTCCCTGCCGGAACAGCAGGAAGGGAAAGAGGAGGAGGTTCTCAGGAGAGTGGGGGCGTTCTGCCGGGCCGCATCCGCCTCCGCCGCCGACGTGGTGGCCGTCTCCAGCGAAACCGGCATGGGGGTGGTTCCCCCCACCCCTCTGGGAAGACTGTACCGGGATCTCCTGGGACTGGCCAACCAGGAAGTTGCCCGCTCCGCCGGGCAAGTCTGGTTCGTGGCTGCCGGGCTGCCTCTGAAACTGAAATAGTGAAAATGTTCCAGGCGGTCCACGGCGACCGTTCATCCAACCCTGCATCGGGAAAAACAGGAGGCATCATGACGACACTAGAACAGGCAATCGCCCGGGTCCGCCCGCTCTGCGCACCTTCCATGGAAGAGGCGAGACGGCGCCAGGACGCACTCACCAAGCCGAGGGGAAGCCTCGGGAAGCTTGAGGACCTTTCGGTGCAGCTCGCCGGAATCCAGCGCACCGTCCGCCCCGCAATACGGCACAAAGTCATCCTCACCATGGCGGGGGATCACGGGGTGGTGGACGAGGGAGTGGCCCTCTATCCCCGGGAGGTCACGGTGCAGCAGGTGCTCAACTTCCTGGGCGGCGGCGGCGGAGTGAACGTCCTGGCCCGCCACGTGGGTGCCAGGGTTGTCCTGGTGGACATGGGGGTGGCCCACGACTTCGAGCCCCGGGAAGGGCTCCAGGTGCGGAAGGTGGCCAGAGGAACGGCGAACCTGTTCCGCGGCCCCGCTATGACCAGGGAGCAGGCCGTCCGTTCCCTGGAAGAGGGCATCGCCGCCGTGGAGGAGGAAGCGGCGAAGGGCATGGACATCCTCGGCACCGGGGAGATGGGCATAGGCAACACCACGCCCTCCACGGCCATTGCCTGCGCCGTCACAGGCGTCCCCGTCCCGATGGCCACCGGCCGGGGAGCGGGGCTTACCGACGAGGGGCTCAAAAGAAAGATTGCCGTCATTGAGGGAGCCCTGGCCCTCCATTCTCCCGATCCCCGGGACGGAATCGACATCCTGTCGAAAGTGGGCGGGTTTGAAATCGGAGGCATCGCCGGTGCGATCATCGGTGCGGCCTCCCTTGGAATCCCGGTGGCGGTGGACGGCTTCATCTCCACGGCGGGAGCGGTGATTGCCGCCCTGGTGTGCCCTGCATGCCGGGACTACATGATCTGTTCCCACAAATCGGTGGAGATCGGCCACGAACACCTGCTCCGCTTTCTCGAGGCCAAGCCGCTGCTCGACCTTGACATGCGTCTCGGGGAGGGGACCGGAGCTGCCCTGGCCATGTCCCTGGCCGAGGCTGCCGCGAAGGTGCTCAATGAAATGGCCACCTTCGAGAGCGCCGGCGTCTCCGGGCCTGTCGAACCCGGAGCCGTCGCCCCGGGAGCGTAGACAGCCGTGGATTTTCTCCGGGCCCTTGGCTTTCTGACGATTCTGCCATGCCCACGGCTTGAGAGCACACCGGAGGACCTTGGAAGGTCCTCCGGGTGGTTCCCCCTCGCCGGAGCCCTGCTGGGAGTACTGTTGGCCGCCGCACACGCGGGGCTTTCCCTTTTTCTTCCCCCCCTGGCAGCGGCTGCCTTCGCAGCGGTTCTCTGGGCTTTTCTCACCAGGGGGCTGCACCTGGACGGCCTCGCTGACACCTTCGACGGCATCGGGGGAGGATACAGCCGGGATTCCCGGCTGGCCATCATGAAGGACAGCCGCCTCGGCACCTTCGGGGGAATCGCCGTGGCCTCGGCCCTGGTGCTGAAGATCTCCCTCCTTGCCGGAACGGGCAGAACGGCGGCCCTGCAGGCCCTCTTCATCTCTCCCCTCCTTGGGCGGTGGGCCATTCTTTTCGCTCTGCGCCTCTTCCCCTCCGCTCGCCCGGGCGGCATGGGAGACCTCTTCCGGAAAGGCTGCTCGACCCGCTGCCTTCTTCTCGGCACTGCAGCCGCACTTCTTCTTGCCCCCCTGGCCGGAGGGATGACCGGCATTCTCCTTCTTCCCCTCGTTCCCCTCTTTGCGCTGCTCTTTTCCTGGTGGCTGGCCTCTCTCCTGGGAGGGCTCACCGGCGATTCCTACGGGGCGGTGTGCGAGATGACGGAGATCCTTTCCCTCTGCCTTTTCGCCGCCCTCCGGTAACTTCCCTTTTTCTCCGGCATCTCCCGAAGCAGTGTTGTGGGGAAGGCTTCTCCTGCTGGTTTTCCATTATTTTCCCCTGGAGTGTTCACAGGTACAGGAAAGATGGTCCCTTAGGCCCGGGAGACGTGGAGTCTTTGGGATTGTAAAATCTGCAAAAAATATTAAAATAATAAAATCGTAGAACTTTCTTTTCGATTTCTTCGCCGTTCAATCTTTCCCTGAGGCCCAAAGGATGTACAAAGAAGGTGATGAAGAGGAGCAGAAGAGCTTCTTCTACCGGGGAGGCAGCTGGAGAGTGGAGAGGAACCCTTGTGCCGGGGCGGGTTGAAGGTGCTCCGGCGGGAGAAGGAAAGGCTGTGAGATCGATGAGGAGAAACAGAACGGCCCTTGCGGCAGCGGTGCTTCTTGCGGGAGTTCTGCTCTTGTGGTCCGGCCTGGAGGCAGCGTTCGCCCAGCCGGTGATCACAGCACGGCTCCGGGCGGTTCCGGAGAATTTCTCCGGAAAATGCCCCGCGAAGATACGCTTTGACGGGGTGATCATTGTCAGAAACAACACCCGTCCCCCGCTGAGAGTGCAGTACAGATTCCTCCGGAGCGACGGCGCCCTGTCGCCCATTTCCACCATCGTCTTCGACGGGAACGGCTCGAAAAACGTGAGCACCACCTGGACTCTGGGGGGACCGTCCCTGCCCTCCTACTCGGGGTGGCAGTCAATCAAGATCCTCTATCCCCAGGAGGTGGAGTCCAACAGGGCGAACTTCAGCGTCGCATGCCGGGCTGAGCCTCCCAAAAAAACGGACCTGGTCATCCGTTCCTTCGGGCTGAAGGAATGGGGAAAATGCGAGCCGAACCACGTCATATTCGCCTTCCAGGTGACGGTTGCCAACATCGGAACCGCGGCATCACCGGCCATTCCGGGCAAGGCGCTGGTGCAGGCCATGGACCAGCACGGCAACGGGTGGGGAAACGGCGTGCCCCTGAACGCCATTCCTCCGGGAGGGCACCAGACGGTAATGATACCGGTCTACTACCTCAAGAATGACCCCGGACACATCACCGGTGCGGTCCCCCATCCCTTCAGGGCCATTGCCGACCCCCTGAAGCTCGTGGACGAACTGCGGGAGGACAACAACCTGTCCGGCGTGATCAACGTAGATCCCCGGAGCCTCTGCAGGACCGCCGACATACCCGGGACAACCCATCCCCTGACAGAAGACTGCATAGCCTTCAATCCGGCAACCGCCCAGGTCAAGTTTCTGAACAATGACTGGAAGATCGTGGACGGGAATCACTGGATGTTCAGCTTCGGGAACAAGAAGACCGAAGCGGAGCAGGCTCTCCGGGTGATCAAGCACTACGGCATGAACCAGTCGTGCTTCGTCGGGCGGCCGGGTCCGTCCTTCCAGTATCTCCTGCGGTCGGGAACGGCTCCCTCCGGGGCCATGGCGGGCGAGGACTGCGTTTCCTTCAACCCCAATACCGCCGAGGTGAAAAAAATAAGCAACGACTGGAAGATCGTGGACGGGTCGCACTGGATGTTCAGTTTCGGCAGCAAGGAAGACGAGGCCCGCCAGGCCCTCGCCATCATCAAGAAATACGGTTTCACCCGGTCGTGCTTCGTGGGCAGGCCGAACGCGAGTTTCCAGTATATGAGGAAATAGTTTCCGGAACGTATACTGCCTTCTGAAGAAAAGGGAGCATCCACCTTTGATAGTTTCCGGCGGATGCCCCCTTTTTCAAATGCATTTTTCGGATGTGGAAAAGCATTCAACAGGTTGGAGGCGAAAGGAACAGTCCGAAGGAGGAACAGAAAATGAAGAAAAAACGGTATGGCTGGATGGCTATGGTTATCGCCGTTCTTTTCTTTTTCAGCCCGGGATCCTCTGCGGCTGCATTAAAAGTCTACTGGCACTTTACCGTCAAGGCATTTGTGGACCTGCCTGACACCAACGGGGTGGAATGGGCCTGGGTAACGATGGTCGAATACGATGCCCCCAGGGCCTATCCTGCCGAGGCTGGAGTTGCCGCTGAATATGGAGGAGAGCTGAAGGGGACGGTTTTTGCTTTCGTGCGCGGCGCGGCATGGCGCTCATCTCACAGGTATTTTCGGGATGCCTCCTGCAGCGGCCGCCCGTCGAAAAGCGAAACGTTCTGGGAATCGAGCGACAGCGACAGCGTTTTTGCCATGGGGCAGCTCATCTCCTCCCAGCCCTTCAGAGGTTTGCCCGGAACGGTTCCCCCTGAGCCTGATTCCTTCAGGTTCGGGTTCACGAAGAGAAGAATCCTTCGCCCTGACGGAACGTGGTTCGAGCCTGAAAGCCGGGTGAACATTTTTACAGGCGCCATCAATGTAGAAGGCAGCCCGAGGGAAGAAACCAGGGGGGATTTTACCCTTCAGGTTGTTAATTACAGTGACAATCTGGAACACCACCGACGCTGCGGGAAGGCCTGGGCGGAACAGTATCTCACCGCTTTCAGAACGTTTCACATCGTGGACTCCATACCGGCCTTCGGCGATTACGTGTTCGGCCAAAAATCTCTGCATACAGGCAGCAGGAAACGTTTTGTATATCATGTGGAACGCTCATCCTCTCCGAAGCATCCCCGATGGAAACAACAGACAATGTAGCCTGTACTAAACCAGGAGCGGTTTGGGCAAATGCCTTCAGGGGCGTGGAAATCCGGGAAGAACATTTTTCTTTATGGAATATCGGAATTGATCCACTTTTTAAAAACATCTATACTGATAAAAACAGACAATCCATTCTGCGGTGTTCTGACCAAATCATTCTTTTCAGAAGGAGGTAAAGAACCTCATGGCAAGCGGCAAAACCAAAGCTGCATTCCGGTTGCTGTTGTCCTGCATGTTTCTGTTTGCCTTCCCTTCGAAAAGTCTTCCCTGGGGAGCCATCAAAAATTATGTGGAAACGCACCAGTACATTCTCAGTGAAGCGATGAAACTGGCCGTTTCCGATCCGGCTTTTGTGCAGAAGTTTCCTTCTGCGGAAGAGCTCATGAACTATGATTATGTCATCGTGACACCCCTTGGAAAATCCGGTCCCGGCCCTGATGTGGACGGAGCGTCACCCTATTCGTGGCATTATTACAACCCGAGGACGGGCAAAGGCCTTGCCCCGAAGAAAGTTGCGGATTTTTTCAGCGTCATGATGCACAAGCGTGTCAGGGGAGAATCTCAGGCAAGGGAAGCAGCCTGGGCAGCTCATTTCCTCGCCGACATGTTCGTCCCCTACCATGTGGCGGGCTTGACGGAGGAGGAAGCCTGGACGTTTTTCATGGCAGGAGCTCCGCTCGGGGAACGGGAGACGGGGCCTGCGGCGCTGTATTCACGGACATCTCCGGCTCCTCCGGGATGGGGAGGGGGAGGGGACTTTTCTTCTGCGCTGGAGCTGTTTTTTAATGAATACCCGCCTGAGAACGACGAGGGAGTGGACTGGTTCGATCCGTGGTATTTCAACGGGTGGGGCGGAGCAACTGCCCCCGGCATCGCCACCGGGAGCCACGGATTCTGGGAATACCAGGCATGGGAGTGGTTTAGGATTCGCCACATAGTGCAAAAAAGCCTGCCTCCCCAGGGATACGACCCATTGTGGAAAAACCGGAAATCCGAAATGGGGACCATTTTCTGGAAGGCACAGGCCGCGGCTGCGGCAGAGTATACTGCCGCATGCGCTGAGAGGACCAGGCGGAGCATTCAGGAAATCCTGTCCAATCCCGACCAGGGTATCTTTTCAGCCGTTCGGGCGGTGTACACTCTCTACCGGGCCTCCATGACCGCTCTTTTGCCGGACTGGAGGCAGGAACCTCTCGGGGGGGGAGGGTACCGTGTGTTCTGCGCCGTGACGAACACAAACTCCGAAGAGGCTGTGGAGGATGTTTCCCTCCGGCTTCTCTTCCGGAAGGACGGGAAATGGCAGGAGGGGAACACGGTAGGGCTGGCTGCCCCGATTCCTCCCGGGGAGCGCCGTGAAGTGTTCTGGGACAACAGGTCCGGTGATTCTCTCCAGTGCATAGTGGAAATAGCGGGGTTGTACCGCGGGACGCCGGATCTGGGCTACGTCAACCTGGGCTTTACAACCCGGGGAATGGAAGAATGTTCTGAGCGCCGTTTTGCCGGAAGATTGAACTTTTCCCTGGTAAACTACCCGGACGGGAAAAAAGTCAATGAAATGGTGCTCTCCGTCCCGGATTCAGGAGGTGCCGTCCGGGGACGGGCCCGTCTTGAATATGCTCCCGGGGGCCGCGGAGGAGGCATGAAGCCCTTCGGCCTCATGGTGAATCTGAAGGGAATGCTTGAAGGGAACATCTTCAGGGGTACCCTGGACGGAACCATGGAAAACTTTCACCGGACGGGAAGAGATCCCGTTTCAGGGGAGTGGAGGGGAACCCTTCTCGAAGGAGGACAGGTGAAGGGTTCCCTGTTCATCGGGAAATCCGGCGGCGGTGTTTCTGAACTGGGTTTTTTCCTCACCCTCACGAAACCCTGATGCTCCTCCGGCTCCGCTATTCACCCAGTCCGGGCATCCAGTTCAGCCGGCGCACCGCGAGGTGCCCGTCAAACCGGGTGAGAACATGTACTCCGCAGTAGTCCTGGCGCATGGAGAAGAGTTTCTGCCAGGGAATGTCCAGGAGTGTGAAGACAATCGTCTTGAAGACGCCGGCATGGGCGGTGATCAGCAGATTGCCCTCCCACCGGTCTACGAGGGCAGTGAAGGCCGGCCAGACCCGCTTTTGGACGTCCATGAAATTTTCTCCCCCCGGAGGACGGAAACCTGCGAAATCCTGTCCCCGGGCCTCGAAGGCTTCGGGGTCGGACTCCATGACCTCCTTCATGGACCGGAGTTCCCACTCGCCGAAGGCGATCTCCTTGAATTCAGGGACGACGGAGAAGGGAACGCTTCGCTCCCCTGCGAGAATTCGGGCGGTTTCTGCCGCCCGTTTCAGTCCGCTGTGAAACACCCCGTCGAGGGGGATTCCTTCGAAGGCGTGCTTCAGGGCCAGGGCCTGCTCTTTTCCTTCGGGAGAGAGGGGAAGGTCCGTCCTCCCGAGAAAGCGCATTTCGTAGTCGGGCAGCGCAGGGCGCCCGTGGCGGACCAGGTAGATGGTTGATTCCATGATGCTCCTCCTTCCGGAGAATGTATTCCTATTCCCTGTTTGTCGGGAACGTTTCATAGGGTACAATACAATATAAGGAAATACCAGCGAAAGGAGAACTGCCGACATGAAAAAAAACCTTGTGGTAACCTGCGCCGCTCCCGCAGCAGTAAGGACCGCCGTTGAGGAGGGTGTTGCCGGGGACGCCAACATTTTCTACCTGGAGGACGCCGCACCGGAAAAAAGGGCGGACATGCTTTCCTCCGCCCACGGGCTGCTGTCATTCTTCTTCAACAGGGAAATCCGGGAGGAAGAATACCCTCTCCTTGAAAACCTGGAACTCTTCCAGGCCATCTCCACGGGCCTTGACTATCTTCCCTTCGACAAAATGCCCGAAAAACCTGTTATTGCCTGCAACGCCGGGGGATGGGCCCCCCAGATCGCCGAACACACCATGGCCCTCCTGCTTGCACTGACCCGAAGGATCGTCCCCCTTCACAACGACCTCATGAAGGGAGTGTTCAACCGCGGCGGATATTCTCCCATGAGCCTTCGTGGAAAAATACTCACCGTGGCGGGCTACGGCGGCATCGGCCGCATGACGGCAGACCTCGCCCGGGGATTCGGCATGAAGATCAGGGCGCTGAACACCAGCGGAAAGACTGACGGAGACGTGGACTTCATGGGAACCCTGAAGGACCTTGAAACGGTCCTCCCGGATACGGACGTTCTGCTTGTCTCCCTGCCCCTGAACAGGCACACACGGGGCGTCATCGGGAAGAAAGAACTCTCCCTCATGAAGAAGAACGCCATTCTGCTCAACGTTGCCAGGGCTCCCCTGGTAGTGGAGGAGGATCTCTACCTTCACCTGAAGGAAAACCCCGATTTCCAGGCCGGACTGGATGTCTGGTGGAAGGAGCCCACATGGGGAGGAGGAGATTTTGTCCTTGACCATCCGTTCCTCGAGCTTCCCAACGTGGCCGGTTCCCCCCACAACTCGAACCGGTGCGAAAAGGACATGGAAATGGCAGCACGGGCCGCTGCGGAGAACGCGGCCGCTTTCTTCAAAGGAGAAAAATTCGGCGGGCTGATCCGCCGCGAAGACTATATGGAATGAGAGGGAGACTGTCATGGCTCGCTTCACCATTGCAACGTTCAACGTGAACTCTGTCCGCAGCCGGATGCCCATTCTGCAAAAGTGGTTTTCGGATCATCCCGTGGATGCCCTGTGCCTCCAGGAGACCAAGGTGGTGGACGACGACTTCCCCGAGGCCGACTTCAGGGCCATGGGGCTGCGCTGCCTCTACAGGGGAGAAAAATCCTACAACGGTGTGGCCATCCTCACAAAGGCACCCCTTGACGGGTTTGCCGTCGGATTCGGCGACGGCGAGGAGCCCGAGGGAGAAACCCGCCTTCTGAGGGCCCGAATCGGCGACTTCTGCATGGTGAACACCTATATCCCCCAGGGAAAGGCCATCGACCATCCGGATTACCAGTACAAGCACCGTTTCCTCGACCGGATGAAGTCTCTTTTCGAGAGAGAGTACCTCGTGTCCGAGAAGGTCGTCTGGGTGGGGGACATGAACGTGGCCCCCACAGACATTGACGTAACCAGCCCGGAGAAGAAGCGGGACCATCCCTGCTTCGCCCCGGACATCCAGGAGCACTTTGAAGACGTGAAACGCTGGGGCTTCGCCGACCTGTTCCGCAAGTTCAGACCCGAACCGGGAGAGTTCTCCTTCTTTGACTACAGGGTGAAGAACTCCCTGGAGAAAAACATCGGCTGGAGAATCGACCACGTTCTTGTGACGCCCGCCCTTGAAAAGTGCGCCGTGGACTGCTGGGTCGACAGGGAGCCCAGAAGCTGGGAGAAACCGTCGGACCACACGCCCGTGGTGGCCGCGTTCGATTTGTAGGTCCGGCATGTTCCGGAACTGCGTTTTTTCTGATCCTCCCGTGGAAGACAGGTACTTTCCTCCTTTTTGGAGCGCCCTGACGCTCCCCTCGGAGGGATGTGACCTCTACGGCGTTATGTACCACCCGGCGGGGAAGGGGCCCCATCCCACCATGGTGCTCTTCCACGGTTTCCCCGGAACGGAGAAAAACGGCGATCTCGCCCAGGTGTTCCGCAGGGCCGGGTTCAACACGGTGATCTTTTCTTACCGGGGGGCATGGGGCAGCCAGGGGAGTTTCTCTTTTTCCCATGTGGTCGAGGACAGCAGGAACGTCCTCCGGTTTCTCCGCAGCCCGCAGGCCTTGAATCACTATGCCGTGGACGGAGACCGCATCATCGCCGCCGGTCACAGTATGGGCGGATTTGCCGCCGTGAAGGCCGCGGAGGAATGCCCCTTCGTGAAGGATATTGTCTTCCTTTCGGGGTGGAATGTGGGGCTGGACGGCAAACGGGCCGCCGCCGATCCGCTGCTCGGGCAGAAGCTGAGGGGCCTGCTGGAGCAGTGCGCTCCGCCCCTGGCCGGAACTGACGCCCATGCCCTGTGGGGAGAAATAATGGAACGGCGGGAGGATTTTGACCTCCTCAATTCGGTGGGAGCCCTGGCGGGACGGCATGTTTTCCTCGCCGGTGCCTCAAGGGATGCCATCACCCCACCCGACGTGCACCACACCTCCCTGCTGGACGCCCTGCGGAAGAACGGCAGAGCCGCCGTCCGCGACGTCATGCTGGATGACGACCACGCCTATTCCGCTTCCAGAGTGGCTCTTGCCGAAGCCCTCCTGGACCACCTGGAGAAGAGAGGCTACTGACAGGACGAAAAGGGGGCTCCTCCGGGAGCCCCCTTCGACTTTCTACTGTTTCCTCTTCAGCAGTTCCTTCACTGCCGTCCGTATGTCCGAAGGCTCACGCCCGAGAGGAGTTCCTGCTTCCTTCAGGGAAATGTTCCCGGGAGTATCGGCGGGCCATCCGGCTTCCTTCAGGATCTCGGCGCTGTCCAGGCCGTAGCCTGCAGCCACATCGTCCAGTGTAAAGCTCCCCTTCAGCTCGTCCGGATTTGCCGGCACTTCCTTGACCGGTTCCGGAGCCTGTGCCGGGTTCGAGGCGAAGTAGGCCTTCAGGTCTTCCTTCAGTATTTCATCGTTCACGCCGTCAATTTTCTTGATGGACACATCCCTGGGGGTATCAGCAGGCAATTTCGCGATTTCCAGCACCTTCTCCGGGGACAGCTTCACCTGCTTCGCCACCTGGTCGATGCTCATCCACCCGAAGACCCCTTCCACAGGGTCCTTTAGGGCTTCTACCGACGTGGAAGCGAAGGTCTGCCAGTATCCCGTCACTTTCGCAGTTCCATAGGCGCCGAAGAAGAGCAGTACGCCCATAACACCCACCGCCAGGGCGGAAAGCACCTTCCGGCTGCCGAAAGAAAAGACCAGGGTCTTCTCCACGGGACAGCTCTCGGTGCACCGTCCGCAGGCGATGCAGTCGGCATCGGTTACCTTTTCCACTTCCATGGGTGCGATCCCCATGGGGCATGAGCGGTTGCACTTGCTGCACTTGATGCAGGTTTCCCCGTTCCTGGAAACCTTTGTCAGGCTGAACTTCTGAAGAATTCCAAGAGTTGCGCCCAGGGGGCAGAGATAGCGGCACCAGAACCGTTCAATGAACAGTCCCGCGCCGATGACCAGGCCGAAGAGGACGGCGAAGGCCCAGGGGGTGGCGACGATTTCATCCCAGCCTGCCGCCAGGTGCATCCAGGCCGCCCAGGGGTCGTAATCACGCCATGCCAGCGTTCCCAGGGTCCACGTATAATACAGTATGACTGCCAGGATACCGTATTTCAAAAGTTTGAGAGCACTGTCAAGTCCGCGGGGAAGCTCTATTTTCTTTATCCCCAGTTTTCGGGCGATTCCGGCCGTGAATTCCCCAATGGTACCAAGAGGGCAGATCCACCCGCAGAACACCCGGCCAAAGAGCAGCGTCATGGCAAGTACAGCGCCGAATAGGATGAGTGCGCTCGGAGCCACCCTGCGGAGCCATGTCCCGGAACTGAGATAGCTGTAGATGCTCTCCAGTCCTCCGAACGGACAGAGGGCATCCACCGTCGGGACCCCTGTCGGGCCTCCTCCCAGCACCTGGTGCTGGTACCCCACCCAGGTGATAAACGCCAGAAAACCGAACATGACAGCATACCGGACCCGCTTCCACGTGAACATGACTATCTCCTCCTCTCAAGAGTGAAAAAACAATAACACCCGCACGGCGGGAATACTATTGGAAGACCATACCCCTGTCGTGTACGTATTTCTACTGATTCTACTGCGGGCGTGCTTAACCTTGACCGATCTCACACCTTTGAATAGTATAACGTAATATAGAAGTAAGGAGGTGTTCTTTAAATATGGAGAATATGAGGGTTCCTGCAAAGGTCGTTTCCGGCCGCAGGACTGTTGATGGTGCGGGAGTCAGCCTGGTGCGCGTCTTTGGGTATCACGATGTGAAGGACTTCGATCCCTTCCTGATGCTCGATGCCTTTGACTCAAAAGACCCTGCGGACTACGTGAAGGGCTTCCCGTGGCATCCCCACAGGGGTATAGAGACGATCACCTACCTTATCAGCGGAGAAATGGAACACGGGGACAGCCTCGGCAGCAGGGGAACAATCCACGATGGTGACTGCCAGTGGATGACCGCCGGCTCGGGGATCATCCACCAGGAGATGCCGAAACCTTCAGAACGGCTTCTCGGCGCCCAGCTCTGGCTCAATCTTCCCGCGAAGGACAAAATGTGCCCGCCGAAGTACAATGATCTTGTCAGCGCGAACATTCCCCGGGTATCCGAAAAGACCGGCGAGGTCCGGATTCTTTCAGGGGCCTACAGGGGGGTGCAGGGACCCATGAAAGCTGATTACGTGCAGCCCAGGTATCTCGACGTTTCCGTCCGGGAGGGCGGGCGGTGGACGGTTGAAACTCCTCCTGAGGCCACGGTGTTCGTGTACATCGTGGAGGGGGAGGGTGCCTTCGGCCCGGGAAACGGAACAGAGGTGAAGGAGAAAAACGCCGTTCTTTTCTCCGGGGGAGATTTGTTTTCAGTGCAGGCCGCCGGGAGCGGGATCCGGTTCCTCTACCTGGAAGGCATGCCGTTGGGCGAGCCCGTGGCATGGGGCGGCCCCATCGTGATGAACACGAAGGAGGAACTTGACCAGGCTTTCCGGGACCTGGACAGCGGAACGTTCATACGGAAGTGAAACGGACTCCGGGAGTACACAATCAGAAGAGAGAGGGTGGATGCCGTGATACAGGCAGGAATACTTGTTTTCCCCGATGTGGAGGAACTGGATTTTGTCGGCCCCTTTGAGACGCTTTCGGCGGCCAACGCCGTGAAGCCGGGCAGCATGGACGTGAAAATTCTCGCCTTCCAGGACGGCCCCATCAAGGCAGCGAACGGTCTGCGTTTCCTGCCTGACGGCGGCCCCGATCTCTGCCCGCAGCTGGACGTGCTCATCCTTCCGGGAGGGCAGGGACGGCGGATCGCCGTCCGGGACAAGCGGGTGATCAACTTCGTGAAGGAGCGGTACGAGCAGGTGCGTTTCCTTGGCACGGTGTGCACCGGCGCCTTCATCGCCGCCGAGGCGGGCCTTCTCGAGGGACGGGCTGCCACCACTCACCACGGCTATTTCGAGGAGCTTGATGCCTATTCCGGCGTCAAGGTCATGGAGAAGAAGGTGGTGAAGGACGGCCGGATTCTCACCGCCGGCGGCGTCAGTTCGGGAATCGATCTCTCCCTGTGGATCCTCGCCCTGCTCTTCGACCGTGATTTCGCCGCGGAGGCGGCGGGGTATATAGAGTACCCCTTCCGCCCCGACGTTTTTTTTGAGAAATAGGAGGCCCTCCATGACGATCTCTCCTCTTGCGGGAAAAAGGCCGCCCCATACCTTGCTCGCCTCCATCCCCGGCCTGGTGTCAGCCTATTACACGGAACAGCCGGACCCGGACAACCCCCTCCAGCTCGTCTCCTTCGGCACCTCGGGGCACAGGGGGTCTTCCCTGAAGGGATCCTTCAACGAGGCGCACATCCTCGCTGTCTCCCAGGCCATCGCGGAATACCGTGCCCGCCTGGGGATAACGGGTCCCCTGTTTGTTGGAAAGGATACCCACGCCCTCTCCGAACCCGCCTTTCGCACTGCCGTCGAGGTTTTTGCCGCCAATGGCGTGGAAACGGTGATCCAGGAGGGCGGAGGATACACCCCCACGCCGGTTATCTCTCACGCCATCCTCAAGTGGAACAGGGAGAAGGCATCCGGCCTCGCCGACGGGGTTGTGATCACTCCATCCCACAACCCTCCGGAGGACGGAGGGTTCAAGTACAATCCCCCTTCGGGAGGACCTGCGGATCCGGAGATTACTGATGCCATTCAGGCCCGTGCCAACGAGATACTGAAATCGGGAGGGAAGGGAGTCCGGAGGATTTCCTATTCCTCGGCCCTCATGTCCGACTCCGTCAGGAGGATGGATTACATCGTTCCCTACGTGGATGATCTCGGCGCCATTCTGGACCTTCAGTCCATATCCAGATCAGGCATTTCCATCGGTGCTGATCCCATGGGAGGTTCCGGCGTGGCCTACTGGGACGTGATCGCTTCCAGGCATGGCCTGAAGCTTGAAGTGGTCAACCCGGCGGTGGACCCCACCTTTTCCTTCATGTCCGTGGACTGGGACGGCAAGATCCGCATGGACTGCTCATCTCCCTATGCCATGGCAGGCCTGGTGAACATGAAAGACAAGTACGATATCGCCTTTGGAAACGACACGGATTTCGACCGCCACGGAATAGTGGTTCCCGACAGGGGGCTCCTTCCACCGAACGCCTACCTGGCCGTGGCTGTGGATTACCTCTTTACCCACAGGCCAGGCTGGAAACAGGATGCGTCAGTAGGCAAGACCCTTGTGTCCAGTTCGCTCATCGACAGGGTTGCCCGGTCGGTGGGACGGAAATGCGTGGAGGTGCCTGTTGGCTTTAAATGGTTCGTGGAGGGACTGCTTGACGGATCCCTGGGCTTCGGAGGAGAGGAAAGCGCGGGCGCATCCTTCCTGAGAAAAGACGGAACTGCCTGGTCAACTGACAAGGATGGCATCATCCTCGCCCTTCTCGCGGCGGAAATCCTGGCGGTCACGGGAGAGCACCCCGGTACCCGGTACGACAGAATCACCGGCAGGCTCGGCGTTCCCTATTATGCCCGTATTGACGCTCCGGCGGGTCCTGAGCGGAAAAAACTGCTCAAGAAACTTGCTCCCGATGCCGTGGAAGGGGATTTCCTGGCGGGAGAGCCGATTATAGCCAAGCTGACGACTGCCCCGGGAAACGGCGCCCCCATAGGCGGACTGAAAGTGACTTCCGAAAACGGGTGGTTCGCTGCGCGGCCCTCCGGCACGGAGGATGTGTACAAGATTTACGCCGAGAGCTTCGTTGGCGGGGATCATCTCAGGCGAATCCAGGAAGAAGCGCGGGAGATGGTGGACGGAGTTTTTGCAAGGGCGGGAGTCTGATTCTTCCGTGAAACAACGGCGGGGTCGTCCCTTTTAAGGGAGGCCCCGCCGTTAATTGTCGGCAGTGCAGTCACGCAAGTGTGTCGAGCCGATCTTCGGTCTCTCCGTCTGCCCCTTCTCTGTCGACTGGGTGCAGATATTCCCTGAAATGCTTCTTGTTCTGTTTCGGGCGCTCCTTTGCCGCCTTTCCGGTGACTCGTCCTCCCTGGGCCGAAAGAACGGAAAGAACGGGAGACACCCATGCGGACTTCATTTTTTCCATGGCGCTCCCTCCTTTGCATTTTCTTATCGGCTTTTTTAGAATAATCCATTAACTGCAAGAAAAAAGCCGCCCCTCTGGGGGGCGGCGGGAGGAACCGATGTCAGGCCTCGTCCTTTGCATTATTCTTCATTTTCATGACGACCATGACGATACCGATGACGGCCATAATCCCAAGCCAGAGTATGGTGACGTTATTCATTTCTTCACCTCCTTACAATCCTGGAGCACGGCTGATTCGATCTGCAAAGTGCGGCAAAAGCTGAATAGGAAAAAGAAAAACGAAGAACTGAAAAACAGAGAGAAAAAAGATCGAAACAATTGAACTAAAATTAACCTACCATAATTGGCAGATCAATTCAACCCAAAATCGAAAAAAAAGGCAATTTGCTATTCCCTATATTCAGATCTATAGCGCAGCGGAATGAGGGTTTTCAGATATTTCTATTGGACTCCGAAAATGCGGTTTTTTATGGCTTCCAGGATGATCTCCGCTCCCAGGGCCACATCCTTCAGAGAGGCTTCTTCAGCCGGGTTATGGCTTATTCCTTCTTTGCAGGGAATAAAGAGCATGCCGGCAGGAGCAGCGGGGGCAATCTTCATGGCGTCGTGCCCTGCGCCGCTTGCCATCCGGCGGAAGGAAATTCCCTTTTTCTCCGACGCAGCTGCAAGGGAATTGATCACGGAAGGGTCGAGAGAGACAGGATCCATGGAGGAGATGGTTTCCACGTCGCATCGGATGCCGCGGAGCTGTTCTGTTTCGCGGATGCTCTCCTTGACTGAGAGCACTGTCCTGGAGATACTGTCCTTCCGGATCCCCCGTATGTCAATCCTCAATTCCACCTGGCCGGGAACCACGTTCAGCGCGTTTGGCTGCACATGAGCTACTCCCACGGTAGCCACGGTAGCGTCTCCCGTTTCCGCTTTTCCGGCCCGCTCGGCGGCAAGGATGATTTCCGCCGCAGCGCAGAGTCCGTCCTTCCTCAGGTCCATGGGAGTTGCTCCAGAGTGGTCCTGACGGCCGTGGACCGTCACCTTCAGCCTGGTCGGGGCCGCTATGGCGGTTACAACGCCGAGAGATTCCTTTGCCTCCCAGAGCACCCGCCCCTGCTCGATGTGGAGTTCGGTGAAGTCCAGCATAGGTTCAAGCCTGCAGGCTCCGGGAGAATAACCTTTCCGGATCATGGCATCGTACAGGCTGTCTCCGGACAGTGACTGTGCTTTCTTGAGCTGGGCTATGCTGATGCTGCCGGAAGTTGTTCCGCTGCCGGCGGTGGCCAGGCCGTAAAAACTTGATTCTTCAGCCCTGAAAACTGCCGTTTTAAGAGGAATGGCGACCCCGAGTCTCCTGGCCTTTTCCATTACCAGCAGCCCGGCAAGGACTCCTATGACACCGTCATATCTCCCGCCTCTCGGGACCGAATCAAGATGAGACCCTATTACATGGCAGGGATGGTCCGTTTCGCCGGGGAATGCTATGAACATATTCCCCACACAGTCCTCTGCGGAGGAAAAACCAAGTTTCGATGCAAAACCGGCGACCTTTGTGAACATGGCGTCCTCCTCGGCGGAATAGGCAAGCCTGGTGACTCCTCCGTCCGGGTCGGCTCCCACAGTCTCCAGTTCCTTGAACCATTGTTCGAGCAGGTGCAGATTCATGTCATCATCCCCCGGTTCCTTTTCGTCTGAAGGCGAAAAGGACGAAGTATCAAAAAGGCTTTTATGCTACACTATTTTAGCAGAGAAAATTTGTCCCACGAATGAAGGAGAGTGAGTGCAGTGAAAAAAATCTTTCTTCTGCTGTTTGCGCTGATGGTCATCTTTTCTGCGGGGATTGCCTGGGCCCATCCGCCTTCGGACCTCGAGATATCCTACAACAGGGCCGAAGGGATTCTCACGGTGAATGCCCCCCACTCTGTGCCGGACGGAACAAAACATTACATTAACCTCTTCACTCTTTCCCTCGACGGGCAGACCATGTATCGTCTTGAACCTGCCTGGCAGGTAGACGGCAAAAGTTCTGTTGCCTATTTCCAGGTGGGCGACCTGCCAACGGGGGCTGAACTGGCAGTTGAGGCGGTATGCAACCGGGCGGGCAGGCTGAAAAAATCGCTCACGGTGGAGTAGGGCAGGCTGGAAATAAAAAAAGAGGACGCCCTCCAGGGCGTCCTCTTGCCGTACATGGGATGATTCCATTCCTTCAGGCTGACAGGAAAAAACCTTCTTCCCGCCGGTCGAAGCCTGTGTTTCCCAGGGTCGAGTAGGCCCGCGATGCGTCCTGTTTCGCCATTTCCGCCCGGGCACGCACCTGGGCCGCCGATGCTGCCGCTGCCACCCGAAGATCCTGGGGTGATGGCGAGCCCGGAGCCAGTGCGGCCCGCTTCACCTGCTCCATGATCTGGATGGTCTCTTCGGGTGTCCTGCCCTCCGGAGCGGAAATGGAAACCTCTCCCCCGACGATGTACCTCCTGCCGTCAGGACCGGTGGCATAGCTATAGGAAACGGGGCCCGCATACTGTCCGCCCACCGCCATGTGGGCCGCTTCGTGGCTGATAACGTCCCTCTCGATGCCCTTCAGCTTTGCTTCTTCAGCTGCAGTTTCACTTCCTGAACCAGCTGTCTTTGCTTCTTCAGCAGCGGGTTTTTTTTCAACGGGCTTCCGGCTTGTCCTTTCCTGTGGTTTCGAGGTCCGCCGGGCGGCGGTTCCTGTCTCCTCACCTGAGGCAGTGCGGACCGTCACCGTTGCACCCGTGATGTATGGCTTACCGTTTGGGCCCCTGGAGAAATGGTAGACCGTAGACGTCACATCGCCGGAGTTTCGCAGGGCCATTTCCTGGCGAAGAACCTCCTGCTCGGCACGCCGAAGGCCTTCCCGTCTCTTTTGGCTGGCGACGGGTGCGGCAATCTGTATGCTGTTTACAGGGGTGACCGCGCCGATACCGGACATGGGAACCTCCTTGCAAAAAAACTGTGAATTGAATTAAGTGAATTATATCAGATAGTGGGTTGGAAAAAAGCTTACAGTTTCCCCCATATCTGGTTTTTGAACGTGTACCCTTCTTCTTCCACTACTTTGCGGACGGCATCCCGGACCTGCTGAAACCTGAAAGTGAAGCCGTCTTTTCTGCCGAAAGGCTGCGAATGCCCTTCTTCTGTCCCATCAAGGCCCCTCGGGTTTGCAGTGATCTTCCACTTCCTGAACCCGAACCCCGAAATTCCCTCGCCGATTCCCGCGCCGAGCCCAATTCTCCGTTCAACGAGAGTTTCGTTGTAAATCACTTCCCTGGTTTCCTCGTTTACCCGGAATCGTGCGGTAAAGGTGAGTTTTCTCCTTGAAAAAAACCCTTTTCTTTCGGCTATGACGGACGTGAGGGAATGGAGTCCGTCTTCCGCCTGGAAATCACCTGGAAGACCTGTCATCGTGTTCCGGATGGTCGTCATGATTTTTTCTTCAATCACGATCTTCCCCTCCATTCGAAAACTCCGTAATGAAACAATTCTACTCCAGAGGGAAATAAAAGCACACTCCTGAATAGGAGAATTGAATGAACGGATTTCACACCGCGAAACCGCGGAAAAAACAGGCAAAGCAGTGAAAGAAGAGTACAATATCCTGAAAGAATAATTTTTTTATTTTCTGGAGGAGGATTGGATGATGAAGGCAATAAGGCGTTGTGGCGCGGCAATCCTGATGGTGTTGCTCCTCGCGGTATCCGCCTGGTCGGCGGATGTGCAGGCTATGGCCGGGAAGGTCTATTCGGCCGCCATGGAGGGAAAGCCTTTTCCCGTCCTGACGGCGGAGTACCCCGGGATGACGGTGGATGAATCCTACGCAGTCCAGACAGAGTATTCAAAAAAACGCCTCGGGGATGCCCGTCCTGTTGGATTCAAGGCAGGGTTGACCACAGAGGCCACCATGAAGAAATTCGGCTCAGACACACCCTTCGCGGCGGTGCTCTTCCCCGGAGGAGGAATGGATGGATCGGCAGGTCCTGTGGAGGTCAGCCGCTCAGGCTTCGGGAACCTTATGCTTGAGTGTGAGATAGGGTTTATCCTCGGAACCCCAGTGACGGAACCCCTGAAGAACGTTGATGAACTCAAGGGCAAAGTTGCTTTCCTCGCAGCCGCCATAGAGCTTCCCGACCTCGCCTTCACCGACATGAAGCAGCTGAAGGCTGCGGACATCAATGCGTCCGCCATCTCGTCCAAGGGTTTCATCGTTGGAAAGGCGATTCCCCTCAAGGATGCTCCGGACATCAACCAGCTTGTTCCCCTCCTCACCCTTGACGGGAAGGAAGTGAACCGGGGGAGTGGAGCCGATGCCCTCGGAGACCAGTGGAAAGCTGCCCTCTGGCTGGTGAACAAGATGATAGAGCATGGCTGGACCATGGAGAAGGGGGATGTGCTCCTTACGGGAGCCCTGGGAAACATGCTTCCCGGAAAACCCGGATCCTACGTCTATGACGCCGGAGCCCTTGGAGGCATCGAGTTCACTGTGAAATAGTTTTTCGAATACAATGCGGAAGCCGGGGCTTGCTGCAAAAAAACTGGCTTCCGTTTTTTGTTTCCCTCTTCAGTTTTTTGCGAGCCTGTCCAGGGCTTCCCCGGTGAGGCGGAACACCGTCCACCCGTCCAGGGGCTCGGCGCCCAGAGAACGGTAAAACTCGATGGACGGCGTGTTCCAGTCCAAAACTGACCATTCGAACCTTGCGCACCCCCGTTCTTTTGCCAGGCACGCCAGGTAGCGGAGGATTGCTTTGCCCATTCCTCTCCCCCGCATTTCGGGCTTCACGTACACGTCTTCGAGGTAGAGTCCGAGTCTGCCTGCAAAAGTGGAGAAGTTGTGGAAGTAGACGGCGTAGGCCACCGGTTCCCCCT
>CAZJAR010000010.1:6448-42214 GCA_964543785.1 uncultured Synergistaceae bacterium | reverse complement strand
AAACCATGAACACTACAGGAGCCAGCGGCCCCTTCAGATTTATGGAATGCTCTCTTCTGCCCGTTAGCACGGGCCTCCACGCACAGACTCTCAGGGAACTCCGCGCCGCAGTTCCCGAAATTCCAGAAAGTTCCCTTTACTATCACTTTTGGGGCAGAATGCTCCGTCCCCATATTGCCGAGTCAGAGTTCAACAACGACTTTGCCTCCTGGGCCGATGGGGGACTCGGCGACACCGAACTTGCGGAATACCTCAGCGCCATCAACCCGGTGAAGTGCAAGGACCTCGAAGAACTCCGGTCTCTCCTTGAGGATATTCTCGAGGCGCGGCTCGACCAGGGTGATTTCCTGAGCTGGAAGAAGGCAGACAGGGAGTTTTTCTTTATTGCCTGCAGAAAGTTCATGTTCGATACGGGGAAAGTGACCACTTCGCTGGAGGATTTCCCTCTTGCGGTAAAAACGGCGAGCAGGCAGAGCTTTTTTCATCATTTTCTCGACGGGCGTCGCCGCTCGCCAGAAGGAAAGGACGACTTCTCCCTGTGGCTCGAACAGTTCGGAGAGAAGACGGAAGAGGTCCGCAGACTTCTCGGAAGGGTGGATTCCTATCTTTTTTCCCTTGGTGAATTGAAGGGACAGATCGTGTCCATTCTCGAAAAGGGCCTCGGGAAGGGGAGGACAGGATGATGTCCGACATGCTGAAACAATACGGAGAGGTCATCGGCTTTCATGCCATGGACAGTCTCCTGGCTATAGCGGAAAGGCTCAGGGGAAAGCGGATCGTCCATGTGAACTCTACAAAGGCGGGTGGAGGGGTAGCGGAAATACTCTCCTCCATGGTTCCCCTTTCCCGGGAGTTGGGGCTCGACGTTTCCTGGGAAGTCATCGAGGGAGACGAACCTTTTTTTGCCTGTACGAAAATGCTGCACAACTCTCTCCAGGGAATGGCCGGAGGCCTTTCGGAAGGGCAGATTTCCTCTTACCTGTCGACAAACGAAAAGAATGCGGAACTTTTGAGGGATTCCCTGGAAGAAGCGGATTATGTCTTTATCCATGATCCCCAGCCGGCGGCTCTGCTCGGCATGTTCCCCCGGAGAAAGGGCAAATGGATCTGGCGGTGCCATATTGATGTCAGTTCACCGAACAGGTCGGTATGGCGGTTCGTGAAAAAACAGATCGAGGGCTACGACGCTTCGATTTTTTCGCTGTCTGATTTCGCCCAGCCTCTTTCACACCCCCAGTTTCTCATAACGCCGAGCATTGATCCCCTGAGTGAAAAGAACATTCCCCTTTCGAGGACGGAGATCGAGAAAACATACCGCGAACTCGGCGTATCCAGGGATAAGCCGGTCATTCTGCAGGTTTCACGGTTTGACCGGTTCAAAGACCCTCTCGGAGTCATCGAGAGCTATCGCATAGCGAAAGAGCACGTCGACATCCGGCTGGTTCTTGCCGGGGGAGGAGCTGCGGATGACCCTGAATCGGGAGAGGTCCTCTCAGCCGTGCAGGAGGCCTCAGCGGGCGATCCGGATATTTCCGTCCTCGTGCTTCCGCCGGATGCCCACAGGGCAATCAATGCCCTCCAGTCCGGAGCGGATGTGATCCTGCAGAAGTCCACCAAGGAGGGGTTCGGGCTCACGGTGAGCGAAGGGATGTGGAAGAAGAAGCCGGTTATCGGGGGAGACGTGGGAGGAATCAGGCTCCAGGTCATCAACAGGTTTAACGGTTTCCGGGTACGCTCTCCGGAAGGGGCAGCCATCAGGATACGCTATCTTCTTACTCACCGGTGGAAGAGAGAGCGAATGGGTGTAAACGCCCGGCAGTATGTCCTGGAAAATTTCCTTATCACTGGCCAGCTGCGGAACTACCTGTCCCTTCTCGTGACGCTGGACGGAGGAGAAGGGGAGTGGGAGCGGTGGATTTAGACTATCCACGGCCGGGGCTCGGTGCCCTTGAAGGTTTTTTCGCCTCTTTCAGGGGCGTCAGACCGTTGCTGGTGAGCGACTATGACGGCACCATCGCTCCTTTCCGCAGGGAGAGGAACGAGGCTGTTCCTCCCGAGGAGACGAGGCTCCTGCTCCGGAAGATTATGGGAGCAGGAGGGGATTTCATTCTCCTCACCGGAAGAGAGGCTTCAGAGGCTGCCTCGCTGCTGGGGCTGCCTGCAGAAATATGGGGCTGCCACGGGTGGCAGAGGCGCTCTCCTTCAGGCGAGACTGTCACCCTGCCCCTGTCCGGAACCGAGGAGAAGGCATTGACTGTACTTCCTGTGCTGTTTCAAGGGTTCCCTCGTGATGCAGTGGAAATGAAGCCCGTTTCTGCCGCCCTTCACTGGCGTGACCGGCCTGATGTACGGGAGATGTACTGCCGCCGGGAAAAATCCATAGCGGAAAAGGCTTCGGAAGCAGGTTTCGAGAGACTTCCCTTTGACGGGGGTGTGGAGTTCCGCCTGCCTTCCTGTACAAAGGGGGAGGCCATGAAACGGATACTTTCGGCCCGAAGCTCCAGGGACCCCGTCTGCTACCTGGGAGACGACGTGACTGACGAGGATGCCTTCAGGGTTCTCGGCGGAAGGGGTGTGGGGATCCGGATTTCGTCCCTTCAGGCCAGGAGTTTTGCCCATGTCTGGCTTCTGCCTGAAGAAAGGGCGGAGTTTTTCCGGAGATGGCTTGACGCCCTGGAAAGGGAAAGGAAGAAAAATTCATGAAACAGAAAGGAAGGCTGGTAGTGGTTTCTAACCGACTGCCGGTGACGCTCTCCTGTGATGAAGGAAAATGGAAGGGGTGCCCTGCCTCGGGAGGACTGGTGAGCGCCATGAATCCCGTGCTGAAAAACAGGGGAGGCTTTTGGGCGGGGTGGCCCGGAACGGGCTCGGGTGCCCGTCTTTCCGACATAAGGGATATTCTCGGGCCGGTGTCTGAAGAGAGCGGTTATCGGTTCCTCCCGGTCATGCTCACCGAGGATGACGTCAGGGACTTTTATCATGGGTATTCCAATTCCGTTCTCTGGCCACTTTTCCATGATCTCCAGAGCCGGTGCGATTTTTCGCCCCATTACTGGGAGGGGTATCTCCGGTCGAACGCGAAATTCGCCAGAGTCATCCTCCGGCATGCATCTGAGGATGATTTCATCTGGGTGAATGATTACCAGCTCATCCCCCTCGGGGGAATGCTCCGGGAGAAGAAGCCGGGAATCCGGGCGTCTTTTTTTCTTCATATTCCCTTCCCCAACGTGGACGTGTTCATGAAGATGCCGCGCCGCAGGGAAATACTGGATCAGATGACCCGATACTCCTTCATGTGCTTCCAGACTGGAAGGGACCGGCGGAATTTCCTCGATTGCCTGCGGGTCTTCCATCCGGAATGCTCGGCGTCCGGCCGGGGGCACATCCTGAAGATACACCTCGGTGATCGTTCCTTTTTCCTCGGAAGCCTACCGATCAGCATCGATTACCAGGCCTACTCGTCCCTCGGGGGATCCCGGCACGTAGTCGCCCGCTCGAAGATTATCCGGCAGGAGATTTTCGGCGAAAAATTCATCCTTGGAGTGGACAGGCTGGATTATTCCAAGGGAATTCCGGAAAAGCTCAGGGGATTCCGGAGGTGCCTTGAACTGTATCCCGATCTTAGGGAACGGATTACCCTCCACCAGATTGTGGTGCCCAGCAGGGAGTCGGTGGAACAGTACCAGGCCCTCAAGGAAGAAATCGAGCTCCTCATTAGCAGGATCAACGGGGAGTTTTCAACGACCCGCTGGGTTCCCGTCAACTGGCATTACGGTTCGGTGACTCGGGATGAACTTGCCGCCATGTACCGTGCCGCGGACATGGCCCTTGTGACGTCTCTCAAGGACGGAATGAACCTTGTGTGCAAGGAGTACTGCGCCTGCAAGGGGAGGGAGCCGGGAGTGCTCATACTCAGCGAGTTCGCCGGCGCGGCGATCCAGCTTTCCAGGGGGGCTGTGCTGGTGAACCCATACGACGTGGACGCAGTGGCCGAATCCATCCGCAGGGCGTTTTTCATGGATGAGCGGGAGAAAAAGGAGCGCATGCGGCTCCTCCGAAAATCAGTTGCACGGCAGAACGTCTTCTGGTGGGTTGATAATTTTCTCAGGGCCGCTGCGGGGAAAAAGCTTGATGATTTCCCCGAACAGTCAATCCCCATGCTCTGGCCCGGAATAGAGAACGGGGGAGATTCGGGACCCTAGCCTGGGAAAACAGCAGGAGTTTACTTCTCAGGGGGCACAGACTACAATATAAAAAGCGCTTTTTTCTGCAATTGCGCGGAGCCTGGGTATCATGTCAACTGCGGCTCCGCAAATGCCTTTTTTAGAGGCTTTCCACGAGGGAAAGCCGATTCCGAGGAGGAAAATTCATGAGGATCTGCTCCCCGGCCGCCGTTTTTTCGGCTGTTGTTGTGGATGTCGTGTATCACAGGAAGGGGAATCGTTCTGTTCCCTTTGCGTGCCCCGTCCGGGACCTTTCGACAGCCGGGTGCGGAGACAGCTTTTCAGTGGCTGGATGTCAGCCTGCGGGGGAGAAGCCCCTGTGACCTCTCTCTGCAAGGCAGGCCGTCTCCGGATAGTCAGGCCCACCACCTCCACGAGAACCATTGCCGAACGTGAGGGGTGTTCCCTCCTTACCGCCGCAGTGATTGAAAGCCGGGGAGGGCAGAAAGACCACTCCGCATTCCGCCGTCCCTCTCTTCCGGACCTTCTGGAAGGGCTGGATCTCGGCTGCGGTTCCGCTGAAGCTGCTGAGCGGTGGAAGCGCATTCCCGATCTGGGAAAGGTCCTGGTATACGGGGATTACGATGTGGACGGTGTCGCTTCCACAACTCTCGCAATGGAAATCAGCCGCAGCAAGGCAAAACAGGTTCGCTTCTTCATTCCCCACCGCCACGAGCAGGGGTACGGTCTCCACGAGGCCGTCATGGAGAAGCTCCTCCCCATGGGGTGGGACACCCTCGTTGTGGTTGACTGCGGATCCAAGGATTCCCTCATACTCGAGAAGGCTGCTGAAGCCGGTATAAACGTGTTCGTTTTCGATCACCACCAGCCCGAGGAGGGAAAGGACTTGCACTGTACGGTTGTGAACCCCCACGGTACAGGCGGGTGTCCCTTCGGAAAGGCCCTGTGTGCAACTGGAGTCCTGTGGGCCTGGGCATGGAAATACGGTATCCTTCCCCGGACGCAGGTGGAGGGAATGACGGATCTCGCCGCGTTGGCCACTCTTGCGGACTGCATGCCTCTCAACGCCCTCAACAGGGAGCTTGTGAGAGAGGGAATCGACCAGATGAAGAGCCGTGCCAGGCCGGGGCTCGCACGGCTCTTTTCCCGCCTGGGGCTCACCGGTCAGGCCATCTCTGAGGAATCTCTCACCATGAAGGTTATTCCCTGCCTGAACGCGGCAGGGAGAATGGATCTTGCCGACACCGCCGTAGGTGTGCTCAACGGAAGGTCCGGCACCGAGGAAAGGGTAGAGACCCTGCTCTCACTGAACAAAAAGCGTCAGGTGCTCTCCGGGCGGATTTCCGGTGAGGCTGAGGAACTTCTCAGCGGTCCCTTCAGTCATGTGGCCCTCGGGGAAACCTGGCCCGTTGGCGTCCTCAGCGGTGTAGCGAGCAGGCTGTGCAGCATGAAATCATCGCCGGTGGTGCTGGCGGCTCCGGTGCGGGGCGGCATCAGGGGGACCCTCCGGGTTCCCGAGGGAGGAGATGCCATAAAAGTGCTCGACCCCATTTCCTCCCTTCTGGATGCATGGGGCGGCCACCAGTACGCCGCAGGATTCTCCGTTGCCAGGACCAACTGGGCTGATGTCTCAAGGTATCTCGAGGATACTCTCTCCTCGATGGAACTTGAGGAACCGCCGGTCACTGCCCTGGAGATGAGCCCGGGGGAGATTGCCCTCGATTCCTGGAAGGAAGTGAGCGCCCTCGGACCCTTCGGCAACGGCAATCCTGCCCCCCTGTTCTTCACTGCGAGGAGAGGCGGGGAAAAAATGCTTCCCCTGGGAAAAGACGGACGGCATCTGCAGATCGAAACGGGCGGTGTCCGCCTTCTGGCTTTTGACGGGAAAAGTGCCCAGGACGCCATTGCCGCATCCGGCGGCTGGGTCTATCGGCCGAGGCTGGATTACTGGCAGGGTCGGGAGCGGCTGCAGTACGTTGTCGATTATGTGGTAGTGGACGACATCACCTGACGGAGAGTGGACGATATGGACCCGAAAGAACTGAGCGGGAGTATTCTCGGGGACCGGGAACTCGGAGCCGGGGAAATTTCCCCCGTACGTGAAGACGAGCACCCTGAACTTGACCGGAAGGCTTCCGGCAAGCTGAGGGACAGCTATATCGGCCGTATCCCCGAGGAGGACCGGGCCATCTCGGTGAAGTTCGCATGGCACGAGCTCTGGTCGAAGGTAGTTCATTATCTTCCGCGGGAAGAGCTCATGCAGCTGGGCGAGGCGCTGGTTCTGGCCGGCGCTGCACACAAGGACCAGAAAAGGTCCACGGGGGATCCCTATATAGTCCACAGCATCAACGTAGCCTCCATCCTTGCCGAAATGCAGCTCGACGTGGTAACCCTTGCTGCAGCCCTGCTCCACGACGTTCTTGAAGACACTGACATTACCCTGGAAAAGCTGAAAAGCGCCTTCGGCGTGGAAGTCGCTACCCTCGTTGACGGGGTGACCAAGCTCGGCAAGCTCCCCTTCAAATCATTCGAGGATTACCAGGCGGAGAACCTCCGGAAGATGTTCGTGGTCATGGCCAAGGATATTCGTGTCGTCCTCATCAAGCTGGCAGACCGTCTGCACAACATGCGGACACTTGGAGCCCTGAGGAAGGACAAGCAGATGCGCATAGCCAGGGAAACCCTGGAAATCTACGCTCCCCTTGCGCACCGTCTCGGAATCTACCAGGTGAAGCGGGGACTCGAGGACCTCGCCTTCAAGTATGCCGATCCGGAGATGTACTACGAGATCCGGCGCCGGGTCAGAAAGAAGCTCCCCGAACGGGAGACCGTAGTCCGGAAGGCCCTGGAAATTCTCAGCGCCAGGCTGGAGGAGGAGGGCATCCACTGCAGGGTCAAAGGCAGGGCGAAGCACTTCTTCAGCATCTACGAAAAAATGAACCGGAAGAAGCTTCCCGTGGAGCAGCTCTACGATCTCCTTGCCCTCAGGGTGGTGGTGGACGACATTGCAGCCTGCTACACCGTTCTGGGTATCGTCCACACCATATGGAAGCCGATTCCCGGCCAGTTCGACGATTACATTGCCAATCCCAAAAGCAATATGTACCAGTCCCTCCATACCACGGTGGTAGGACCGACTGGAGAGCCCCTGGAGGTGCAGATCCGTACCTGGGAGATGAACTCCCTTGCCGAGTACGGCATTGCCGCCCACTGGCGCTACAAGGAGGGAGGCGGAGGGCTTGACGATCTTGACGCCAAGCTTACCTGGATTCGCCAGGCTCTCGAGGGTGATCACGACGGAGCGCCCGAGCCCTCCGAATTTCTCGAGAGACTGAAGGACGACGTTCTCTCCACCGATGTTTTTGTTTTCACCCCCCAGGGTGAAGTGGTCTCCCTTCCGAGAGGGTCTACCCCCCTTGACTTCGCCTACGCCATCCATACCCAGGTGGGTATGCGGTGCGTGGGAGCCATGGTGAACAACAGGATCGTGGCCATGGGGTACGAACTCCAGAACGGTGACATCGTCAAGATTATCACGTCCCCCCAGGGAACCCCTTCGCGGGACTGGCTGAAAATAGCAAGGAGCAGCAAGGCCCGGAGCAAAATTCGGGCACATTTCCGGGCCATGGAAAAAACGGAGCGGCTCGAAAAGATACAGAGAGGAAGAGAACTGCTCGAACGGGAAATCCGCAGGCGGGGGACTCCGGAATTCGAGTCCTTCGAGGAGCTGCTCCCCCTGCTCAACAAAATTGCCAGGGATACGGGACAGTCCAACGGCGAAGATCTTCTCGCCGCTGTCGGGACTGGAAACCAGAGTGTCTCCCTGGTTGCCCAGCGTCTTGCGGGAAAAGCTCAGTCACAGATCCAGCAGACTCTTCCCCCGGCACCTGCGGAGCAGGAGAAACACACGTCCTTCGCAGGCAAGAAAGGCGAGTCGGATATTGCCGTTGAAGGAGCGGAAGGGGTGCAGGTGGTGCTTTCAAACTGCTGTGAACCCGTTCCCGGCGATCCCATCGTCGGTTTTTCCACCCGCATGAGGGGAATTACTGTCCACAGGACAGACTGCGAAAACGTGAAAAACGCCAAGGAGGAACGGATCATCTCCGTCTCATGGGGCAACACGGGAAACAGGAGGTACACCGCCCGCCTGAAACTCGAAGCCATCGACAGGGGCGGTCTTTTCGGAGATGTCGCCCAGGCCATTGTATCCGGGGACGGAACAATGAGTGGAATAAAGGCGGGAGTGGTCGGAGGAAACATGGCCCGCATGAAGCTCGAAGTGCGGGTCAAGGATCTTGAGCACCTGTATTTGATCGTGGCAAAACTGAATGCTGTCAAGGGAATGATCAACGTCTCACGGGGGTGACAATTTGAGGGCAGTGGTACAGAGAGTCTCCTCCGCGAGCGTTTCCGTGGATGGAGAGGTCAAGGGAGAGATCGGCCGGGGACTGTGTGTGCTCTTTGCGGCATCCCGGACAGACGGGGAGGCCGAAGTGGAATGGATGGCAGAGAAAATTGCCGGCCTCCGGATATTCGAGGATGATCAGGGAAAAATGAACCTCTCCCTGGCGGATGTGGGAGGATCGGTCCTCGCAGTCTCCCAGTTTACGCTCTATGGAGACTGCCGCAAGGGCCGGCGTCCGTCCTTCATTGCCGCCGGCGAGCCTGAAGAGGCGAACCGGCTGTACGAATCCTTCAAGAAGGCGGTGTCCGAGAGGGGAATTCCCGTTCAGAGCGGGGTCTTCCAGGCCCACATGCTTGTGGAAATAGCCAACGACGGTCCCGTGACGCTCATACTGGAAAAAGAGTCCGGATGCGGTGAATCCCGCAGCGGCTGAGACTATCGCACAACGGAGGATGATCTGAACATGAAATACAAACGATTCCCCCTCGGGCCTCTCTGGACGAACACCTATCTGGTCTGGGACGGGACAGGAAGGGGATTTCTCGTTGACCCTGCGGGAGACCCGGAACAGATCGCTTTTTTTGCCCGGGAGCGGGGGATTTCCGTAGAAAAAATACTGCTTACCCACGGACACCTTGACCATACGGGAGGACTGCCTGCAGCGTTGGAGGCGTTTGCCGCTCCTGTGCTCGTTCCGGAACAGGACGGCGCCCTTGTGGCCTCTCCGGACCCCGGTGCCCTTGCGTGGATGGGATACGATTTTCAGGGAACTGACGATTTTTCTTCCCTGCGGGACGGCGATGTGGTCGCTGTTGGCGAAATGACCATCACCGTCCTGGCAACTCCGGGACACACTCAGGGAAGCTCCTGTTTCCTGGCTGAATCGGAGGATGAGAGTCTCCTTCTTTCCGGCGACACTCTTTTCGCCAGAAGCGTCGGCAGGACTGATCTCCCGGGCGGGGATCCCGTGATGCTCGAACGGTCTCTTCTCCGGCTTGCGGCTCTTCCTGACGGATTGCCCGTACTTCCGGGCCACGGACCCGAGACAACAATCGGGGCGGAACGGGAAAACAATCCTTTCTGGCCGTCCGGAGCGGTCGTGGAATGAAGCTCGCCGCCCTTCCAGACGAAGAACGGCCGAGAGAACGCCTCCGGCGCAGGGGAGCGTCATCCCTCTCACTGGCTGAACTGCTTGCTATCCTTCTCCGTACCGGAAGCAAAGGCAGGGACGTGCTGGAACTTGCCTCGGAACTGCTGAAGGAATTCGGTAACGCGAAGGGGCTTTCCCGGGCCACCGAAGAAGAAATGCTCATTTTCCCGGGACTGGGGGAAGCGAAGGCCTGTGTCCTGCTGGCGGCACTGGAGTTGGGCAAACGCATCCAGTCAGAAAAGAACGAGACCGAGGAAGGGCTCCCCTGGGAGAAGCGCCTTTCTTCCCTTGCGGTGGAACTGGCCGGAGAGGAAAGGGAGTACATTGTTGGTCTTCACGTAAGAAGAAACGGGACCCTGATTGCCTCCGACGTTCTTTCTTACGGAGGGCCGGATGGGGCGTTTCTTGATGTAAAATACTTTTTGCGGAGGGCTGTCCGCCTCGATTCTTCAGGGCTCGTGCTTGTACACAATCACCCGGACGGAAGCCTCTGCCCCAGCAGGGAAGACAGGATGCTGACGGATTATCTCGCCGGGAGGACAAAAATGCTCGATATCAGATTTATTGGCCATTACGTGGTGGCGAACGGGAAGCATGTTGCCATTCCGCTTCCCGAGCGAAGCCTAGAAAGTGGGGACTAAACAGGTGTTTGGACTATTCAAGGGGATGTTTGGCGGTGATGTTGGCATCGATCTCGGAACGGCCAATATCGTAGTGTATGTGAAGGGCAGGGGAATCGTGCTCAGCGAACCCTCCGCCGTTGCGGTGCGGAAACGTCCGAAGGGCGGAGCTGTAGACGTGATCGCCGTGGGGAAAGAGGCAAAGGCCATGGCAGGGAAAACTCCCACCGGGGTTTCCACTATATGGCCTCTTCAGGATGGTGTGATCGCGAACTTCGACATGACCGAGGAGCTCATCCGCCACTGCCTTCGGAAGGCCGGCGGCGGAAGAGGATTTCTCGCCAATCCAAGAGTGGTTATCTCTGTGCCTGCGGAAGTCACCGAGGTGGAGCGAAAAGCCGTTGTGGATGCAACCCTCGGTGCGGGAGCCAGGGAGGCCTACGTGGTCGAGGAGCCCGTTTCTGCGGCCCTCGGGGTGGGGCTTCCCATCCAGGAGCCCCGGGGAAGCATGATCCTCGATATCGGCGGCGGAACCAGCGAGGTTGCAGTGCTTTCCCTCGGCGGCATAGTGGTCACCAATTCCCTCAGGGCGGCGGGAAAGGACATGGACAATGCCATTGTGGCCATGCTCAGGCAGCGGTATGCCCTGCTCATCGGTGAAACCACGGCGGAAGAGGTAAAAATCGCCATCGGTTCGGCCCTGCCTCTCGCCAAGGAGCTCGAAATGGCGGTAAAGGGGAGAGATCTTGCCGACGGGCTTCCGAAGGCGGATACAGTGACCTCCGTTGAAGTGAGAGAGGCTCTCGAACCCATCGTCCTGCGCATAGAAGACATGGTCAAGGTCGCCCTCGAGCAGACGCCCCCGGAGCTGGCGAAGGACATAGTGGACCAGGGCATCCTGCTGTCCGGAGGTGTTTCCCAGCTCCGCGGACTTGCAGAACGGCTCTCCAGGGCTCTTAACACTCCCGTGGTCGTTGCCGAGGATCCCCTGTTCGCCGTAGCCCGTGGAGTGGGAAAAATTCTCGACAATCTTGACGACATGAGAAAAGTGCTCCTTTCCGTGGAAAGGGGATCCAAGTAGACGCCCCTTCCGGGCGGAGAAGGTCCCATGACTGAAAATCATCTGGGAAAAGAGTGGATTCACGGGCTTCTCATGATCATTGTGAGCCTGTTGTTTTTGGCCGTTGCGCCCAGGAAGGACGTATTCAGGGGTGCTGTTGATGTTGTGGGAGAAATTCTCAGGTACCCGGAGTATCCTGCAGCCGCGCTGGAGCGGAGCGCCAGGAGACTGTCATTCTGGTTCGCCGACAAGAGCGCCCTCAAGGAGCGGCTGGATGTTCTCGAGGAGGAGAATACCCGTCTCAGGCTGGCATGGTCAGTAGGTTCTGCAAGCCATTTGAAACAGGAGCTTGACCGGTATTACGGCTACGGCCGGGTCACCCTCAGGGAACCCCTTTCCTGGTGGTCCGAAGTGAGAATCAACAGGGGAACCGCCGACGGCGTCTTCCTGGGCGCCCCCGTTCTCCACAACGGACATCTTGTCGGAAGGATCAGTTCCTCCGAGAGCGGGTATTCCTGGGTCGAGCTCGTCACGTCATCGTCCCTGATGATCCCTGTGGTCATCGAAGAGACGAGAGATCTCGGAGTCGTCGCGGGTGACGGTGAAGGCGGGCTCTGGCTCCTGTACGTGCCCGAGGGAAGAACTTTTTCCGAAGGGATGACCGTGAGTACAGCCATGGTGAGCGAGGCTCTCCCGCCGGGTATTCCGGTGGGCCGGCTTTCTTCCGAGACCCGGAATACCGGCGGTGCCTACATTGCCTGGCGGGTCATCCCGGGAGCGAACCTCACCCAGATCTACGCCATTGAAATTTTCGGCGAAGCGGCCCTGGACGGGAGACAGGAGGGACGTAGCCGGTGATTTACGGATTGGCCTGGTATATTCAGGATTTTCTCTGGGTTCTCGGCACCGGAAAGGTAATTGTTCCGGAGTTTTTTCTGCTGATTCTCATCGTTCTCTCCCTCCGCGAACCGTCCCGGGGGGTGGAAATACTCTGGGCCGGCTTTTTGGGGGGCATTCTCTGGGATCTCCGGTGGATAGGCTTTCCGGGGCTTTCCTCTCTCTTTTATGTCGTTACCATCCTCATGTCCAGGTGGGCATGGTTTTCCCTTCCCATTTCCGGAAGGACGATGCCCGTTTTCGGAATGATCCTGTGGGCAGCTTTTTTCCCCGTCTCCATCCTCAGGATTTTTATGGGCGGAGCCAGGGGCCTGGGAATCCTTGCCACCTATTTCCTCCAGCAGAGCTACCTGCTTCCGCTGGTCCTTTTCGCCTCCCTTCTCTTCAGATGGAGGAGAAAAAACTCCGATGCCTGACTTCCGGCCGGTACTCAATTTCCGACTGAAGATCTGGCGGGCTGTTATTCTGTTTTCCCTGGCCGTTCTGGCCGGAGGGCTTTATTATTTTCAGGTCGTCCATGCAGACGCCTACATACGGCTCGCCTCGAACAACCGCCTCCGGCTGATCCGCTTCGCGCCCGTACGGGGTGAGATATACGACCGGAACGGTGCGCTCCTCGCGGTCAACGTGACCACCTTCGACATCATGGGCTATCCGCTGGACATCGAGAAGAATGACATGCTGGAACGACTGGCGGAACTTCTCTCCAGTCACGGCATTCCCTATACGGCGGAGGACCTCTCCCGGTCAGTCAAACGGCAGTTCTGGACTCCCTACAGGGTGGTGAGGCTTGTGAGCAACATAACGCTCGCCCAGATGGCAGACCTTGTGGCCGACCCGGAATTCCCGAGAGAACTTTTCCCTCTGCCTGTCTGGCGGAGGACGTACCCTGCGGGCAGCCTTGCATCGAATATTACCGGCTATGTGGGCGAAATAAGCGAGAATGAACTGAAACAATTCGGTGACAGCAACTATGTCGCAGGAGACCAGATTGGCAAGAACGGCATAGAGCGGCAGTACGAGGATGTACTCCGGGGAACCCCCGGGGAGGAATCCGTGGAGGTGGACGCCAGGGGCAGGAAGATCAGGACGATTGACGTCCGTCCGGCAGGAAGGGGGCAGGATTTGCACCTCACCCTCGACCTTGGGGCACAGCGTCTTGCCGCCGACCTCTTGAAGGGCTACCGAGGTGCCATCGTCGTGATGGAAGTCCATACGGGCGAGGTAATTGTTCTCTATTCTTCCCCTTCCTACGACAACAATCCCCTGGCCTGGGGAGTTTCCCTCCGGGAGTGGAACTCCCTTGTCAATGACCCGGAAAAACCCATGCTTGACAGGAGCATCTCCGGCCAGTATCCTCCAGCCTCAACCTTCAAGGCTCTTGTGGGGCTTGCCGCCCTCGAGGAAAAGGAGACATCTACAGGCGCCACCGTTTTCTGCTCGGGGTCCATTTCGGTGGGCAACAGGACGTTCCGGTGCTGGAGGCGCTCCGGCCACGGAACGGTGAGTCTGCTGCGGGCTCTTCAGGAATCATGCGATGTGTACTTTTACCAGGTGGGACTGAAACTGGGCATATCCAGGCTTCTCAAGTGGTGTGCCCTCTTCGGTCTCGGATCCCCCACAGGAATAGACCTGCCCGGCGAATCGGGAGGAGTGACCGCCGGGCCGGAATGGAAGAGGACCCGTTTCAAGGAGTCCTGGTACCAGGGAGATACGGTGAATTATTCCATCGGACAGGGTTTTCTCCTGACAACCCCACTCCAGATCGCCAGGCTCTATGCGGTGCTCGCAAACGGAGGCAAGCTTGTTCGGCCCCATCTCTCCGCCGCCGCCGGAGCCGCGGCCAGGCCGCTTCCGATTAACAGGAAGAATCTGGATGTCATCAGGAGAGGACTCGACTACGTGGTTCGAAAGGGAACGGGCCGGCAAGCCGGGAGCTTCGGCATCACTGTGGCGGGAAAAACGGGAACAGCACAGAACGCCCACGGAGATGACCATGCCCTGTTCGCAGGCTATGCCCCCATGGACAACCCGAAATACGTTGCAGTGGCCATCATCGAAGCAGGACTTCACGGCAGTTCGGTGGCATCGCCCATGGTGGGGGAGATTCTCTCCTACCTGCTTGTCCCCGAAGCACGGGGAAAGGCCCAGTAAGTCCGGGCAACGGAACGGAAATACCAGGCGGATGTCTCCGCCGTAGAATTATGAGGAGGTGCGGTCGTGTCCGATCCCCTTGAGCACAAGGAAGCCCAGGCGGTTTCGGGGGAAATTCTCCTGAAAGGCGCAGGCTATGGCATACGGATGATCTTTCCCGAGTCGGGGAGCGAGGAAAAGCTTCTCTCCGACCTGGAGAAGCTCTTTGGAGAGGCTTCGCTGCTCTCGGGAAACCTCGGTGTGGTCCTCGATTTTCAGGGACGGAGAATCTCCCGGTACTTCATCCAGAAACTTCTCTCGGATTTCATCTGGTCCCGGAAGATGAAGATTCTTTCCTGGATCACACTGGACGGAGAAACCCTCGACGATCTGCGGTCCATGGGGGTTGCCACCGGCGAGCCCGTTCCCGAACGATCAGGAAAGAAGGAAAGATCCCGGGGCGGCGCCCTCTTCCTGCCCCGTTCTCTACGCTCCGGGCAGAGGGTGGAGCACGAGGGCGATGTTTTCATAATAGGCCATGTGAACGACGGAGCGGAGGTTTTCGCCTCGGGGAGCATCTGCGTCTGGGGCAAACTGAAGGGAATAGCCCACGCCGGTCTCGACGGAGGAGAGGACCATACTGTGGTCGCAGGACTCTTTGAGGCAAAGCAGGTCAGGATAGGCGGGAAATTGAGTTCCTCCCTGGGAAGTTCCATGGAATGGTGGGGAAAACCTGTTATTATTACTCTGGAGAGCAATTCCCTCGTTGTAAGGGAATTAAAATTATAAACTGAAAAGATTCCCCCGGGGCGGACACTCCGTACGTCGGGGGAGGGAAGGGGAGAAATTTAGTGGACCCTCGGGTGATAGTGATAACATCGGGAAAAGGCGGCGTCGGCAAGACCACCACTACATCGAATATTTCGGTGGCCCTCGCCAGGGCAGGACATCGTGTGGTGGCCGTGGACGCAGACATCGGGCTGCGGAATCTCGACGTGGTGATGGGGCTGGAAAACAGGGTAGTGTACAACTTCATCGATGTCCTGGAAGGAACATGCAGGCTGAACCAGGCTCTCGTCAGGGACAAGAGGGTTGACAACCTGTTTCTTCTCCCGGCCGCGCAGACGAGAACGAAGGACGCCGTGAGCCCGGAACAGATGGAAGAATTGTGCTCTCTACTCCGAAAGGAGTTCGATTTTATAATTCTCGACAGCCCGGCCGGTATCGAGGCTGGATTCCGCAACGCCGCCGTGGGGGCGGACGAAGCGCTCGTCATTACCACGCCGGAAGTGCCTGCGGTGCGGGATGCAGACCGGATAATCGGTCTTCTCGAATCCATGGGCAAGGCACCGATCCGTCTCGTGATCAACCGCCTTCGGACCCGGCTCGTCAGGGAAGGCGAGATGCTTGATGTGCGGGACGTGCTGGACATATTGGCCATTGATCTCATCGGAATTGTTCCCGAGGATGACAGCGTTGTGAAATCAGCGAACAGGGGTGAGCCCCTCACGTTCGGAGACTCCGCTCCGGCTGCCCAGGCGTTCCAGCGCATTGCCTCGAGAATACTCGGAGAGACCGTTCCTTTTCCCAGCTTCCAGGAAGATCAGGGAAAAGGCTTTCTTGCGGGAATCCGGAAATTCTTCGGTATGAAGGAATAGGGGGAAGCCGCCATGGCACTGGAATTTCTGAAGAAATTTTTTGGCTCCGGCGGTTCGAAAAATATCGCCAAGGAACGCCTGCAGATCGTTCTCATCCACGACAGGGCGGACATCTCACCGGAGATGCTCGAACAGCTCCGCCGCGACATGATCGATGTCATCACACGCTACATGGACATCGATACGTCCAAGATCGAGATGGATTTCGACCGGGCGGACAGATCCGTGGCCTTCGTGGCCAACATTCCGGTTATACGGATCAAGCGGGGTGCGGTCCCCGGAAAGAAGGAACAGGAGATCCCGGATGGAGGAAAAAAAGCTCACTCTAAGAGAAAATCTGGCCAGTCTGGATAGACTGCAGTTTTTTCCCGTTCTGGTGCTTTTTCTTCTCGGCATCGCCTCCATTTTCAGTGCGGGTGCCGGGTTTGACGGTCGGGGGAGCGGTTTTGCCTTACGGCAGCTCCTGTGGGGATGTCTCTCCGCGGCTGCATTTCTCACTGTGCTGCAGGTCGGGTATGCCCGTTTCTTTTCCTGGGCTTACCCGATTTATACCTGTGCGCTGTTTCTCCTCTTTGGGGTCATGGTGCTCGGAATGACGGTGAAAGGGTCCCAGAGCTGGTTTCACCTGGGGTTTTTCCGTTTGCAGCCTGCGGAATTCGGCAAGATAGCCCTGATCCTCGTGCTGGCGAAACATTTCTGCCGGTATCCTCCCCTTACGCTGCCCTCCTTTCTTGGGGGACTTGCCCTTGCAGGCGTGTCTGGGTGGCTGGTGCTCCTTCAGCCTGATGCGGGAAGCGCCATGGTCTACGGAGCTATTACCCTGGTGGCCGCAGTGGTGGCGGGCGCTCCGTGGAAGTACCCGGTGGGTCTCCTCGGGCTGATGATGGCGGCAGTGCCCCTGGGGTGGCAGTTTCTCAAGGAGTACCAGAAAATGCGCATCCGGGTCTTTCTCGATCCCTGGGTGGACCCCCTTGGAGCAGGGTACAACGTGATACAGTCCAGGATAGCGGTAGGTTCCGGCGGTCTTCTCGGAAAAGGTTTCATGGAGGGTATGCAGAGCAAGCTCCGCTTTCTGCCCGAGCCCCACACGGACTTTATTTTCAGCGTCTACTGCGAGGAATTCGGCTTCATAGGATCCATCGGCATGCTCCTTCTTTTCGGGATGCTCTTCTGGAGGCTCGTCGAGACGGGCATGCGAACAAAAGACAGCAGGGCGAAGGTTCTTATCGCCGGCATTTCGGCATGGATTTGGTTCCAGATGACTGAGAGCATCGGCATGAGCATGGGACTTCTTCCCGTTACGGGTCTTCCTCTTCCCCTGGTGAGCTACGGAGGAAGTTCCCTCCTGGCCCTTTCCATTGCCCTCGCTCTTGCGCAGAGCGTCTATATTTCAACGCTCAAAACCTATTAGCGGGAAGAAAAAACCTTCGCGGGCTGAAGATTTTGTGACGTGAACAGATATTTTAGACCGGACGTCCCGAGGTTTGCGCCCGGGACGCCGGATTTTTCTAGGAGGCGCTGTATGGATTTTCCAGAATATGCCGATGGGATGTGGCCGCTTCTCTCGGATGTGAAGCGCCCATCCCGGTATGCCGGATGTGAATTCGGCTCCCTCCCCCCGAAGGAGGACGCCGGCGGACTGGTACGTGTATGCCTTGCCTTTCCGGATGTCTACGAGATCGGCATGAGCTATCTCGGCTTCCAGATTCTTTATTTTCTCCTGAAGGGGCTGCCCTTCGCCGACGCTGAAAGATCCTACTGTCCATGGACTGATCTCGAGGCCCTGCTGAAGGAGAAGAAGATGCCCCTTGCGTCCATGGAGAGCTCCCGTCCCCTGGACCAGTTTGATGTCGTGGGGTTTACTCTCCAGTATGAACTGAGCTACACCAATATTCTCACAATGCTTGACCTGGGGCGCATCCCCCTCCTGGCGGAGCACCGGGGAGAGGATCATCCCCTTGTGGCTGCGGGAGGACCAGGGGCCCTTGCCCCTGAACCCCTGGCGCCCTTCGTGGATTTTTTCTGCGTGGGGGAGGGCGAGGAACTGCTGCCGGAAGCGCTGAAAGTCCTCTCCGGGATGAAGGGCAGGCCGAGAAGGGAGCGGCTCGAGGCTCTTGCCAGGGTTGAGGGAGTCTATGTCCCCTCTCTCGTTGAATGTGTGTTTGAGCCCGACGGCCGCGGAATGACCTTCCGGACCTCCGGTGATCTTCTTCCTGTCAGAAGGAGGATTGTCGATTCCCTCGACGGAGCCTTTTATCCGGACATGCTCCTTGTCCCTTCAGGCGGAATTGTCCACGACAGGGTCCCCATGGAGCTTTTCCGTGGATGCACCAGGGGATGCCGGTTCTGTCAGGCCGGAATGATCAGCCGTCCGGTGAGGGAGCGTTCAGTGAAGACCGTTGTGGAGAAAACCCTTTCTCTGGTTGACAAGACCGGGTGGGAGGAAGTCGGTCTCCTCTCCCTTGCATCCTGTGATTACAGCGGCATTTCTCCGGTCATCCGGGAACTGTCGGCCGCCCTTGCCCCAAAAAATGTCAAGATCAGCCTTCCCAGCCTCAGAATGGATGCTTTCTCGGTAAATCTTGCCGCTGAGATGGAGTCCATGCGCAGGGGAGGCGTCACATTTGCTCCCGAGGCCGGAACGCAGAGGCTCCGGAACGTGATCAACAAGGGAGTCTCCGACGAAGATTTCTCACAGTGCCTTGGAACCGCTTTCTCAAAGGGCTGGGACAGGGTAAAACTCTACTTCATGATGGGGCTGCCCACGGAAACCATGGAAGACCTGGACGGCATCCTCGAACTGGCAGAGCGGGCCCTCGCCATAGGGAAGGAAAAAGGAAAGAAGGCCCGGGTCGCCCTTTCCGTGGCCGGTTTCGTTCCCAAGGCCCATACCCCATTTCAGTGGGAGCCCCAGGCCGGAATTGAAGAACTCCGTTCGGCGGGACGCTATTTAAAAGGCAAAGTTGCCTCGCGCCACGGTGGAAAGAACAGCAGGGTCACTCTCAAGTATCACGAACCTGAACAGACATTTCTTGAGGGAGTCTTCGCCAGGGGAGACCGCCGCCTCGCCCCGCTTCTCCTCGCCGCGTGGAGGATGGGTGCCCGGTTTGACGGCTGGAGCGAGACATTCTCCTTCCCTCTGTGGATGAAGGCCTTCGAGGAGGCGGGAATTGACCCTTCGGAATTTACGGCACGCAGGCGGGGACCGGCAGAAGGCCTTCCCTGGGACCATATCGACGCCGGGGTCACCAGGGGGTACCTTCTCAGGGAAAGAGAACGCGCCATCGGCGGGCTGCTCTCACCGGACTGCAGACCCCTGGGAGAAAAAAACGGAGCTCCATGCAGAGCCTGCGGCGTTGAGGACAGGTGCCCGGTCCTCGGGAAAGGAGGAGACTGCCGTGGTTAGGGTCCGTCTCACCTTTTCGAAGAGGGGGAGGGCCTGCTTCATCCCCCACATTGCCATTCCCTCCGTCCTGGCACGAAGCGCCGCCCGGGCTTCCATACATTTCAAGCTCTCAGAGGGGTTCACCCCCCGCCCGAAAATCAGCCTTGGACCTGAGCTTTCGGTGGGGGTTCCTGCCCTTGCCGAGCCCTTCGAAGCCTGGCTCACCGAATACAGCGACGACACGCCCGTGCGGTGGAACCGCTATCTGCCCGAGGGGTTTTCCATCACGGGAAGCACTGTGGTGGCAGGCCTTCCCGGGTCTGAGGAAGCGAAGTCCCTTGGCAAGTGCTGCCGGGCTTCGTCCTGTCTGCTTGCCCTGAGGGTCCCTTTCAGTTCCTCCCTGCCCGGGTGCCTGGAGGAACTGAAAGAAGAGGGAACGGTTCTTTCTTGCAGCGAAGCTCAGGGTCTTCCAGCCGGTTTTTTCCGTCTCATCATGGAGGATCCTGCGAAGCGTGGTCCAGGTGTTCTTGTGAAAGCCCTTGCAGCGAGGGGAATCATTTCCGGATGGCCGGAAGTCTTTCTCGTCCGCGAAGTGGTGGGTACCCTTTCTCTTCCGGAGGACGGCAGTGAACTCCGTGTTCTCCCTCTGGCGGAGCCCCTCAGGACTGCGAGCCTGGAAGAAGGAAGAGCATGACGAATTTCCGGGGGAGAAGAATCCCCCTGTCCATGGAAAAACAGAATTCTTCGGGAGGAGGGCGTCGCCGTGAGTGACAGGAATGCGGAAACGGGCGCCGTGAGCCGGAAGATTGTGGCCAACTGTATCGATCCGGAGGAAACGAGGGTCGCCATCCTCGAGGATGGTCGTCTCGCCGATTTGTTCGTTGAAAGAATGTGGGAGCGTCAGAAAGCCGGCGAGATTTACAAGGCGAGGGTGGAGAGCGTCCTTCCCGGCATTCACGCATCGTTCGTCAACCTCGGGGATGGAAGGAACGCCTTTCTCTACCTGAACGACGCCAGGGGACTCAACCTTCAGCCAAATCAGGAGCTTCTCGTCCAGGTCACCAAGACGGCGAGAAAGAACAAAGGGGCCAGGGTGACCTCCCGGATCTCCCTGCCCGGGCGGTACGTGGTCCTGGTTCCTCACGGACAGGAATCCGGAGTCTCCAAGAGGATTGTCGACGATAACGAACGGAAGAGGCTGAAGGCCATAGCCCGGGAACTGCGGGGGGATGACTACGGCATCATCGTCCGGACAGCGGCAGAAGGTGTGGACGAGGAAAGCCTCGCCCATGACGTGGAGGTCCTCCTCGCCCTCTGGAGAGAGATCGAGCACAACGGGAGGATTCAGTCCGCCCCGTGTCTCCTCTACCGTGATCTTGGCCTTCTCGGAAGGGTTCTCCGGGACGAACTCACCGACGCTGTGTCCGAGATCATAGTCGATGGCAGGGAAGAGTATGAAAACGTGAAAAACAGTCTCTCCCTCTTCTCGGGAACGGACGACCCCGAGGTGAGTCTCTACGGAGGAACAACTCCTCTTTTTGAATTCTACGGCATAGAAAAGGAAATCGATGCCGCCCTGGAGAGGAAGGTTTGGCTCCAGTCAGGCGCCTATCTCATCATCGATCACACGGAGGCTCTCACCGTCATCGACGTGAATACGGGCAAATTCATCGGAAAGACGGACCTTCGCCATACGGTGCTCGAGACCAATCTCGAGGCTGCTTCCGAAATCGCAAGGCAGCTCCGGCTCAGGGCCATCGGGGGCATTGTGGTCATCGACTTTATTGACATGGATTTTGAAGAGGACAGGACACAGCTTCTGAAACGCCTGGAGGAAGTCTTCCAGCCTGACCGGTACCGTGCACGGATTTTCGGCGTGTCCCAGCTGGGGCTCGTTGAAATTACCAGGAAACGCGCCCGGCCGGACATCCGGTCAACCCTCACCAGGAGCTGCCCCTTCTGCAGCGGCAACGGATGGGTTCTCCGGGAAGACACCATTTCCATGACCGTCAAGCGCTTCCTTCGAAAAGTTTCGGCATCGAACAGGTCCGATGCCCTCCTTGTGGAGGCGAACCCGGCGGTGGCCCAGTATATATTTGAAACCTACCTCCCCCTCTGGGAAGAGGAACTGGGCAGAAGGGTTTTTCTCGCGGCGGTTCCCGAGTTTGCCTGGAGCAAGTTCAGGCTGGATGCCCAGGGTGGGCTGGAGCAGGTGGAGCGGAGAATCGAGCAGATGGAAAAATGGGAGGCTCGTCTCGTTGTATATCGAACGTCTTCATCTTAAAGGCTTCAAAAGTTTCGGGGCCTCCCAGGACCTGATCTTTTCACCCGGTCTCACCGCCATTGTCGGCCCGAATGGCAGCGGAAAGAGCAACCTGCTCGACGCTCTCCGCTGGGTCCTGGGAGACGGCGGATTCCAGAGGCTTCGGATTGTCAAGCAGGGCGACCTTCTTTTCTCGGGAAGCGTGAGCATTCCTCCCGCATCCAGGGCGGAAGTCGCCCTTTCAATACGGGAGGACGGAACCCCCGCTTCAAGGAGCTGCCTTCTCAAAAGGCTGTATTCTCCGGAGACTGGCGCTGTGATTACCGTCGACGGGGCCCGGACGAGACTGTCCGACCTTGACGGCGTGAAGAGACTCTGGAAACTTGAAGGAGACCAGTTCGCCTTTATCGGCCAGGGAGAGGTGGCGGAAGCCATCCGTCAGCGCCCTGCCCAGAGAAGGGCCCATCTCGAGCTGCTTTTCGGCATCGACCAGTACCGCCGCAAGCGAAGCGAGACATCAGCGAAGCTCATATCGGCTGAGGAAGAGAGCCTCCGTCTCAGCGCGCTTGCAGCCGAACTCTCCAACCGCAGGGAGGAGATTGCCCCGGCCGTCGCTCTCGCTTCACGGGCGAAGGCCATCACCGACGGACTGGAGGAAAAGCGGCGCCTGTTTTATTTCCACCGCAGGCGCATTCTGGAGGGAAGTCTCGCATCCCTTGAAGAGGAACTCCTCAGTCTCGCAGGGGAAGAGTCCTTCAGAATCCGATGGAGGGATCTGTGGGAACGGATGTACGGACGTTCCCTCCGGGAGCGGGGCGAGCTTGAGGAGCGGGTCAAATGTCTCCGCGGCGACAGGGAGGAGCTTCTCCGGAAAAGGGAGGAGCTCCGAAGAAGCTGCCTGGCCGCTGCAGCAGCCGTGCGTGAAATCCGGTCACGGATGGGCTCCCTCAAGGGGGAAGAGAAGACCCTTTCCGGACGTCTCGGGGAAATTTCCGCCGAGAGCGGGGAAATTCTGTCGAAGGAGAACGCCATTTCCGCCGAGCTTGCGGCTGCAGCAGAAAAAAGGGAGAGGCTGCGGAGCAGAATGACGGAACTCAGGGCATCCATCGAAAAAGAGCAGGAGAGGAAAAAATCCCTTTCCGCCGCGCTTTCGGCCCTTGCGGCGGAAAAGGAGACTCTCCTGTCGAAAAGGGAGTCCCGGATGGCGTTCCTCGCCGACTGCGACGCACGAATCAGGATTTCCGCCGAAACCATCGCCTTCCTGGAGGATGAGTCAGCTGTCCTTGAGCAGAAAATTGCCCTTCTTGAGAAGAGAGAGGCTGAATTGATAGAAGCCCATGGCGAAGCTTTCGCAGCATGCCGGAAGACCGCGTCGGCCCTCCAGCAGGCCAGGAAGGAGGCCGCATCAATTGAAGCGGCTGCAGAGGACCTGAAAACTGCCGAGAGTTCTTCCTACCCCGAGCCCGTCCGATTTCTGACATCAGCCTACCGCCTGGGGAAGCTCCAGATCCCTGTGACAGTGGCTGCTGAGTCCTTTTCCTGTCCTCCCTCGGTGACCTCAGCCCTGGAAGCCTACCTTGGAGGACGGCAGTACTGGATTTTCGTCAAAACGCTTTCTCAGGCGGGGACCTGCATCGACCTTCTCAAGGACCGCCGGGCGGGAAGGGCTACCTTCCTTCCGCTTGAGAGAAGCCGGCTCCGCTTTCCCGACAAAAGGGCAGTCCTCCCCTCCAGGGGGATCGTGGGCTGGGCCATGGAGATCGTCACACCATTGGAAGAATGGGAATCCTGTGTTTCACACCTTCTCGGAGACCTGCTGCTGGTAGAGGAGTATTCCGTGGGGGCTCAGCTCGCAGCCAAAGGGGCATCCTATCCCATCGCGTCCCTTGAGGGAGAAGTGTTCCTCCCCTCGGGAACGGTGAGCGGAGGAAAGGGAAGGGCTGCCGCAGGAGCCATCGAGCGGAGGCGACGGATTATGGAGGCCGAAGAAAGGCTGGCACGGGTACAGTTGGAGTCGGCTTCCCTGGCGTCGGCCCTCGAAAGGGAAGAAGCCCTCGAGCGGGCCCGTTCGGCGGAGAAGGAAGCCCTCACTCTTGAACTTCGTGAGACGAAAAAGCGCCTCGAGGAAAAGCTCCGGGACATGAGGCTTGAACGGGCCGCCATGGAGCGGCTGGAAAAGGACAGGCACCAGGCAGCGGAGGATGCTTCCGCCTGGGAAAACCGGGTGGCGCACATCGACGGGGAGATGGAATCCCTCTCCGGTTCCCTGCCGTCGCCCGGGGAAGATGGAGAAGAAAGCTCCCTTCCCGCGAGGCTCTCGGAAGCGGAGAACGCATGTGCCCTCCTTGAGGAGCGCCTTTCAAGCGTCGCTTCCCTCAGGAGCCGGGCTGCCTCCGAGCTTGAACGGACCAGGGAACGGCTGACCCGTCTCGCCGCCGAACGTGAGAACTGCCTTTCGCGGGAGCGCGGGGAAAAAGAACGGCTCGAAGGATGGGGCCGGGAACAGTACCTTCTTTTCCGCGCCATCGGGGAGAAGGATGCGGCCCTTCAGAGTCTCGCGGGAAAGGAAAAACTGCTCGCCTCCCGTTCCGGGCGCATTTCCGCCCGAAGCAGGAAAGCCGTGGAAGCGGCAGGGAACGCCGGCGAACGGTCCCGGGCCCTCTCGTCGAAGAAAGAGGGGCTGTCAGGAGAACTCCGCCAGCTCACCGAGATGTGGGAAGAACAGTATCCCTACCGTCCGGACGATGTCCCGTCCGAAGAAGAGGGTGAAGCGGCTTCTGCGGCGGTCCGAAGGCTCGAGCGGGAACTCCGCGCCCTCGGGACGGTGGAATGGGGAACCCTTTCGGAGGACCGGTCCCTTGCCGCCCGCGTCACATTCCTTTCCGATCAGCTTGGGGACGTTCAGTCAGCCATCGCTGAACTCCGGGACATCATTGAAGAGACGGACCGGCATGTAGGCGTCATCTTCGGCGAAGCCCTCGGAAACATCAATGCACGGTTCAACGCCCTATTCTGCAGGCTCTTCGGCGGAGGAGAGGCCTGGCTCCGCCTTCAGGAGCCGGGGACCGCGGCCTCCGGTGAAGAGGGCGGAGAGAGCTGTTCCTCACCGGCCTGGGACGCCGGAGTTGAGATTGTGGCCCGTCCTCCCGGAAAACACCTCCAGAACCTGGCCCAGCTTTCGGGAGGGGAACAGACTCTCACTGCCATAGCCTATCTCTTCGCCTCCATGGAAGTGGCGGGAGTCCCCCTTGCGGTACTTGACGAGGTGGATGCCGCCCTTGACGAATCAAACCTCCTGAGATTCGGTGAGCTTGCCCGGGAGTATGCGGCCCCCCCCGGCCAGGGAAAGGGGATCCAGCTTATCGTCATGACCCATCGGCGGGCCACCATGGAGAGGGCAGACATCCTCTACGGAGTTACCCTTGCCGAGCCGGGGCTCTCCAAGGTCGTGGGAATGAAGGTAGAGGACTGGACCGAGCCGGAAACGAAGGACAGCAGAAAACTGCACGGGGCAATCAGGAGATGACGGTCACACGGGACGACGTTCTCTACGGGGCTCTCTCGCTGCGCCAGCCGGACCGGGGACCGAGGGTCAACGTGGATACCGTTCTCCTCGCCGCCTTTGTGCGGGATACCTTCCCCCGGACAGGAGGAAGGGTCATGGAACTCGGGTGCGCCTCCGGAGCCGTGTCTCTGATCGTCGCCCTGCGATTTCCCGCCGTGACTGTCACGGGACTCGAGATCCAGGAGGATCTGGCGGCCCTCGCCGGGGAAAATGCCGCTCTTAACGGGCTTTCGGAGAGAGTTTCCTTTCTCCGGGGTGACCTCAGGGACTCGAGATCTCTTTTTCCGTCCCAGTCTTTCGACTGCGTGGCCGTCAACCCGCCCTACGAAGACCCGGGAAGGGGAAGGCCCAGCGTCTCCCCATCGGACAGGGCCGCCAGGCAGGGTTTCCACTGCTCCCTTCCCGACGTCGCCGACGCCGGACGGTACCTTTTGAAGCACAGGGGACGGATGTATGTAGTTTTCAAGGCGGAACGGACAGCCGAACTCCTGGCCGCTCTTTCGGAAAAGGGTCTGGAGCCCAAGAGGATACGATTCGTACATCCCCTGCCGGGGAGGAAAGCCTCGGTTCTTCTTGTGGAAGCACTTCGGGGCGGCAAGCGGGGGATGATCGTGGAACCGCCCCTTTTCATCGGCGACGGCGGAGGAAACTACACGGACGAGTTGCTTGCTGCCTATACGAAGGAGGGATTGCCCTGCCGCTCGCGGTGATTCCCACGCCGGTGGGAAATCTTGAGGATATGACTCCCAGGGCGCTTCGCATGCTTGCGGAGGCTGATGTTATAGCCTGCGAGGACACCCGGACGTCCCTTCCGCTGCTCCGGCATTTCGGCATCTCCGCCCGACTTGTCTCCTACCACGCCCACAACGAGAAGGGGAGGTCGGAGCAGCTTCTTTCCCTGCTGGAAGAAGGCAGGAAAGTGGCTCTTATTTCGGACGCCGGAACGCCAGGCATTTCCGACCCCGGCTGGGAAATCGTCAAACGCTGCATTGACGAGGGGATGGAGGTGACGGTCCTCCCGGGACCCACGGCTTTTGTCCCGGCTCTTGTGCTCTCGGGACTGCAGCCGCACCCCTTCCTGTTCCACGGCTTTCTTCCCGACAGGCAGGGAGAGCGGGAGAAGGTCCTCCGGGACCTGGCCCCCCTGCAGTGCACTCTTGTCTTCTACGTCTCCCCCCACAAGGCGGAGAAGCACCTCCGCCACGCCGCGGACGTACTCGGGAACCGGAAGGCGGCCCTCGTCCGGGAGATCAGCAAAGTGTACGAGGAAGCCCGGAGAGGCACGTTGGCGGAGCTGGCCGATTCCGCCGCTGAGGGGATCAGGGGCGAGATTGTCCTGGTGGTGGAAGGCGCCTCTCAGCCGGAGCCCGACGGAGACCGGTGGAAGGAAGCGGCGCTGTCCCTGCTGTCGCAGGGCCTTTCCTCCCGGGAGGTTGTCAAAATCGTCTCGAAGGAGTATGGTTTATCGAAAAATGACGTCAAATCGTTCCTTTTCGCTGAAAAAGCGGAGGATTGAATTCGAGGAAACACAGGAGGGAACAGCTATGCCGGAGAACCTGAACCAGGAGAAGCAAACCTTTTACCTCACCACCCCGATTTACTACGTGAACGACATTCCTCACATCGGCCACGCCTACACGACGATAGCCGCCGACGTGATGTGCAGATACAAACGCATGAAGGGATATGATGTGTTTTTCCTCACCGGCACTGATGAGCACGGGCAGAAGATCCAGCAAAGCGCCGCCGCGAAGGGAATGACTCCCATCGAGCTCGCCGACCGGACCGTTCAGAACTTCAGGGAGCTCTGGAAGGCCCTTGGCATCTCCAACGACGATTTCATCCGCACCACGGAGGAGCGCCACCACAGGACTGTGCAGGCCATCTTCAAAAAGCTTCTCGACCAGGGTGACATCTACAAGGGAACCTACCAGGGGTGGTACTGCGTCCCCTGCGAGACCTACGTTCCGGAGAGCAGCATGGGCGAGGACAAGACCTGTCCGGACTGCAAACGCCCCCTCCAGATGATGGAGGAGGAGAGCTACTTCTTCCGGGCGTCGAAGTACGTGCCCCTGCTCCTGGAGTATTATGAGAAGAATCTCCGCGGGGTCATGCCCAGGAGCAGGTACAACGAGATCGTGAGCTTCCTGAAAAGCGGCGTCCGTGACCAGTCTATCTCCCGGACCACCCTGAAATGGGGAATTCCTGTTCCCGGAGACGACGCCCACGTGGTCTACGTGTGGTTCGACGCCCTCATCAACTACGTGACTGCCTGCGGCTACCTCGACAACCCCGGGAAGTTCGCCAAATTCTGGCCTTCCGTCCATCACCTCGTGGGAAAGGACATCATCCGCTTTCATTGCGTCGTCTGGCCCATCATGCTTCTCGCCCTCGGGGTGACCCCTCCGGTATCGGTCTTCGCCCACGGCTGGTGGACCGTGGAGGGGGAGAAGATGTCCAAATCGAGGGGCAACGTGGTGGATCCCTTCGAGATGGTGGCGCGCTACGGACGGGATCCCTTCCGCTATTTCCTCCTGCGGGAAGTCCCCTTCGGCCTTGACGGCGACTTCTCGGAAGCGGCCCTGGTGGGGAGGATCAACTCCGACCTCGCCAACGACCTGGGCAACCTTCTCAACCGGACTCTCCAGATGGTGGACAATTTCTGCGGGGGTGTCCTTCCGGCCTCCGGCCCGGCAGGGCGGCTCGAAAAGGAAATTGCCGGACTTGCCGCCAAAACTGTGCGTGACGTGGACGAAAAAATCTCCGATTTTGCCTTCGACGAGGCCCTGAAGTCCATCTGGGCGCTCATCGGCAGGGGCAACAAGTACATCGACGAGACCATGCCCTGGAAACTCGCCAAGGAAGGGAAGGAAGAGGACCTTCAGAGAGTGCTCAATACCCTCTTCGACGTTCTCAGGCTCAGCACCCTTCTCGTGGCTCCCTTCGTCCCCGACACCGCGGCCCGCCTGTGGGAGCAGCTCGGCCTGGATGGTGACCCCCAGGCGGTTGCCATCGACAGCTTCATCTGGGGCGAGAGAACACCAGGCCTGAAGGTGAACAAGGGCAAGGTGCTCTTTCCCCGGATCGACATGAACGAATGGAAGAAGGACAAGGCTGCCAGGGATGAGGAGAAAGCCGCTCCCGCTGCGGCGGCACCTGCGCCGGAGATTCCTTCGGAGCACGAGGATGCCGTGGACATAGACGCCTTCCGGGCCGTGGAGCTCAGGGTGGCGCAGATTCTCACGGTGGAGGAGATCCCCAAGTCGAAGAAGCTGTACAAGCTCTCCGTCGATCTCGGGTATGAGAAGCGCACCATCGTCTCCGGGATCAAGGAGTTCTTCACGCCTGAAGAGCTTGTGGGCAAGAGAATCGTCGTAGTGGCCAACCTGAAGCCGGCGAAGCTCTGCGGCGTGGAGAGCAACGGCATGCTCCTGGCCGCCGGCGACGGAAAGAAGACTACCCTTTCCCTCCTGACTCCCGACAGGGATATTCCGTTGGGCTGCAGGGTCAGCTGAGCGCTCGCGTTCCGGACGGATTTTCCGGGAGTCTCCGGCGGAGCGGCCGGAGACTCCCGGTTTTTTAAGAGAAAAAGAGGAAGCTATCATGGAAAATAACGACAGAAAAATGACCTGTCCCATTCTGGCGGACACCCACTGTCACGTCATCGAGGGGCGGGACGGGTACGCCGACGCGGAAGCCGTCTTCGCAAGAGCTGCGGCTGCGGGGGTGGCCAGGATGCTCCTTGCGGGAAGCACCATACCCACGAGCGTCATGGCGGTGGCCACAGCCGGGAAATACAGCTCCCTCGGGGTCTTTGCAGCCGTGGGGGTGCATCCCCACGACGCCTCATCCATTCCCTCCTGCTCCGTTGAGGGGAAAGGCATTCCTCCGGAGCTTGCGGAGCTTGCCTCCTCTCCCCGGGTGGTCGCAGTTGGCGAGACGGGACTTGATTATCATTACGACCATTCGCCCAGGGAGCAGCAGAAGGAAGCCTTCCGGGCCCATATCCGCTGGTCCATCGAATCGGGGCTGCCCCTGGTGGTCCACGGCCGCGAGTCCTACGGGGACATCATCAGCATATTCCGGGAAGAGGGAGCCTCGGCAACCACGGGAGTCATCCACTGCTTCTCCGGCACGGAGGAGGACGCGGCTTTCTTTCTCGAGGCGGGGTACTGCCTCTCCTTCGCCGGACCCCTCACCTTCGCCCGGAACGAAGGGCTCCGGGACTTGTTCCGTACCCTGCCGGCGGATCGGATTCTGCTTGAGACCGATTCCCCCTGGCTGGCCCCCGTTCCGTACAGGGGAAAAACCAACGAGCCCGCCTTCGTGAAGCTGGTTTACGAAACGGCGGCGGAAGTCCGGGGCGTCTCCCTGGAGGAGCTGGCCCGGACAGTGTCCGCCAACGCGGCCCGGCTCTTCCGGTGGGGCGATCCCTGCGCCGGGGGGGAGGCGGGACGATGAACGCCCCGGACAAGGCCTTCAGCTTCACTCTTGACGCTGTCTGCCCCGTCACCGGGGCCCGGGCGGGAACCCTCCGCACCCCCCGGGGAGAGATACAAACCCCGGTCTTCATGCCCGTGGGGACCCAGGCCACCGTGAAGGCCATGGCACCCTTCGAGCTCGAGGAGATGGAAGCGCAGATCATACTGTCCAACACGTACCATCTCTATCTCCGGCCAGGGGCTGACATCGTCGCTGAAGGAGGGGGACTTCACAGCTTCATGCAGTGGAAGAGGCCCATCCTTACGGACAGCGGCGGCTTCCAGGTCTTTTCCCTCTCCACCCTCAACCGGATTGCCGACGAGGGGGTCTGGTGCAGATCTCATCTCGACGGGACGGCCCATGTCATGAACCCTGAATGGTCCATGTCAGTGCAGAAAAAGCTTGGCAGCGACATTGCCATGTGCTTCGACCAGTGCGCGCCATGGCCCTGCTCACGGGAGGATGCGGAAGGGGCGGTGCGGCGCACGGCCCTCTGGGCCGCCAGGTCGAAAGAGGCCCACGCCCGGGAATGGCAGGGGGAGCAGCGGCAGGCCCTGTTCGGAATCGTCCAGGGATCTGTCTGGGAGGACCTCAGGCTCCGTTCGGCTGAGGACATCATTCCCCTGGATTTTCCCGGCTATGCTGTGGGAGGATTGTCAGTGGGGGAACCCCACGAGGACATGTACCGCATCCTCGACAGCCTGAAGGGCGTGCTCCCCTCGGGCAAGCCCCGGTACCTCATGGGCGTCGGGCGGCCTGACAACCTCGTGGAGGGAGTGGCAAGGGGCATAGACATGTTTGACTGCGTCCTTCCGACGAGAAACGGACGAAACGGCACCCTCTTCACTTCCTCCGGCGCGCTGAACATCAAGAAAAAGCAGTACGAGCGGGATTTTACCCCCGTGGAACCGGAATGCGGCTGCTACGCCTGCCGGACTTTCACCAGGGCCTATATCCGCCACCTCTATCGTTCCGGAGAGATCCTCGCCTCGAGGCTGTGCAGCTGGCACAACCTCCGGTTTCTCATCCGGCTCGGCGAAGAAATGCGTGCATCCATCCTCGAGGGACGGTTCCCGGAGTTCCGGCGGGCCTTTCTGTCACGTTTCTCCGGAGGTGAGGCGGAGTGACTTTTCCCCGCATTCTCGCCGTGGATCCCTGGAACCCGGATCCGAAGACCATAGGAGAGGCTGCGGAACTTCTGCGCGGCGGCCGCCTCGTCGCCTTTCCCACGGAGACCGTCTACGGTCTTGGGGCGAACGGACTCGACCCGGCGGCAGCGGCGAAAATTTACGCCGCCAAGGGGCGTCCTGCCGACAATCCCCTGATCCTGCATTTTTCCTCTCCGATGGACGTAGAGATGGCCGCCAGGATTCCGGAGAAGGCAAGGGAACTCATGAAGCTGTTCTGGCCCGGCCCGCTGACACTTGTCCTTCCCTCCCGGGGAACGGTTCCGCCGGAGGTGACGGCCGGTCTCGACACCGTGGCGGTACGGATGCCCTCACACCCCGTCGCTCTTGCCCTGATCGCGGCGGCGGCTGTGCCTGTGGCGGCTCCGAGTGCCAACTCAAGCGGGAGGCCAAGCCCGACCGACGCGAGGACCGTTGCTTCTGATCTCGGAGACAGGGTGGACCTGGTTCTGGATGGAGGCCCCGCTTCGGTGGGGCTGGAATCCACAGTGCTGGACCTTACGGGGGAGCAGATGGTCCTTCTCCGGCCGGGAGGATGTTCCGTGGAGGAAATCGAGGCCAGGACGGGAAAACGCGTGGTCCGTTCCGGGGGCAATGTCCGCAGGTCTCCGGGAACCAGGTACCGTCACTATGCGCCGTCGATTCCTCTGCTCCTGCATGATGGTCCCGGGGCAAGGGAGAGGGCTCTTTCCGCCGGCGGGCGGATTGCCTGGCTCGGACTGGATGGACCGGACATTCTCTTTGCTCCGGGCGAGACGGACGAAGAACTTTCACTCCGGTTTTCCACGCCGGAAAATTACGCCAGGGGGCTGTTCCATGCCCTCCGGATTCTTGAGTCATCGGGTGCCGCGGTTATCGTCGCCCAGCGGCCTTCGGACGAAGCCGGCATAGGCCTTGCCCTGCGGGACCGCCTTGAAAGAGCCTCTTTTGAAGAGAAGAATGCCGGGACCGAAAAATAAGGCTTGCCAAAGGCTCCGGGCCTTGCTAAAATTACCCTCGTGATTCAGGCCGGGGTGGCGGAATTGGTAGACGCGCTAGATTCAGGTTCTAGTGGGCGATAGCCTGTCGGGGTTCGAGTCCCCGCCTCGGCACCATAACAAAAAAAGAGCAACCTTTTGTATAAAGGTCGTATTATGTCCGTTGACATAATGCGACCTTTTTGTTATCTTTTCTATTTGTCAGTACTCATTTCCCACCAATCTTTTCAGGGAGGTCATAAGGTTCATGGCCGAATTTGTCCCCGTCAGCAGCGAGCGCCAGAGATTGACCTTCGGACGCGCTCGGGATCTCGTCGAGATTCCCGACATGATCGAGGTCCAGCGCGACTCATACAACTGGTTCTATCAGGAAAACGCCGCTCCGGAGGTGCGGGTTCCGCAGGGACTGCAGGAACTGCTCCACGAAGTGTTTCCCATCGAAAGCTATGACGGCTCATTCGCCCTCGAGTTCGTCAGGTATCTTCTCGACGAGCCCTCCACGGAGGAAGAGGAATCCCGCCAGCGGGACCTTACCTGGTCGCGCCCCATACGGGCCACCATCCGGCTGGTGAACCGAAAGACGAAGGAAATGAAGGAAGAGGAGATCTTCCTCGGAGACTTTCCCCTGATGACGGGAAGGGGCACCTTCATCATCAACGGAACGGAGCGTGTTGTGGTCAACCAGCTCGCCCGGTCCGCAGGGGTCTATTTCACCAAGGATGAACAGATTCCCGGCCAGGAGGCCTATTCTGCCAAAATCATCCCCGACCGCGGCGCATGGCTGGAGTTCAGCCTGACCCCAGGGGATCTTATTTCCGTGAACATCGACAACAGAAAGAAAATTCCTGCCACCCTCCTGCTGAAAATTTTCGGCGCCTCCACCAACGAGGGCGTCCTCGACCTCTTCGATGCGAAGACGGTCGAGAAGGATGTTACCGAGGATGAGGTCAAGGGAATGCTTTCAGCTGAGTCCGTCCTTGATCAGGACGGCGTGACTGTGCTGCCCCGGAACAGGACCATCACCAAGGAACATCTCGAGAAGCTCTGGAGCATGGGCAGGACGAAAGTGCGGGTCTGGGATGTTGATATCGCCGTTGCATCCACCCTTGAAAAAGACGGAGCGTTCAATACTGATGAGGCCATGGTGGAATTGTTCCGGAAGCTCCGTCCCAATGAGCCCGCCAGGATAGAAAATGCCAGGGAATACGTCCACACGCTCTTTTTCGATCCGCGCAGGTACAATCTCGGCCGCGTGGGCCGGTACAAGATGAACCGCAAGCTCGGCCTGGAGATTCCCGAGGAGATGCGGCTCCTCACAAAGGAAGACCTGGTAAGCATTATCAGGGGCATCATCGACCTGAGAAACCCCGAGAGGATGGACGACGATATCGACCATCTCGGCAACCGCCGGGTGCGTTCCGTGGGCGAACTGCTCCAGAACCAGATCCGCATCGGCCTGCTCCGCATGGAGCGCATAGCCAAGGAGAGGATGACCACCATCCCCGACCTGGCCAATGCCATGGCCCGGGACCTGATCAACGTGCGCCCCATCGCCGCCTCTCTCCGGGAGTTCTTCGGCTCGGGGCAGCTCTCCCAGTTCATGGACCAGACGAACCCCCTTGCCGAAGTGACCCACAGGCGCAGGCTCTCAGCCCTGGGACCCGGCGGCCTGTCCAGGGAACGGGCCGGGTTCGAGGCCCGGGACGTCCACTATACACACTACGGCCGGGTCTGCCCCATCGAGACGCCGGAAGGTCCGAACATCGGCCTTGTGACGTCGCTGGCGACCTATGCCCGCCTTAACGAGTACGGTTTCCTCATCACCCCCCGCAGAAAGGTGGAAAACGGCCGTTTGACGGGAGAAATTGTCTTCCTGTCAGCAGACGAGGAGGACAACGTTTTCGTCGGAATGGCAAACACCCCCGTAGATGAAGAAGGACTCATCAAAGAAGAGCAGTGCTTTACCCGGTACCAGGGGAACATCGTCACTATTCCCAGGGAAGAAGTGAACTTCCTTGATGTCTCCCCCAAACAGATCGTCTCGGCGTCCACGGCGCTCATCCCCTTCCTCGAGCACGACGACGCCAACCGTGCCCTCATGGGCTCGAACATGCAGCGCCAGGCTGTGCCCCTCATCGCTCCCGAGGCCCCCGTGGTCGGTACCGGAGTGGAGCACCGCATCGCCAAGGATTCCGGTTCCTGCGTGGTGGCAGTGAAGGACGGCGTGGTCGAGTACGTGGATTCCACGCGGATCGAAATCAGAAAGGGAGCGGAGTCCCACATCTATCCCCTTGTCAAGTTCCGGAGGTCGAACCAGGGCACGGTCATTCACCAGAAGCCTATAGTCCACAAGGGAGCCGAAGTGTCGAAGGGGCAGATCATTGCCGACGGACAGGCCTCGGAGGGCGGAGAACTCGCCCTCGGGAGGAACGTCATCGTCGCCTTCATGCCCTGGGAAGGATTCAACTTCGAGGATGCCATCCTCCTCAGCGAACGGCTTGTGAAGGAGGACTTTTATTCCTCCATCCACATAGAAGAATACGAAATCGAAGCCCGTGACACGAAGCTCGGTCCCGAGGAAATTACCCGGGATATCCCGAACGTTGGCGAGGACATGCTCAAGAACCTTGACGAGGACGGTATCGTCCGTGTCGGAGCTGAAGTCAACGCCGGCGATATCCTCGTCGGAAAGGTCACTCCCAAAGGAGAGTCGGACCAGACGCCCGAGGAAAAGCTTCTTCGGGCCATCTTCGGAGAGAAGGCCAGGGAGGTCCGGGACACATCCCTCAAGGTACCCCACGGTGCACGGGGCAAGATCGTTGCCGTGAAGCAGATGACAAGGGCCGACAGTCCCGATGCTCTCAGCCCGGGTGTCAACAAGGTGGTCAAGATCTACGTTGCCCAGCTCAGGAAGATTACCGTGGGCGACAAGATGGCGGGCCGGCACGGAAACAAGGGCGTCGTCTCCAGGATACTCCCCGTGGAAGATATGCCCTATCTTCCTGACGGCACACCCGTGGACGTGGTGCTCAACCCCCTCGGCGTTCCCAGCCGGATGAACCTCGGCCAGGTGCTGGAGACCATAATGGGATTCGTGGCTTTCCAGAACGGCTGGAAGGTAGCTACTCCCGTCTTTGAAGGGGCCAAGGAGAAGGAAATCTTTGACCTGCTGGAACAGCTCAGCAAAGACAAGTATCCGGAGCTCACCTCCGACGGAATGATCACCCTGTACGACGGCCGCACCGGAGATGCCTTCGAAAAGAAGGTCACCGTGGGCTGCATGTACATGCTCAAGCTTATCCACCTTGTGGACGACAAGATTCATGCCCGGTCCATAGGGCCCTACAGCCTCATCACCCAGCAGCCCCTGGGAGGCAAAGCCCAGTTCGGCGGCCAGCGTTTCGGGGAGATGGAAGTCTGGGCCCTTGAGGGCTACGGCGCTGCAAACATCCTCCAGGAGATGCTCACCGTCAAATCTGACGACATCAGGGGAAGGCTCAAAACCTACGAGCGGATAGTCAAGGGACAGAACCTCACCAAACCTGGCGTACCTGAGAGTTTCAGGGTTCTCGTAAAGGAACTCCAGGGACTTGGTCTCGACGTTGAAGTGAAGTACAGCGATGGTGTCATCGGCGAACTGCTTATGGACGAGGATGATGATGAGCCCCCGATGGGGAGGTACTCTTCTCCCAGGGAGCGCCCGGTCTTCGGGGATCAGCCGCCTGAAAAGGATAAAGACAAGGATAAGGATAAAGAAAAGGATAAAGAAAAGGATAAAGAAAAGGAAAAGCACGATGCCG
>CAZJAR010000010.1:4938-6348 GCA_964543785.1 uncultured Synergistaceae bacterium | reverse complement strand
AAGGATAAAGAAAAGGATAAAGAAAAGGATAAAGAAAAGGAAAAGCACGATGCCGTATTTGGAGAAGAAGAAATGGAAGAATTGATTCCCGAGGAAATGCTCTTCGGCGAAGAGCTTCCTGAAGGTATGTCCATTGTAGAAGGGGATGAAGACTGATGGCCCGAAGGGAAATACTCGGGGTGCGGGTCAAGCTCGCAAGCCCGGAAAGAATACGGGAACTCTCCAGCGGAGAGGTGAAGAAGCCCGAGACCATCAATTACCGGACCCTCCGGCCAGAAAAGGACGGGCTCTTCTGCGAGCGCATCTTCGGCCCCACCAAGAGCTATGAGTGCGCCTGCGGAAAATACAAGCGCAGCGGTCCCAAGTTCAAGGGGATCGTATGTGACCGCTGCGGCGTGGAAGTGACCGACAACAGGGTCCGCAGGGAGCGCATGGGGCACATCGAGCTCGCCGCGCCTGTGGTGCACATCTGGTACCTCCGGGGCATCCCCAGCAGGCTGAGCCTGCTCCTGGGCTGCACCACCAAGGATCTGGAGAAGGTCGTCTACTTCGCTCCCACCCGACAGCGGGAGGCCGCCTACAAGGTGGTCATGGAGGGCCGGAGGCTTGACCTTGCCCGGAAAGGGGCCCTTCTTTCCGAGAGCGAAGTGAGGATTCACAGCCATTACGACCCCAAGTTCAAGGCCGAGGAGGCCTTCCGCATAGTAAGCGTGGATGATGTGCCGGTGAACGAGGGTGACCTTCTTACCGCCTCCCAGGTTTCCAGGTTCAAGACGGAGTACGGCGACGAGAGTTTCAAGGTGGAGACCGCATTCACCTTCGTCACTATTCCGGATGACCCTTCGTGTGCTGTTGGTGCCGTGGTATCGGCGTCTGAAGTTGAGCGTCACCGGAAGCGCCACGGAGACACCTTCGAGATCGACCGGGCCATGGCCGGGAACCAGGAGGCCTTCGTTGTCACGGCCGCCGTGCACCTTCCCTTTGCCAAGGGAGATGTCCTCTCCGAGAGCGAATTCCGGCTCTACAGCCAGAAATTCGTCGGGAGGTTCACCGCCCAGCAGGAAGTCATCACCGTGGAAGATCCCTGCTACGTTGTTATCGAGGAGGGCATCTCACCCTTCACACCTGCGGATATCATCCTCGAGAGGGAATATGACCTCTGCGCCGCCTACGACAAGAAATTTCGGGCGGGAATCGGAGCTGAAGGCGTCCAGGCACTCCTTGGGCAGATCGACCTCGACCAGCTTGGTTCGGCTCTTCGGGAGGAAGTATCAGAAAGCACCGGCCAGAAGAAACGGAAGCTCATCAAGCGCCTCCAGGTGGCGGAGGACTTCAGAAAGAGCAAGTCGACCGCCAAGTCCATGATACTTGAGGTCCTGCCGGTCATCCCGCCCGACCTGCGCCCCATGG
>CAZJAR010000010.1:4414-4928 GCA_964543785.1 uncultured Synergistaceae bacterium | reverse complement strand
CGGTTCGCCACGTCTGACCTCAACGACCTGTACAGGAGGGTAATCAACAGGAACAACCGGCTGAAGAAGCTCCAGGAGCTCAAAGCTCCCGAGATCATTATCCGCAACGAAAAGCGCATGCTCCAGGAGGCAGTGGACGCCCTCATCGACAATGGCCGCATGGGCAAGGCGGTGCTGGGCGCCGGCAACCGGCCCCTCAAGAGCCTCACGGACCTGCTCCGGGGCAAGAAGGGACGGTTCCGCCAGAACCTCCTTGGGAAGCGTGTCGACTACTCCGGCCGCTCCGTCATCGTCATCGGCCCCCAGCTCAAAATCTACCAGTGCGGCCTGCCGAAACAGATGGCCCTGGAGCTTTTCAAGCCCTTCGTCATCCGCCAGCTCGTTGAGAGGAACCTGGCCCCCAACGTGAAGAGCGCCAAGCGTCTCATCGAGCGGGGCAGGGAGGAAATCTGGGGTATCCTCGAGGAAATCATCAAGGACCACCCCGTCATGCTGAACCGGGCCCCCACGCTTC
>CAZJAR010000010.1:0-4404 GCA_964543785.1 uncultured Synergistaceae bacterium | reverse complement strand
GCGAACAACCTGCTCTCACCGGCGAGCGGCCGTCCCGTCATGACTCCTACCCAGGACATCGTGCTGGGCATATACTACCTCACCGACATGAGGGAAAGGACTGAAGGAGAGGAGCCTCCGCACTTCTCCAGTCTCGACGATGTGCTCGTGGCCTTCAACCATGGTGCTGTGAAGCTGGATACTCCAATACGGCTTCGGAAACTTCCCGAGTGGGAAGGGGAGGACAAGTGGATCGAGACGTCCCCCGGGCGGGTCATCTTCAACAGCATTCTTCCCGAGGGTCTTCAGTTCGTCAACCGCCAGCTCGGGAAGAAAGACCTCGGTTTTATCCTCGACAGGGCCTACGACATGGTGAACCGGGTTGCCATGGTGACGATGCTGGACGACATCAAGATGCTCGGCTATCGCTGGGCAACCAGGAGCGGCATAAGCTTCGGCGTCCAGTCCATCATCATCCCCCCCGAGAAGGTCGAGCTCACGAAACAGGCCATGGAACAGGACGAGGAGCTCAAGTCCGAATACAACATGGGCATCCTGACCCAGGACGAATATCTCTTCCAGAAGGAAAGCCTCTGGTCGGAGAAATCGCGAACCATAGCGGACAGCATCGTGGACCACATGGAGCACACCAACTCCATCCGCATGATGAGCGACAGCGGCGCAAGGGGAAGCCGGAGCCAGATGGGGCAGATGGCCGGCATCCGCGGCCTCATGTCCGACCCGTCGGGGCGGATCATCGACTATCCCATCACGGCGAACTTCCGCGAGGGGATGAACATGCTCGAGTACTTCATCTCCACCCACGGCGCCCGGAAGGGCCTCGCCGACACCGCCCTCAGGACGGCCAAGTCGGGGTACCTCACGAGGCGCCTTGTGGACGTGGCCCAGGACCTCATCATCACTGACCATGACTGCGGCACCGACCAGGGGATCTGCATCGAGCCCCTGAAGCAGGACGGCAAGATCATGATCCCCCTTTCAGAAAGGATCTACGGGCGTACCGTGCTGAACGATATATGCGATCCCGCATCAGGAGAAGTGATCGCCGCAAAGGGCGAGTGCATTTCCGTTGAGGCCGCCGAACGGATTGAACGTACCGGGATCGAATCGGTGTGGGTGCGGAGTCCCCTGACCTGCGGCCTCCGGCACGGCGTGTGCCAGGTGTGCTACGGCATGGACCTGGCCACCAGGAAGGAAGTCCCCATGGGCGAGGCCGTGGGGGTGGTGGCAGCCCAGTCCATCGGAGAGCCGGGCACCCAGCTCACCATGCGGACCTTCCACACGGGCGGCGTGCGTCTTACCGGCGAGGACATAACCCAGGGTCTTCCCCGGATCGAGCAGCTCTTCGAAGTCCGTCGTCCCAAAAAGGTGGCCTATCTCGCGGGTGTGGACGGCAAGGTCACGGAAATCCGTGTCATGGAGGGCAAGCGGAAGGTCATAATTTCCTCCGAGATCGGCGAGACCGAAGAAAAGACAACCTATAACATCCCCATCAGCCAGAACCTTCTCATCAAAGAGGGGGATGAAGTCAGGAAGAGCGACAAGCTCACCGAGGGCAACGTGGACCCCCAGCAGCTCCTTGAGGTGGAGGGGATCGAAGCTGTTCAGCGGGCGCTTGTGGATGAAATCCAGGAAGTCTACCGCTCCCAGGGCGTGTCCATCAACAACAAGCACATCGAGGTCATTCTGAGGAAAGTTGCCCCGGTGAACAGGGTCAAGATCACCGAGGAGGGCGATACCTCCTTTGTGGCGGGCGACCTCGTGTGGACCGACGATATCGACGGGGAGATGGGGCAGATAGGGAAGGAAAACGAGGAGAACATCAACGAAGCGGTTCGGATCTTTACCGGCCGGGTTCTCCGTGACGTGTCCGCCCAGAAGCTCAACGAATCTGTAGCCAGGTACATCGGCGCCCCCCTTGACGAAGAAGCCATACAGACTCTCCTCCGTCCGGGGATGATGATCTCCTCCGTGACGGTGGACGACGAGGAAGGCATTCCTGTCACCCTTATTGTCGGTGAGGCGGCCTTCAGAAAGCAGATGGAGGGCATGGACCTGATCACGCCCTTTACCTCCTCCGATGGCAAGGAAATTGCCGCAGGAACCCACCTGACCCTGGGGCAGCTCGGGATCATCACCGCAGACGACCCCACCCCGCTGCTCATCCGTGACAGTGAGATTCTGGAGAAGCTTGCCGACGGCGTGTATCTTGCCGAGGACATCATTGCGGACGATGAGCTCATCGCGAAAGCCGACAGGGTCTTCACGGCGAAGGACGCAGCACGGTGCAGGGAGCTCAACATTCCCACCATTATGCTGTGGCATACGGTGGAACGGGTGAACGTACCCGACAAGCTTGAAGAGAGCCTCAAGGACAAATGGGGAAAGCCCCTGACACAGGCCATCGACCGGGACGGCGACGCAATTCCCGATATTCCCCAGCTTGTGGATGGATCCATCATCAAGGGGATTCTCGACGGTTCAGTTTCCGCCATAGAAATCGACGGTTCCATATTCTCCAGGGACCGCTTCCTCCGGGATTTGCTGTCTGCAAAAATCTATGGCAAGGTTCTCCTCGAACCCGTCACAGACCGTATGGGATCCCTCATAGCCGATGCGGGTGCGGAGGTCAACCAGTCGGTGATCGATGCCCTTGCCGGGTGCCCCGACATCCAGGAAGTGGTCGTCCGCCCCATGGGGGCCCCACGCAAGGATGAAAAGAAGATTATCCAGAGGGTAACCTTTGTCCGGAAGCTTCGCGAAGGACCGAAAGTGAAGCCCTTCGTTCACGGCATAACCAAGGCGGCCCTTGCCACGGACAGCTTCCTGAGCGCGGCCTCCTTCCAGCAGACGGCACAGGTCCTGGCCGGAGCGGCCGTCAAGGGGGAAATCGATCCCCTCGAGGGCCTGAAAGAGAACGTGATAATCGGTCACCTCATTCCCGCCGGAACGGGTGTCGAAGGCTTCCGGGGGATACGGGTCTCACCGGCGAAACCGTCCCCGGAGAAGGCAGCGGTGCAGGAATAGAGACTGAATAAAATACAAACACGGACAAGGGCGGGAAAAGTCGAGCTTGACACAAATCCCGCCCTTTTGTTATTATTCCTTGGTGCTTTTGCACAGGAGGGATCTTTTTGCCTTTAAACGAGCTGGCAGTTCCCGAGCGAGTCACGGGAGAGCGCCAGGTGAGACGAAAGCTTGAAGCAGGAAGGTTAGCGAAACTTTTTATTGCCGAGGATGCCGACCCGGCCATGGTCGGCCCTCTCGAGACAGAAGCGCGGAGACAGGAAATTCCCGTGGAAAGAGTCAGCGATATGGTCCGGCTTGGCAGAGCATGCGCCATAAGCCGCGGAGCCTCAGTCGCGGGAATTGAAAGATAAACGGGCCTGAAAGCCCGATAGAAAAGAACAAATGGAAGGAGGAAGTTGTGTGCCGACTATTAACCAGCTTATCCGGCATGGCCGCGAGGAAAAGAAGCGGAAGACCGACGCTCCTGCACTGCAGGGAAATCCTGCGCGGAGAGGTGTCTGCACCCGTGTGTACACCGTGACCCCCAAGAAGCCCAACTCGGCTTTGAGAAAGGTTGCCCGTGTCCGCCTCACCAACGGGATCGAGGTAACATCCTACATCCCCGGAATCGGCCATAACCTGCAGGAGCACTCAGTGGTCCTTGTCAGGGGCGGGCGAGTGAAGGACCTTCCCGGTGTCCGTTACCACATTATCCGGGGGACCCTTGACTGTGGGGGCGTGGAGAATCGCAAGAGATCCCGTTCCAAGTACGGCGCCAGGAGACCCAAATAAGGGTTTTTGGTGCTCGAGCTTTTTTTTTGAGGAGGGGTTGACCTATGCCGCGTAAGGGGCATGTCAAAAAGCGTCAGAGCCTGCCGGATACAAAATTCGGCAGCACCGCACTGGCCAAGTTCATCAACAGCCTGATGCGGAAAGGAAAGAAGAGCGTAGCTGAGAAAATCATGTACCGGGCGCTTGATATCGCCGGGGAAAAGCTGAACACAGAACCCTTTGAGGTCTTCAAGAAGGCCATGGACAACGTCCGGCCCCTTGTTGAAGTCCGTCCGCGCAGAGTCGGCGGCGCCACGTACCAGGTTCCCGTGGAAGTTCCTGCCGAGCGCGCGCAGGTCCTCTGCATCCGCTGGATGCTTAACTATTCCAGGGCCAAAAAGGGAATGCCCATGGCCGAGCGGCTTGCCAGGGAGTTTATGGATGCCTACAAGGGTGAAGGCAGTTCCATAAAGAAAAAGGAAGACACCCACAAAATGGCGGAAGCAAACCGCGCGTTCGCTCATTACCGCTGGTAGCGGCGGAAGCAAAGGAAGATACATGCTGCAAACTGATGGAAACGAGGCTTGGTGGTAGCTATGCAGACACTTGATATGAAAAGGATAC
>CAZJAR010000009.1:0-44390 GCA_964543785.1 uncultured Synergistaceae bacterium | reverse complement strand
CACGGCATAGAGATACTCCGCGGATGGGATGGAGAGTGCGGCTCTCCCTAGTTAGAAAATGTGCCCCTTCCGGTTTCCGGAAGAAGGGAAACGGAGGTAGTTTTATTGGACAGTGATTTCCAGGGCGTGAAAAAGTGCGTCATTCTCACCGGAATGTCGGGGGCAGGAAAATCGACTGCTCTGAAAGTTCTTGAAGACCAGGGAATGTTCGCCATCGACAACATTCCTCCCGCTCTGCTTTCCCAGCTCATGACATTACTTGAAAAACACAGGGCAGCCGTGAGAAACGGTGTTGCCGCAGTGGTGGACGTACGGGGCGACACACTTTTGGATGATTTTCCGACAGCGGTCTCTGCTTTAAAAACCCAGATTGCCCAGGTGAGCGTTCTTTTTCTTGATGCCTCAGACAAGGCTCTTCTATCCCGTTTTGAAACCACGCGAAGGCGACATCCTCTTCACGATGAGGGGACGTTTCTCGATGGTATTTCCAGAGAACGGAGTCGATTAAAGCCAATTCTTGAACTATCTGACATAATCCTCGACACATCAGGGCTCTCCCTTCCGCAAATCAGAAAGAAGCTTCTTTCCGAGCTTTGCGGCCCTTCTTCCCAGGATTTTCTCATTTTCACCTCCTTTGGTTTCAAATACGGTCCTCCGGCAGACTGCGACTTTCTTTTTGATGTACGTTTTCTTTCCAATCCTTACTATATTCCGGAACTTCAGAGTCTTTCGGGAAAGGAAAGAAAAGTACAGGAGCACATCTGGAATACAGCAGAGGCAAAAGGGTTCTGGGAGAAACTGGTATCCTTTCTGGAACATGTCATTCCCTTGTACCAGGGCACTGGCAAATCACACCTCCACATTGGGATCGGCTGTACCGGAGGACGGCACCGTTCAGTCGCAGTGGCTGAAAGACTTGTTTCCCATTTTCAGTCGTCCGGCGGAATGTGCTCTCTCAGGCACAGGGACATAGAGAGAGAACAGGGCTGGTGATCATGGACAGCATTCTGGCCTATTTCCTTGGTTTTTTAACCGCGCTTATCATGGCCATTCTGCTTCGATTCAAAGATAGGTCTGAAAATTCCTCCTTTTTTGGTTCCTCCAGGAAACAAAAGGCCGCTATTTCCCGGGCAGTCGAGTACAGATTGTCGATGGGGCCCTACGTAGTTGCACTCGGAGGAGGAACTGGTCTCTCCACACTCCTTCGCGGCCTAAAGAGCTTCACTCGAAATATTGTCGCTGTTGTTACAGTTACCGACGAAGGAGGCAGTTCCGGCAGACTTCGTGAAGAATGGGGAGTCCTCCCCCCAGGAGATGTACGAAACTGTATCGTAGCCCTCGCGGAAAACGACAGCTCTCTGAGAAGGCTTCTCGATTTCCGTTTTGACAGGGGGGGACTTGCAGGTCACAGCCTGGGAAATCTTATGCTTCTCGCCATTTCGGAGCAGTTCGGCGATTTCCGGCGCGCCGTTGAGGAGATGAACAATCTTCTCGCCATCAGGGGACGGGTGCTCCCGGTAACAACGGAAGCTGTCTCCCTTGTTGCGGAAACCATCGGCGGGGAAAGAATAAAAGGAGAACTTGCTGTTTCTGAACATGGCAGCAAAATCAAAAGGATCTGGCTCGAACCTCTGGACGCAAGGCCGGTCAGTGACGTTCTTCATGCCATCGACGAGGCTGAGATACTTGTTCTCGGCCCAGGAAGCCTTTTTACCAGCGTCATTCCGAACCTCCTTATTTCAAGAGTGGCGGAAAGGCTCAAAAATACGGCCGTCCCCAAGGTGTACATCTGCAACCTCATGACGCAGCCGGGCGAAACAGAAGGATTCTCACTGGCGGATCATGTCCGTTGGATTGCCTCTGCAATGGGCATGCCCCCGGACTATGTCATAGCCAATGCCGGGGAAATCCCTGCCCACCTCATTGAAAAATATGGAAATGAGGGGGCCGTCCCTCTGCTGGCAACAGACAGGGACAAAGCGGAACTTGATGAAATGGGATGTATCCTTCTCGAAGGAAATTTCACCCAAATCATTGAAGGCTCCCTTCTTCGGCATGACGGGCAGGCACTCTCCCATTTTTTGATTCGTCTTTGCCGTGAACTGAAAGAGGATTGATTCCCTTGGCTTACACAGATTTCTGTAAGACACTTTCTTCGTTTATGTGGGACGAATGGCTGACAGTGCCTCCCAAAGGCAGGGGAGAGGCGGTCCAGGAAATCCGGGGGATTTTCCAGGGGATGAGTACTGCTGAAAAGTCTGAAGAACGCCTGCTGCTGTCCAGCAGCAGGCTGTGGATTTTCCGCCGGCTGACAAAACTCTGGGGAGAAGCGGCCCTGTCTGCCATCCATGATTTTCCTTCTCTACTGAGTATTCCGAGATCACTGAAGGGAAAGGTTTTTATTTGCCTTCCCGAGACTCTTTTTTTTCTTCTTGAAACCAATGCAGAAGAATCTTTCCATTTTGAAAGGAAACGCCCGGACTGGCTTTTTGGTTTATGGGGAAGCTGCGGATCACTGTATATCCCCCGGAGTGGCTATTATCTCAGTTTACGTATTCCCTCCAAGGAAACGGAGCACACTGCAGCCTCCATGCTGAGGAAAAGAGGCTTTTCCTTTGGTCGGAGATACGTACAGGGCAGACACGAAATTACCCTCCGCAATCAGGAGGAAATCGTAACCCTTCTTGCCAGGTTCGGTCTCGCAAAAACATCTCTCCGCATGGAGGAGAAGGCTATCGTTCGGTCAATGAGAAACAGGGCGAACATGCTTGTGAACTGTGACTCTTCAAATATCCGCAAATCCCTTGATGCCGCAACAAAACAGCTCGCACTCGCAAGAGCCGTTATTTCTGCTCCGGGCTTCGGCTCATTGCCAGAGGTTCTAAAAAACCTTGCAATTTCACGGGTTGCCAATCCAAGTATTACCCTGGAAGAGCTCGGCAGAATACAGTCCCCCCCAACAAGTAAAAGTACGGTACAATATCGATGGAAAAAGCTTGAACAGATCATGGGTTTAGCCCCAGTCAGCGGTAAAAGGCAGTAGATTCCGGAAGGAGGAAGATATTCAATGAAACTGCGCCTTTTTTCCCGTCAGGATGTAGCGGGCAAAAAAGTATTGCTCCGGGTCGATTTCAATGTTCCTCTCAAGAATGGCGAAGTTGGAGATCTTACGCGAATCTCTGCCCACAGGGACACTATTTCGGCATTGCTCGACTCGGGAGCGAAGGTTGCACTCATTTCCCATCTTGGTAGACCGAAAGGAAAGACAGTGCCGGAGATGTCCCTCTCCCAGGTGGTCAACGCTGCCGAAAATGTTTTCGGTCATCCGGTTTCTTTCTGCGGCGAATGCATCGGCCCTGAAGTTGAAAAGGCTCTTTCCTCGCTTCAACCCGGTTCCCTCCTTCTGCTTGAAAACCTCCGATTCCATCCCGAAGAACAGGAGAATGACAGTCAATTCGCCAAGTCACTGGCGGCACCCTTCGATGTATTCGTCATGGACGCTTTCAGCGCCGCTCACAGGGCTGACGCTTCGACAAGCGCTGTCATGAATAACCTCCCGTCCTTCTCCGGCTTTCTCCTTGAAAGAGAAGTCAACATGCTTTCCGCAGTGAGCGAGAACCCTGTCAAACCTTTTGTTCTCATTCTCGGCGGAGCGAAAGTATCTGACAAAATCGGGGTTGTGGAGCATCTCATGGACAAGGCGACTTCGATCCTCATCGGGGGAGGCATGGCTTTTACGTTTCTGAAAGCACGGGGAGCCAACATCGGAAAATCTCTTTTCGAGGCGGAAAAGGCGGATTTTGCAAGGGAAATGATGGACAGGGCTGCTGAAAAAGGAGTTGAGATACTGCTTCCTGTCGATGTGGTTGCCGCTTCTGGTCTCGATGTCAGCCATGGAGAGCGGATTGTACCCGCGGAGGATGTTCCGGAGGAGCTCATGGGGCTTGACATCGGGCCAAAAACAGCTGAAATTTTTGCGTCAAAAACTGCCGGAGCCAAAACCGTTCTCTGGAATGGCCCTATGGGAGTTTTCGAGAACAAGCTATTCGCAGCTGGGACAAAAAAAGTCGCCGAGGGAGTCGCCAGGTGCACGAAAAACGGTGGAGTAACTGTAGTGGGCGGAGGTGACACAGCCGCTGCCGCAAAGAAACTCGGGTTTGACCAGGATGTTTCCCATGTATCCACCGGCGGGGGAGCGAGCCTCGAATTCTGCGAAGGCAGGGAGCTTCCTGGAATAATGCCCCTGCTGGCAGAAAAATAAGAGATCAATCATCAAGAGGAGACTGCACATGAAAAAAATATACCTTTACGGAAACTGGAAAATGAATATGCTTCCGGAAGAAGGAGCGGATTTTTGCCGCTCCCTGAAAAAAAACATCACCGGAAGTATCTACGGAAGTGACCGTGTGCACATCTGTATCTTTCCTCCCTTTCTCTCCATACCGGCGGTCCTGGAGTCCCTTCCGGAGAACGTAGTATCTGCAGGAGCTCAGGACGGTTTTTTTGAGGACAGGGGAGCGTTCACCGGAGCGGTGTCAATGGATATGGTGATGTCCGCCGGCTGTACCCATGTCCTGGTTGGTCATAGTGAAAGACGTCACATATTTGGAGATACTGATGAAATCGTCGCCAGGAAATTGAAGAAAGCACTCGACATCGGTCTGAAAGCGGTGCTCTGCTTTGGTGAAATTCTGGAAGAACGGGAAAGCGGAAGGACAATACCGGTAGTGCAGGGACAGCTCCGGTCAGCCTTTGAAGCCGTGCCCGGAGAAAAGGCCGACAATCTCATTCTGGCCTACGAACCTGTCTGGGCCATAGGGACTGGTAGAAATGCACGGGCCGAGGATGCTCAGGAAGTGTGTTCCTTCGCGGCAAAGATGAGCGCAGAATGGTTCGGCAAAACGGGAATACCAGTGCTGTACGGAGGGAGCGTCAAGGATTCCAACGCAGGAGAACTCCTTTCCCAGACTGATATTCACGGAGCCCTTGTAGGCGGAGCTTCACTGAAAGTGGACGCTTTTCTTTCCATTTACGAGACCTACAGGAAACTGTCGTCAGAATAACGAGTTGCCCCAGCACGAGAAACATAACGTAACATAAGATATATTATAGGACACATTACTCATCAAAAAAAAACAGCCGCCGTAAAAAGCGGCTGTTTTTCTTTTCAGTCCTCATAGGTGAAATGAAACGTCGGTGCGTCGCCCCAGAGCTTTTCCAGCTTGTAATGATCTCTTCCAGACTTGCTGAACACATGAACAACCACTTCGCCCGCATCTATTAGACGCCATTGGGAACTGTCGTATCCTTCAACCGAGGGCTGAAGCCCTTTTATATGCAGTGCCTCAAGTGCTGCATCTCTAAGGGTGCTCATGTGAACATCCGAATTCGCCGTTACGAGAACGAAGGTATCCGAAATAGTCGATGATCCCTCCAAATCCATGGCAACAATATCAAGTCCCCTCTTGTCTGCAAGAGCGTTAAACAGGTACTCGAAATCCCTGAGACGGTTTTCCTTTTTCAATCCTTCACCTTCTTCTTCTATTTGTATATAAATTACCTGGATGTAATCCTATTGACGGACGAGCCCGCCAAGTCTTTTCAAAACTCTTTCCCTGTCTTTACCAATAATAATTGTAACATGGGGAACTGAATTACTTTTCGTTATAACCTTCTTGTCAACCCCAGCGATTTCTCCGAGAGCCCTGGCGGTCTTCTGCACCGCCTCAGAACCTTTTTCGGGAACCTGTATGCTTGTCGTGTGATAATCGAAGTGCTTGGCATTCCCTATATGGGCAACGTCGATGCCGATTTTCTGCAGAGCCGTCGCAGTCTCCTTGCCAAGGCCCGAAGCTCCTGCTCCATTGAGTACAGAAACGGGAGTGGTTACCGAACCCACCAGTGATTCAAGATCAAGGTCCGCATTCTGGTCTGCTGCCTCATACTTTCCGGACGCGTGATCTCCTGAAACAGGGCCTTCCGTTTTTTCTGGAATTCCCGTAAGCATGGCGGAAGCTTCTGTCGTATCACCTATCCAGTAACTGAGGTTCGAAATGTAGGCTGCCTTGCCGGGAAGGGTAAAGAAATGCAGATGATCTCCGGAAAGGTCTGCAAGGTAAGAAACAAGCTGGAGTGCTTGGGCCGGTGTCATGTCGGAGTTCACCATTTCAATGGCTTTCTGGGCCAGTTCCGGAATCCTGGGTATCATGACAGGTGTCTGAACCTTTTTCAGGACGGCCTTAAGGAATACCTGCTGCCTTTTTACCCTGCCGATGTCCCCCATAGCATCATGCCGGAAACGGACGTAATGAAGAGCGTTTTTCCCGTCAAGCTTCTGAAAGCCCTTGGGGATGTTAATGAACAGTTTGCCGGCGTAATCGTTGTAGACCATTCGACGTTCAACGTCGACCTCTACTCCTCCGATGAGATCAATTATGGAGGGAAAGGAATCATAGTTTACAAGTACATAGTAGTTCACTGGAAGACCCAGAAAGTTGATTACCGTTTCCCGAAGCTTCTCAACGCCGCCGTAAGCATAAGCATGGTTGATCTTGTCCCATCCCTTGCCTGGAATCTGCACACGGGTATCCCTTGGGATCGACATAACCCTGACTATTTTATTGTCAATGTCAATAGTGGCGAAGGCAATGGCATCAGCCCTTCTTCCTCCATCAACATCGTCAATCCCGACGAGAAGGATGTTTGCCGTTCCTGAAGATTCTGTGAAAGAGATAGATTCCTTGATGGTCTGCGGTTTTGGATCGACGAAAGTCCGAACGCGCATGGCCGCGCCCGCAAAAGCAGAGGATACGGCTAATAGGAGTATGGCGGCAATTTTTACTATTTTCATGGGTTCAAAACCTCCAGCCTTTTCACGTAGAGCCCTTTTTTGTAAATATATTGCTCCACCGCCTCGGGAAGAAGGTATTTAATGCTTCTCCCCTCTTCAATTCTCTGGCGAATTTCCGTGCTGGAAATGGAAAGAAGCGGAATTTCCAGAGGGATAATAGCATTCCTCATTTCCTCCGGCAGAGATTCGAGCTTTTGAGGGACATATCCGGGCCTGTTGACAGCTACAATCCTGCAGAGTCCGGGAAGAGCCTCGTGCTCTTTCCATGTTGTAATTCCCAGGACGGCATCCAGCCCTGTTATAAAGTAAAACACGACCTTCTCCGGAGCATACCAGTGTCTCATCTCACGCAGGGTATCCACCGTGTGACTCGGTTCCTTGCGGTCAATCTCTATTCTTGAAGGTGTAAACCTGCAATTACCCAGCGTTGTCAGAAGGGTCATCACGTACCTGTCTTCGGGAGAAGCCGTCTTTCGCTCCTTTTTATGGGCAGGATCCCCGGCGGGTATAAAAATTACCTCGTCCAGATTAAGAGCGGTTCTGCTTTCTTCGGCGGCAAGAAGATGACCGAAATGAATCGGGTCAAACGTTCCTCCCATGATCCCAATTTTTCTCACTGCCTTCGGGATTCTTCCCTGCATGGCTGGCATCCTCCCTTAGGTTGCCGCTACTCCATAACCCTGTCAGGTTCAAAATCGAATTCCAAGTCTCCTATATACACTTTATCACCTTTTAGGGCACCGTTTTCCTCGAGGAGTTCTTCGATCCTGAATTTCCTGACGAGCCTGGCAAATTTCAATATGGCATCTTCATGCTCAAAATCATAACGCAACAGGATTTTCTCCAGTCCCTCGTGAACTACTCTGAACCCCGCGCCATCCTGAAGCCTGATAACAGTGACAGGTTCCCTTCTTCTATGTCTTGAGGGGAGCTGTTCAGCCTGGGTTACCAGCCTGGTTTCTCCTGTCGGACGGGGATTCTCCCGCGCTAAGGTTACGATGGCAGGTATTATTTCACCTATGCCCTCTCCCGACACAGCGCTGGCAGTGAAATACGGAATGCCTTCCTTCTTCATGAAGGATCTCACTTCACAGTCAACTGCTGCAGTGCCGGGAAGATCAATTTTGTTCCCGATGACAATGCACGGGCGAGACAGGAGATCATCCCGTTCTTCGCCCGGAAGGCGGTCTCCGGCCATGGCATTGTAGGCACGGAATTCTTCCCTGACTATTCTCCACTGCTGAAGAACTTCATCAGTCGATCCTGAACCGAGATCAAGAACATGGACAATAAACCTCGTTCTCTCGATGTGCCTGAGAAAATAAACCCCGAGGCCCTTATTCTCGTGAGCTCCCTCAATGAGCCCCGGGACATCGGCAATCACGATTTTCTGGTCGTCCACTGAAAGTACTCCGAGATTCGGGGAAAGAGTTGTGAACGGATAGCCGGCTATCTTAGGTTTTGCTGTGGATATTGCCGCCAGAAGACTTGATTTCCCAGCGTTTGGAAACCCCACAAGCCCAACATCGGCAATAAGCTTCAGTTCGAGGAGCAGCCGCTTCTCTTCTCCTTCGTCCCCTTTTTCGGCGAAACGTGGCGTCTTTCTCACTGAGTTGGCAAAATGGGCGTTTCCCCGCCCCGGTCTTCCTCCCCTGGCTATGACGACCCGCTCTCCCGGTTCGACCAGGTCGGCAAGTATTTCCCCCGTGTCGTCATCATAGACAATGGTCCCGCATGGAACAGTAACTACTCTGTCTTCCCCTGCCGCTCCGGATTTCAGACTTCCCCTTCCGGGCTGGCCGTGGCCGGCTTTGAATTTCTTCTCATATTCAAAGTCAGCAAGTGTCAGGGTACCGGGCGCAGCCTCAAAAATTACATCTCCGCCCTTTCCTCCGTCTGCGCCGTCAGGCCCACCCTTCGGAATGAATTTTTCTCTCCGGAAGCTCAGGCATCCATTGCCGCCCCGGCCTCCAGAAACTTCAATTTTAACAAAATCAACAAATTTCATATCATCACCGGGAAATTCCCTTTTCCTTCTCTTTTTACTCAAAAAAAGAAAAGGGCCTAGGAAATCTTCCCGTACTCCTGGAAACTGAGAGAGTCTCCCGGCCGAACGGAAAGAAGCGAAGGCCCTTTTATTGCTCTTTGTCTTCCGGTATTCAAAAGGCGGGCCTATTCGGCCAGTTCAAGCACGACGGAAACGAACTTCCGGCTTCCCTTCGTCTCAAAGTTGACAACACCCGCACTTGTGGCGAAAAGAGTGTCATCCTTACCGATCCCCACATTTTTGCCGGGGTGAATTTTGGTCCCTCTCTGCCGTACAATAATATTTCCAGCCAGGACTGCCTGCCCTGCGTATTTTTTAATTCCGAGGCGTTTGCCTTCGCTGTCTCTTCCGTTAGTACTGCTTCCCTGGCCCTTTTTATGGGCAAAGAATTGCAGGTCAAAAATCCAGTTCATTTACATGCACCTCCAAAATTCGGACATGCTCGGGGTAACTCCGAGCAATTTCTTTGAGTGAACCTATTATAGTATCCGCAAGGACATCTCCTGCCAACGCACTGGACTTGCTCCAATCAAGGGACATTCTTGTTTTATTTCTGTCAATCGCGGACCGGATACAATCTTCCTTCAACACTTCTGAAAAACCATAAAAGAGCGCCTGAACAAGAGCGGAAACGCCTGCACACACCACGTCGGAACCTCTTTCAGAAAACCCCGTATGCCCAGAGACCACCAAAGCAACTTTCCTGCCGTCCTTCAGGCCGACGGAGATTTCCGTCATTTTCAGACTCCCGGGTTAATGGCGTCGATGCGAATCTCAGTAAAGTGTTGTCTATGCCCTCTCATGCGACGGTAATTTTTCTTGCTTTTGAATTTAAACACGAGGATCTTCTGGGACTTCCCGTTAGTGACTACAGACGCCTTAACGGATGCTCCCTGGACATAGGGCGTTCCGACCGAGATTCCTTCGTCCCGTCCTACGAAAAGCACTTTGTCGAGAAGAACTGATTCCCCCTCCTCCACACCCAGAGATTCAACCTTCAGCAGGTCTCCCTCCTGAATTCGGTACTGCTTGCCGCCTGTTTCAACGATAGCGTACATTCTTTTCCTCCTCCCGCCGGGGGTTCAGGCACCTTGTGGGGTTTGAAACCTGCCCCGTGCGATATAAACATCGAACCGTAGCATTATACGAATTTCTTCAGTGAATGTCAATTTTTCCAGTCATCCGGAATTCGGGCGTCATGCCTTCCCAAGAGCAGTTTTTTCGCATGTTCGAGAGCCTCGGGAAGCCGTGAATCACCTGAGAGCATCCTGGCTATTTCGGCTGTCCGCTCGTCTTCACCGAGCATGATCGCCTCCACGGATTCTCCTTTTTTTGATACCAGGTAATGGTGTTCAGCCAATGCCGCAATCGTCGCCTCGTGAGTGACAAGAATCACCTGGCATTTCCGCGAGAGTTCCAGCAGTTTGTAGCCTGCAAGAACGGCAGCCCTTCCGCCCAATCCGGCTTCAACTTCGTCAAAAACAAGTGTCGGGGGGAGAGAAGCCTCAGGAAGAGCGAGTTGAAGGGCAAGAAGAATTCTGCTCAACTCGCCGCCTGATGCAGTTTTGTTCACAGGTGTTTCACTTCTCCCTCCTGCTGAAAGAGTAAAAGAGACTTCGTCGGCTCCCGTACTTCTGATTTTCTCGAGCTCCGAAAGGCGAACTGCAAACCGGCAATCATTCATAGCCAGATCGGAAAGATGACGGTTCACCTCCGCTTCAAGTTTCACAGCGTTTTCAGCCCGAAGGGACCGGAGTTCTGCTGCCAGCCTGGCCACCTCTTTTCTTAGCAATCGTCCTTTTTCTGACAGTTCAGAGGAAAGTCGAACCTGTTCCCGCATCCACTCTGAAGCTCTCTTCGCCTCTTCACACCAGTCCAAAAAATCCTCAAGAGCAACCGTTCCTGCCGTTCTTTTGAGTTTCCTTAAAAGACCGGTTTTTTTTTCCAGGAGATCTCTTTCTCTTTCCATTTCATCGAGGGAATGACCGCCAGTCTTCATGACAGCCTCTCTGACGAAAACCTGCAGCTTTTCAAGCCCTTCATTGAAAAGTTTCGCAAGCTCACCGTCCCTGTCATCGAGATTCCGCAGTAGTTCGAGACCGCTCGCTTCGATAGAATCAAGCAGTCCATGACCCACTGAACCTCCCGTCATCCTCAGGAGGCTCTCCTTTGCCCTTTTCAGAGTTTCCAGGCGAAGAGAGAGGTTCTGTCCCTCCGTTTCCCATGCAGCTTCGCATCCTGGAGACAGTTTTAGTCCCCTGGCAGCTGAAAGAATGGCCTCACTATCCTGAAAACGTTTGCTCAGTTCCTGTTCCCGTATCTTTGCTGCCCGTAGGGACCGGTCACACTCCACTGCACCGGAAAAGGTGTGAAAAAGAGTTTCTTTCAGCACTGAGGCTTCCGTTCCCCCGCAAAAGTCAAGAAGCTCCATTTGCCGCTTCGGATCAAGAAGTTCGAGCTGGGCAAACTGGCTTTGTATGCGCATCTCTTCATTCATCACCAGGGAAAAAGTTGAAAGCGGTACGGCTCTGTCCTGAAAGTACGTCCTGTTCCTTCCATTCCTGGAAAAAGTTCTCCTGGCAAAAAGGACCGCACCATCGTCCTCTCCGGTGAAACCGGCACCTGATCTTTCAGAAGAAATACCCGACAGGACTGCCTCAACCGCACCCTCTTCTTCCCCTGAACGGAGAAAGGCCACCTGTGTCCTCTTCCCGCCGAGTAGTTCAAGAGACCGAACAAGGCTGCTTTTTCCAGCACCGCTTTCTCCCGTAATGACAGTCAGTCCTTTTTCAAACCTGAGGGTTGCCGCGGAGACTCCCCCGACGTTGCGAATGGTTACTTCCTCGATCATCGGAGTCACTCCTGTTCGAAGGAGACAATTCCCTTCCCCCACTGAAGTTTCTCCTGGAGAAGATCGAAATAGTTTCTCCAGGGAAGCGCTATCACGTTAACGGCCTTTTCCCTGTTCAGGGAGATGCGTATGCTGTCTCCGGGAAGAATCTCATAGCCGAGCTGTCCGTCCTGGGTAAGAAGCAGATCCCTGTGGTTGCCCTTTGGCGTAAGAGTAATGACATCATCTTCACCAGCGAGGACTGGGCGGGTGTAGAGTGTATGGGCGCAAATAGGGACAATAATCATGCAGGGGATATGAGGAGGAACTATCGGTCCTCCCGCTGATAAGGCATACGCGGTGGAACCGGTGGGAGTAGAAACAATAATGCCGTCAGCGGGCAAAGTGTTCAGCACCTTGTCACCAAGACTTACCTCAATGTGCATCACACGGGCCAGCGCTCCTTTCGCCAGAACAAGATCATTCAATGCAAAAAGAGTGTGGGTATTTTTCCCCTCCCTGAGTATTTGACCTTCGAGGACTCTGTGAGACAGAAGAGAATATTCGCCCCTCAGAATAGCCTCAAGATCCTTTTCAGCCTCCTCTGCTTTGCCCGAGGCAAGGAATCCGAGATGCCCGAGGTTGATGCCATAGAGTGAGACGGCTGCTCCCAGAACATATCTCGCTGCCCTGAGAAACGTTCCATCTCCTCCTATGACCACTGCTATGGATACGGACCGTCTCCATTCCTCGTCATCTACTCCCTGGATACCCAGGACAGACGCTTCGTGAGGGGGAAAAAGGAAGCAAACACCGGATGATTTTCCCCATTCAATGAGTAACCTGGCCATTGCGAGCGCTCCCGTTTTTCGTGTGTTGACGAGCATTCCTATGCGGGGATCCCCCATGGGCTATCCTTCCTTCCGGAAAAAATGATGGGCTTCTTCCACTGTTTCTTCTGGCGAAAGAGGTCCGGCAAGACTGCGGTTCCTTACCCCGTGGAGAAGAAACTCTATATTTCCCATGGGACCGGTAATAGGAGAAAATGTTAGCCCGGCCGGGAAAAAATCACCAGTCCCTTCACAAAAAACCAGAATCTCTTTCAGGACCGAGATGTGATCTTCTTTCGATCTAACCACTCCTCCCTTTCCAACCCGCCCCTTTCCTACTTCGAACTGGGGTTTCACAAGGAGAATGGCCTGACCTTCAGAGGACAATATCAGACGTATAGCCGGAATAAGCAGTTTGAGAGAGATGAAGGAAGCATCCGTGACGATGAGCTCAGGTACTTCGCAGAAATGAGCCGGTGTGAGCGTTCTCCCATTGGTTCTCTCCATCACCTTGACTCTTGGGTCGTTCCGTAGAGACCATGCGAGTTGCCCATATCCCACATCCACAGCGTAAACTTTTCGCGCCCCTCTTTCGAGAAGAACTTGCGTGAATCCGCCGGTGGATGATCCGATATCCACGCATGCCGAACCTTGAGGCGAAATCCCGAAGGATTCGAGGCCTTTGAGTAATTTATGTGCTCCCCTGCTTACCCATTTTTCCTCATTATCACGAACCTCAATTTGCGCCTCCGGTGAAACCTGAAATCCGGATTTGTCAATCCTTGAGCCGTCTACGAAGATTTTGCCAGCCAGAAGGAGGGCCTGAGCTTTTGCTCTCGACTCGACGAGACCTTTAGATACGAGCAGCCTGTCGATACGATCTTTTTTGGAACTGAACAAACATATTCACCACTTTCCCGGGAGTCAGTCCACAATACTCCTCCTGCTCCCGTATTTTGCCCTGAGGAACAAAAAGGTCCGGTATCGCCAGCAACGAAACTGAAGCCGCGTTCTCTTTCGAGAGAGTGTTGGCGAAAGCAGCAACTGCCTCACCTGCACCTCCTGCGGCATAGCCGTCCTCGGCCACAACAGCAAATGAGTGAGAGGTCAGAATCCCTTTCAGTTCAGCCTCGGGAAATGGCTTGAGGCATCTGAGGTCCACGACAGAGGGAAGATGTGAAATTCCCAGGCTCCGTGCGGTTTCTCTCGCTCTGAGCATGAGTTCCACAGTTTTCCCGTAGCCGATGAGCACCCATTCACTTCCTGATTCGATAATCTCAGGCTTCAGAATAGAAGCAGGAGGGGTGGCAAAAATCGAGCCGTCCGTTTTGAGACAGGGTGCAGCAGTCCCTCTAGGAAAACGTATCATTACCGGTCCGTTGTGTTCTCCGGCAAAGAGGAAAAGGTCCCGAAGCGACTTTTCATCCCTGGGGGCCACCATGCAAAGGTTCGGAATAGGACGGGACCACGGAATATCAAGAAGCCCCTGGTGGGTCTCTCCGTCCTCACCGACAAGTCCTGCCCTGTCGACGGCAAAGATGACAGGGAGGTTCTGCATGCACACGTCGTGTACCATCTGGTCCATGGCTCTCTGGAGAAACGTGGAATAGATGAAGACCACAGGTTTCAGTCCTCCGGCCGCCATACCTGCGGCCATGGTCACCATGTGTCCTTCCGCAATTCCTACGTCGAAAAAACGGTCGGGAAAACGGGAAGCAAAGTCATCCAGACGGCTTCCGCACTTCATTGCCGCTGTAAGACACACTACGCGTCCGTCTTTTTCCGCCATATCAAGGACAATGTCAGCCGCCGCCTCGCTCCACGATCTTGCATTCGGGTCAACAGCTTCTTTCGGGCGGGCAGGAGAAATACCGTGAAATGCTGTAGGATCATTCTCTGCCTTTTCGTTTCCCTTTCCTTTCACCGTCACCACATGAAGAAGCACCGGCCGGTCATATTTTTTCGCCAGATCGAATGCATTTTCAAGCTCTTCTGTATTGTGGCCGTCAAAGGGTCCCCAATAGTTTATATCCATTTCGTCGAAAATATTAACAGGCTTGACGATGGTCTTGATGTGGTCCTTCATTTTACCGAGCACATTCTCCAGAGCCTGACCACGAGGAAGGGAGGAGCAGGAGTCTTTTATTGCTTTCTTGAGCCAGTTGTAGGCTGTGCTGGAACTCAATCGGGCAAGATGAGTGGCTATTCCCCCTACCCTTGGACTGATGGACATGGTATTGTCATTGAGCACGTAAATGACCTTCGTCTGCGATTCTCTGGTATAGTTCAGCGCCTCGAAGGCAAGGCCGTTCAGCAGAGAAGCATCTCCAATGACAGCCACCACGTGGTGTTTCTTCCCGAGAACGTCACGAGCCTTGGCATATCCAAGGGCTGCAGAGAGAGACGTGCTGCTGTGCCCCGCATCAAAATGGTCGAAGGGACTTTCCTTCCTTCTGGGGAATCCACTGATCCCTCCCCATTGACGAAGGGTGTGAAACCTGTCCAGCCTGCCGGTGAGAATTTTGTATGCGTAGGCTTGGTGTCCCACGTCAAAGAGAATCCGGTCTTCCTCGGGATCAAAGGACCTGAGGAGGGCGAGCACAAGCTCTACCGCACCAAGGGAAGAAGCAAGGTGTCCACCGTTTTTCATCACAACGGATGTGATTTTCTCCCTGATTTCGCCGGCAAGGATATTCATATCCTCCCTAGAGATGGTTCTAAGCTGGGAATAGTCCTTGAGACTTTCAAGAAGGGACATATCACTTCGTCCGTTCACAAAGATATTCAGAGAGATCCGAGAAAAAAGACGTTTCACCCCGGACACCTTCAAGAGCAGCAACTGCCAGGGCGCTTTCCTCACCCGCAATCACCCGTGCCCTTTCCAGCCCATAGGCCGCGACAAAGGTCCGTTTATTCTGCGATTCGTCCTTTCCCGGGGTTTTTCCAAGTTCATCCGCAGTCGAAATAACGTCAAGAATATCATCCACAATCTGGAAAGCAATCCCCAGATGGTCCCCATAAGTTCCCAGGGCTTTCAGGGATTCTTCATCGGCTCCGGCCAGGATCGCCCCCGAAAGGATAGAGGAACGGAGCAATACAGCTGTCTTCTGACGGGTAACCTTCCAGGGAAAATCAGGAGACTCTTCCATGCTCTGATCGTCAATGTCGAGAACCTGCCCCCCGCAGATGCCCGACGGACCGAGAGCGTTGGCCAGTACAAGCATGGCATTGCAGATCCTGTCGGAGGGTAGACCAAGGCCGGGGAGGATGGAAAGGGGATATTCAAAGGCCCAGGCCATGAGGGCATCTCCCGCGAGTATTGCCAGTGCGTCGCCGAAAAGGACATGATTGGTCGGTTTGCCTCTCCTTAGGATGTCATCGTCCATAGCAGGGAGGTCATCATGAATCAGCGAAGCGGTGTGGATCATTTCGAGTGCGAGCGCCAGAGGAATTACTTTTTCCCTTTCGAGACCGAAGATCTCTCCTGCCTTAAGGCAGAGAACCGGTCTGAGGCGCTTTCCTCCAGCCTTTAGAGAATAGGCCATTGAAGCAAGGAGCCGAGGAGGAACATGCGGCATCGTGCTGGCACACAGGGTCTCAAGGCTCTTCTCGACGAACATTCTGCGCTGATCATACTGAAGCTTGAATTCCCCGCCTGTCATTGGCCATTCTCCTCGATTTTCCCTTTCACATCGGAAAAGGGTATTTCCCTCTCGTCGGAAGAAAGGAGGAGAATCCGCTGCTTCGCCTCCCTGAGGTATGTCTGGCATTCCCTGATACTGGCCACTCCCTGTTCAAACAGCGAAAGAGCTTCTTCAAGAGGAAGAGCTTCCTTTTCAAGGCGACCGACCAGTGTTTCTATTTCGATCATTTTTTCACTGAATTTCATACGTACGCTCCTCCTTGAAGGATGATCCGGAAAAAAGTGGAACAACGAGCCTGTTTGCGAAGTAAACTCCGCTCGTTTACAGTATATCGTTACTGGGAGAAAAGCAAAAGAAGCTTCCCGCTGAGTTCAATACAAAAACAGCTGAGATGCGTTGATTATTGTTATTTTGCCCCACGCCATCCTGTCGGGGCTTTTTTTCTTTCGTATCTGGATTTTTCTGCGGAAAAGCATTTGCTCCCCGCCCCCCTCTGTGCTAGAATTCTTCCGTTTGGTCGAATCCTAATCGAACTATATCGCAACAAGGGGGCGAAATCATGGCCAGAGTATGTGAATGCTGCGGACGCGGCCCCGCAACGGGAAACGCCGTAAGCCATTCCAACCGCCACACCCGCAGAAGGTGGCTCGTCAACCTCCGGAGTGTGAAGGCTGATGTTGGCGGGGGCGAATCTCTCAGGATGAGGATCTGCACAAGATGCCTCAAAGCCGGAAGAGTAAAGCGGGCTGTTTGATCAGCCCGCTTTTTCTCCTGTACCGATGTAAACGCCCAGAATTCCTTCGCTGACGGAGATTCTGGGTTTTTCTTTTTCAAGAAAACGGTTGCTCACAGCAAAGGGCCTCCCTGTTTCGAGACAGGCATCCTTCAGACCCCACTTCACTCCCTCAAGAAAAACTCCGCGGCATTTCCCTCCCAGTGGAAGGAGAGAAAGAACAGCTTCATCTCCGTTTGAAACATCCAGTTCCATTGCTTCTCCGCCGTGAATCAGGATGAGAATCTCCTTGTGGTCAGCAAAGGCGAGCACCCGAACGCCTTTCTCCGCAGCCCAAAGAGCGGAATAAACCGCCGACCACAAATGATCGAATCTCCCCCCCCAGCATCCCGAAACAATAACGGACTGCCGGCATTCCTCTCCCGCCCGAAAGAAGGCCAACTGAAGATCCGTGTAATCTTTGTCCGCGGGGAAAGACTCGACGGTCGTTTCGCCGCTTGAGGAAACGTGCGACCATATGTCGGGCGGCGTACTGTCACCGTCTCCGAGGAGTCTCGAAGGCCGGAATCCCGCATCAAGGCAGGGAAGAAGGCCAGAATCAGCACACCAGAGCTCTTTTCCGGGAAGGAATTGACGAAGCCACTCAACACTTGGAGCTCTTCCCCCCGCGACGATAACCAGGGGATCTTCTCCCAGATCGGCGGAAACAAAAGCTGTGACACCTGGAAGTACTATTTTCCCCATATCAGTTTCCCTGTCCAGAGGCAGACCGGAGCATTTCCCTGGCCCTCTCGTCGTCCACCAGGATTTCTCTTGGCTTTGACCCCTCCGGAGGACCCACTATGCCTATCTGTTCCATAGTATCAATAAGCCGTGCGGCCCGGGTGAATCCAACCCGCAGCTGGCGCTGCAGCCTGCTGGCCGAAGCGATGCCAGTGTCCAGAACAATGTCCACCGCCTCCTCAAGCAGAGGGTCGTCGGTGTAGGAAGTGTCACCCCCGGAGGGGGCATCGACTCCCTGATCCTCGATATCCACATATTCCGGCTCCCCGAAGACGTTCCGGAGGTAGTTGATTATTTCAATGCTTTTTCCGTCGTCAATAAAGGGGGACTGCACTCTGAGAGGCCTTGGATACCTCGAACTGACAAACAGCATGTCTCCCTTCCCGAGGAGACGTTCAGCACCGGATATATCGATGATAGTCCGGGAATCGGTCTGAGAGGGGAGGGTAAAGGCCACCCGGGCGGGGACATTCGCCTTAATGAGACCGGTAATGACATTCACCGAAGGACGCTGGGTGGCGAGGATGAGGTGAATTCCCGTTGCCCGTGCCATTTGGGCAAGCCTGCAGATATAGTCCTCCACTTCTTTCTGGGCAGTGAACATGAGGTCAGCCAGTTCGTCAACCACGATAACGATGTACGGAAGCTGCGCTTTCGGCAGGACGCACTGGTTGTATGATTTCAGGTTTCTCACCCTGGCGCGGGCGAAGATCTCATACCGGTGCTCCATCTCCCGGACCGCCCAGGCAAGGGCCTGCACTGCCTTCTTGGGGGAGACCACCGGCTTGGCCAGCACATGGGGAAGGTTTTCGTACATGCTCATTTCCACTCTCTTCGGGTCGATCAGGATAAGCCGGAGCTCCTCCGGTGAGCGGTATGAACAGAGCCCGGTAATGCAGCTCGTCACGAAGACGCTTTTTCCCGAGCCCGTCGTTCCGGCCACAAGAAGGTGGGGCAGATCCTCGAGTCCCACAACGAGAGGCCTCGAATCCACCCTCACGCCCATGGGCAGGGGCAGATCATACTCGTTGTCCTGAAATATCTGGGATTCCAGAACGGTACGGATGGAAATTCCCCGTCTCTTGGGGTTGGGTATCTCCACCCCCACGTAAGGTTTTCCCGGAATCGGCGCTTCAATTCGCAGGGAAGGGACGGTCAGGGCGACTGCCAGGTCGTTGCTCAGGCCTGCCACCTTGCTGACTTTTATTCCGGGAGCAAGCTGCATTTGGAACTGGATGACCGTGGGGCCGATAACCACGTCGGCCATCTCGGCGCTCACGCCGAAATCGGCAAGGGTTGCGATGATGGAACCCGCCTGATCGCGTACTGTTTCATTGGACTCCTGGGAATCAAAAAGCTGCTTCGGCCCGAAGAGGTCCAGAGGAGGAGGAAAAGCGGCACCCCGCACCTTTTTCTCCGATCCTTCCAGTTCGTTGAACTCGATCTCAGGAAGGGCATGAGGGTCCTTCTGCTCTTCATCGCCAATTTCACTCAAAACATCTCCGTCAGGGGAAGTATCCTCTTCCTTCTCCTGACGGGGATAAATGTCTTCCTCCCCGTTTTGCGGCAGAAGAAAGCCATCGTCATTCCGTGGGAACTCTTCAGAATCTTCCTGGAGAATCGACTCTCTCCCGTCCTCTCCCTCCACAAAAAGGTTTCCCGGAGGATCATCCTCAGGCGAAGGAGCCTGAGCGGAAAAATTCCATTTTGGGGAGTTGTTCACTTCAGGAGTTTCTTCACCGGGAGAAGGTTCTTCAGCTGAAATCGCAGAGGGCGGAAGAATATCTTCTTCCGGAAAGGGCATGCGTTTCCATTTTTCACTTCCAATTGTCTTCACCAGGAGGGAAAACTTGCGGACCACCGCCGCAGGCTGAAAAAAACCGTACAGGGATGCCGCGAGGACAAGGAAAGCCACTCCAAGAAGAAGAGTCCCGAGGGAACCAATATTCCGGGTGAAGAAAATGGCGAGACCATCGCCAAGGTATCCGGGAGAAAGAACCTCAAGTCCCTGAAAAACAGCTGCCATCCTAAAGAGTCCGAAGAGAAGGGCCGAGCAGAAGAAAAGAAGAGACGTCCCAAGGAACTGCCGGACAAACCCTCTTGCTCCAGTCTTGAGAAGATAGGAAACGCAGAGATATCCTCCAAAAAGAATCGGAATGATGACTGCTCCTCCCCAGTTTCTCAGCAGGGAAAAACGGATCCGCTCCCCCCAGGCCCCTGTCCTGAGTGAAAAAAGAGAGGCAAGAACATAGAATAGAAAAGCCAGGACGAGAAAGGCAAACACTTCAATCCAAAGTGAGAGAATTCCCCCTCCTTTTCTCTTTCCCTTCCCTCTTTGAGGCCTTCGTTCGCGGGCTGCATCTTTTTTTTGAAAAAGAGCCATCAGCCTCCTGCGCCTCCTATCACCATGCTTCGGAGCAGCAGAGAAGGCTGGCCGTCGGAAACCGGAACGTTCTGTCCTGATTTTCCGCACATCCCCGGCAGAAAGTGGAGGTCGTTCCCAACAGCATCAATATTGAAAAGGACATCCGGGCCATTCCCGGTGAGCACTGCTCCCCTGACCGGATGGACGATACGCCCGTCCTTGACAAGGTAGCCTTCAGTGACGTGAAACACAAAATCACCCGAAGTGGGATCCACTTCCCCTCCTCCCATCTTCCGGACAAACAGACCTTTTTTTATGTTTCTGAGCATCGCCTCGGGAGAGGCTGTGCCGGGTTCTATGAAAGTGTTCGTCATGCGGGGCTGGGGTACCGACCTGTAGGAACTCCTCCTCCCATTTCCCGAAAGGGGAAGCCCATCCTTCCGGGCTGATGTCCTGTCGGTGAGATATCCCCTGAGTACGCCTTTTTCGATGAGGACATTCCGGCGACAGGGTGTTCCCTCATCGTCACAGGCGGCACTTCCAAGAAGCCCGGGAAGTGATCCATCGTCAACTAGACTCACCAGAGGGCTTGCAACAGCTTTCCCTATTTTTCCCCTGTAGACCGAAAAGTCTTTTTGAATAATGTCTGCTTCAAGACCATGACCGCATGCCTCATGCACCATCGTTCCTCCCGCCTCCCCGGAGAGCAGAACGGGCATCGCTCCCGCAGGGCATTCAGGAGCATCCAGCATAAGAAGTGACCTTGCCAGCGCTCTTTCCGCCACTTTGAGGGGAGAAATCTGCCGGAAGAAATCAGGGCTTCCCAGGGAAAGGGCTTCCGATTCATATCCGGTCTGCAGTTCTCCTCCCTTTTCCACCACCACTTCAACACTGAATATTGTGTACTCTCTTCTGTCCCCAGCGAAAGTGTCTTCGCTGTTGAATACAGCAAAACTCCTGCGGGCTGTTTCAAGATGCATGGAAACCTGCTTCACCCACATGGATCCGCTTCTGATTCTTTCATCCACCTCTCTGAAGAAGGAGAAGTCCGGGGGAGCCAGAGTCTCACCCGCCCCCGTCACTCTGACGTCGGGTCCCCTTCCTGTTGAAAGAAGGAGGCCATTGTTGCCGGCAGCCATTTCAAGGCACGATACCCCCTTTGCCGCACCGACGCCAGGAGCATGAACATGAGAGGTAGTATCTCCCCTGACCACCCGTGCGCCGGTCCCTTCCGAGCCGGAAGAGGAAATTTCCTCGAAAGCTCCATCTTCATACACAAAGGAATGAGACGAGGATGTCTCAAAATATAAATCTGCGAAATCCGCACCTTCATCAAGGAGGGATTTGAGGGCTTTTCCCAACCTGGCGTTAACACTCATATCAAATCGAATTCCTCCGGATAGTTGTCGTGTGTTTTTGCCCCCGGGGTGCACGGTTTCTCCTCACTGAGAAACTCCAGGCTTATCCCTTCTGTTTTCAGGGCGTCAATTAATTCTAACACGTCCTGCCTCTTCTCCGAGGGGAAGTAAAGGGACACCAGACCGGAGACATCTTTCACCCTGTTTTTCTCCCGAGGTGATTTTTGTTCTCCGACGCCATCTCTGGTTTCCGTTTTTACGAAACCGAGGCCGTCATATTCGGAAACAATCCAGCTCAAAAATACAATTAAATCACTTGGAAGTGCGAGAAGAATTCGCCCCATATCAGGAGCCATATCTCTTCTCGGAACAGAAATCACTTGCCGCGCACCTTTCGTATGTTTTTCTGGTGTCCGCTGAATGTTTCCGAAAAAAGGTGTCTTCCGTCCTTGCCTGCAACATAATAGAGATAGTCCGTCATTTCGGGGTTCAGGGCAGCGAACCACGATTTCTCCGAGGGAATGCAGATAGGTGCCGGAGGAAGCCCCGCTATTCGGTATGTGTTGTAAGGCGAGTCAATTTCAAGATCCCTGTGAAGTACTCTGGTCAAATCTTTTCCCTCTCTTTTCCAGGCATAGACCACAGTGGCATCTATCTGGAGAAGCATTTTCTTCATCCGCCTGTTCTCTATGACTCCGGCGATAAGGGGACGTTCCTCGTCCCACAGGGCTTCCCTTTCGATTAAAGAGGATATTACAGCCATTTCCTGGAGATATTCCGCCTTTCTTTTTTCTTCAGGAATTTCCGATCCAACCCTGTTCCACCAGAGGCGTGCGGCGGCCGACACAACCTCTTCCCCACTGTTTTCAGCGGTATAGACCGTTTCAGGCAGAAGAAAGGCGAGCCGTCCTTCAGGGGAATCCGGCAGAAGGGGGGCAATCTCCTTCGGGAAAAGATCATTCCGGGAAAGCAGTTTCGCGAGAGTTTCCTCTCCAAGAGGCGGGGTAAAAATACCGGGAAATGAATAAACATCCATACCCGGCACAATGGTGGCAGCAGAAACCCCGGGCTCAGCCTTTTCGAGCTGCCGTGCCACTTCCCAGGGAGAACCACTGCGAATTTTATACATTCCAGGCTTCAGCTTCCTGTCGATAGAGAACCTCGTCATCCACCTGGCAAGGTCGGAGGCATTCCCTTTCTCAAGAATTCCCGCCGCCTCGAATTGCTCAGCCGCTCTCCGTGCATTCATTCCCTGGCTTACCATAACAGGAACAGGCTCCCCTGACCCGGCAGGAAGATAGGAATGCCACCATTCGGCTGGATAATAGACCGTCCGGTAGACGAATACGAGACCTGCTGCAGCAATTAATGCAAGTAATGCCAGTATGAGATATTTTTTCATTCAATCAGCTCCGGATTCTTCAGTGATAATTATCGGCGACTGTGCGCCACATACAGCGCATCTTCCCAGGGTGTCAAGGTTGCAGCCTGTGACGGAATACCCTCTTCGATAAAGAAGAACAGCTCCGCAGGAAAGACACCGTGTTTCGGACTGGTCCCCCGTATTTCCTGAATAAACATAGGGAAGGGTCTGTCTGGCAATGAAGCAGTATTCTTCAACCAGCTCCCTCGGGGTAGAGGGAGCTGTCCACTTCCTGTTGGGAAAGTAGCGCGAAACATGAAGAACGGGTTGAGGTTCAAGGGAAGCGAGCCAGTGTACCATACGCCCAAAGGCTTGTTTGTCGTCGTTAATGCCGGGTACAAGGAGGAAAGTCACCTCAACATGTATTCCGCCGCTGATAAGGGTACGAAGAGTGTTTTGAACAACCGTCAGATCTCCTCCCAGGAAATGGTACGCTTCGGGGGAAAACGCCTTCAGATCGACGTTGACCGCAGAAATAAACGGAAGAAGGGTACAGAGAGGCTCAGGAAGAACCATCCCGTTGCTCACAAGCACCACGGCCATTCCCTCTTTTCGGAGAGCGCGGGAGGCGTCGAGAATAAACTCAAACCATACAAAAGGTTCATTGTAAGTAAAGGCAACTGACCTGCTTCCCGTCTTCTCTGCCATGAGAACCACATCTTCCGGTTCCATGGAAGAAAAGGAAACTCCGGAATCCCACCCGGCCATGAGCCAGTTCTGGCAGAACGGACAGTCCATGGAACATCCTACCGTCCCAAGAGACAGTATGGATGTGCCGGGATTCCAGTGGTAGAGAGGCTTCTTTTCAACCGGATCCACTGCGGCTGAGGCAACCCTTCCGTAGTTCAGGGTCACAAGTCCTGTCCCCCGTTCATGTCTTCTGACACGACATTTTCCCGTTTCTCCCGGTTCAAGAGAACAGCAGTGAGGACACAACAGGCATCGAGTCTTTCCCTCTTCCCATCGCCACCAGAGTGCTTCACGGAGACCGTCTGTCATGGATTCTTCATCTCCCTGATCCTCTTCACAGAGAATCTCCTGACTGATGCGGTTCTCCAGTCGCCTATCCCGGCCTTGCGGGCAGCAATCGAAAGTTGTGCTTCAACAGTATCAACGCCCTCCAGGTCCGGAAGAAGGACCCCCCTTGAGACACTCTTCTCAACGATCACTCCAAACTTTTTCGGATCCAGGAGAGAAAGATCGCTAACCGCCTCCGGGGATGAAAGAATATCTACTGAAATGGAAACCTCATCGAGCTCCTTCTTTTCAAGGGGAGGAAATCTTGGGTCTTCAAATGCCGCCGCAAGGGCATTCTCAGCTATTTCTTCGGCAAGAGAGGGTTTCCGGGGAAGAATTGTTCCGATGCATCCCCTGAGAACTCCCTTTTTCTTCAGGCTGACAAAGCACCCGTACCGTTCCGTCATTTCAGGAAGGTCTGACAGGAGTGCTCCCTCTTTCCTCGCCCTTTCTTCTCCTTCAGTGAAAAAAGTCCCGATTACCATTCTCGCAAGATCGCAAGCGGCGTGGAGAGGCGCAAAGGCTACAGCGTATCCCACTCCAAAAGGAGCTTCGTATGAGAGAAAACGGACTTTCCTTTTTTCAGCAAGACCTAAAAAAACGAGAACTGAACGAAGTCCGCATTCACCGGCCTCTTCAATTTCTCCGGAATTCAGGCTGAGGAGCTTTGACGGGTCATTCTTCCGTATGGCTTCGACTACCTGATTATCCAAGCGAGCTCCCGCAGGGGAAAACCCGGCAGGAGCGTCTCTGGTCACTCTGTGCGAAAGGTCGCCGCTGGCCACAAGCCCCCATTGTTCGTCATCCGTTCGGGAAGCGAGGAAGCGGCCAAGAGCGAAAGCCTCTGAAGGAGAAAGACCGATCGGATTCGCCAGGATTATCCTGGCTGGTTCTCCCTTGTTTGCTGCGGAGAGGAAACTCAGTGGAACAAGAGATCCATGATCAAGAAGAAGGTTCTCTTTTCTGGAAATATAGGATGGAAATCTGGAGGAAATATCCTGGGCAAGGGCACGTCCCTTATCCGGAGCCCCGGGGAATGAAAAGCGGGGCACGGCAGCCCCGAACATGGAAAAATCTCCTCCGTAGCTGTCTGCAGCTGAAAAGGTTATTCCTCCTGCAAAAGGCGCATGGGGTGACAGAACCAGGAGCAAAGAAGGCCTTTCTTCCGCCAGAATCCGGCCAAGCTCTTTCATAGCCTCGGCCGACTTCCGGGCCTCATCCTCTCTCCCTCTTCCCACTTCGGGAACGAGCACCGGGGGATGCGGAGTGAAACATTCCCATGACCACATTCTGTTCACCTCTTTCTACCGAATGAACATGGCGTCACCGAAGGAAAAAAAGCGATACCTCCGGGAAACAGCCTCTCTGTAGGCCTTCATGGTGAATTCATACCCAGCGAAAGCGGCAACCAGCATAAGGAGTGAACTTTTTGGAAGATGGAAGTTTGTAATCAGCCCGTCAATGATTTTAAACCTGTACCCCGGATAAATAAACAACCTGGTCATCCGCTCTCCCCACGAAAGAGAACCGTCCTCGGCGGCCAGGGATTCAAGGGTTCTCGCCACCGTCGTACCGGCAGCAATGACCTTCCTCCCTCTCCGTTTCGTCTCGAGGATGAGCTCTCTCGTTTCATCCGGCAGGGAGCAATATTCTTCGTGTATCTTATGCTCCCTGATATCACCACTTTTGACAGGACGGAATGTCCCCAGCCCCACATGAAGAGTGAGCCAGCCTAAATTAATTCCTCTTTCGCGCTGGAGCATTTCCAGCAGTCCCGGAGTAAAATGCAGACTCGCCGTGGGAGCAGCGGCCGATCCGTTTTTTTTTGCAAAAACAGTCTGATACGATGAACGCGGTGCGGACGAAGCGGTTATATACGGCGGAAGAGGTGTTTCGCCTATCCGCTCAAGGAGCGGAAGTACCTCCGTCCCTTCCGGAAATGCGACAATACGAACCCCTTCATCTCTACGGTCGCCGATGGTGATATTCGTACCATCGGCAAGGTCAATTCCCGTCCCAGGAGGAATTCTCCTTCCCGGCCTGACTAAGGCCTCCCACCGGAGGAAACGGGCATCCAATGCCCTGAGAAGGAGTACCTCTACCCTTCCTCCACCGCGTGTTTTCGTGCCAAAGAGCCTTGCAGGAATCACTCTTGTGTCGTTCAGCACAAGAAGGTCTCCTTCTTCAAGGAAAAGCCCAAGGGAACTGAATGTGCTGTGGAGAATCTCTTTCCTTTCCATGGAAAGAACCATGAGACGGGATGAGTCTCTCGGATTCGCCGGATTCTGGGCGATAAGTTCCTGAGGCAGGAGATAATCATAGGAGGCCAGTTCGAAACGGTCCAAAGCGCTTGCCTCTCTACATTCTTCCTAGGGTTACCCCGGGGAAATAAAACTGGATTATTTTTTTGTGATCCCAGCCTTTTTCTGCCAGGGTCTTCGCTCCCCACTGGGAGAGTCCGACCCCGTGTCCCCACCCCTTGCCGCGGAAGATAAAACCTCCCGAAGAGTACGAAGATGGAGGGGAAACCTGAGGTACGGGCTGAGGTTTCCGGGTTCTGAGAGCCCGCACAAGGTATCCTTTCCTTTTCTCCGGATTCAGAAGCATATCCATCAGCTCTTCAGCGTTGAAGGCTCCCTGTTCCGTCAGAACTGTGAGCTGACGCTCCTCCGCCGCGGACATGGGCGTATTCGACGTAGGCACATCCTTTCCAGCTTTCGCTGGGGAGGGCGTTTCTGAAGGCAGGGGAAGCGGCAGAGGCATCGGCGAAGACGGAACACCTCCGCGGGAATCTATTGAGAAGAACGTGCTCTTGATCACGCTGCTCCCCGCGCCCATTCTAAAGGCATGGCTTTTCACGTTCTGAGTTCCCCTGGAACCCACTGCTACCAGGGTATTCACCCTGCCGAAAGCATCTTTTTCACCAATCCGAAGTTCCCTGAGAGATCCTACATTTGCACCTGCCTGACGGAGAGCATTCTCAACCTGGGAAGATGAAAGGCTTACCTCCCATTGCGCATTTGGAGAAGATGGGGGGTACGGTTCACGTACTCCCCGGAGGTAGGACATGGCACCTCCCCAAACGGAAGAAACATCTGCCGTCGCCCCTCCGCTGTCAGAATGGAAGGGAGTGAAAGCAAGAGTACCGCCATGGAACACCACTATGCCTTTCGTGGCTGCTATGGCCCGGTCAGATCTCTTGTCTTCGGCATTGATTCCTCTGTAAACCTGCGAGAGCACAGAATCCCGCAGGTCAAAACCTCCCTTTCCCCTGTTTTGCTGGATGCTTCTCAGGGCATAGGTTCTCGAAATAATCGCCTGGGTTTTTACGGCTTCAAGAGGCCACCCAGGGTTTATTTCCATTTTAAGAACTCCCCTGAGATACTCTTCAAGACCGAGAACGTTCACCAGCGTAATACCGGTGCCAGAAGATAGAATCCTGAACGTTCCCCTGTATCTCCTTCCGTTGAAGGACAACGGGGATGTGGCGGAAATAGTGACTGGAAGTCTGAAGGAACGGTTGTCCACCGTTACTGCCCCTTTTCCGGCGGCCTTGAACCTGGAGGGGTTGTTTATGGCATGGCGCTTCCCACCTGCGTCAGTCGCTGTCATTGCAGATGAGGAAGAAATAGTAATCGCAGACTGCCCGATTGAAAGACCGACTGAAATTACACGCGCCTCGGCTGACGGCAAGGGGAAAGGGAAAAGAAGAAAAAAAAGCACAGTGAATGAGAATCGAAGATTTCGCAGCATGAAGCAACCTCCATTCATTCTTTTTTATCGGCGTGGAAACCATGGTGAGAGCCAGCATACAAAAAACAGCAGCAAAGGGAAAGACGCATTTTCATACTTATTCACCAATGAATTTTTCCCCGGCAGGCTGCCGAACATGGGGAAAGGCACATTGAGGTGAAGACTCCGGCCGAAAGACGTGCCTTCTGAAATCGACGAAACTTTGCTGTGAACGTCAGGGATTATTCTTCTTCTGAAAAATGAAGCTGCCACTGCTCCTGTTTTTCTGCTGGCGGTGTTCTTCCGAGATAAAGCCACGCATTTTTTGTAGCCTTTCTTCCCCTGGGAGTCCGCTCAATAAACCCCTGCTGGATAAGATAGGGTTCGTAAATATCTTCAATTGTCTGTATTTCCTCGTTCAGAGCCGCACCGAGGGTTGACAATCCAACAGGTCCGCCGTCGAAAAGGTCGACTATAACTTTCAGAATACGTCTGTCTCCTTCGTCAAGTCCGTTCGAATCCAGACCCAACATATCAAGAGCAGCCGATGCAACTGCTCCGTTTACAGAAGAAAGGGCTCGGACCTCAGCCACGTCCCGGACTCTCCGGAGAAGACGGAGGGCAATCCTGGGCGTCCCCCTCGACCTTTTTGCAATTTCGCGCGCAGCATCTTCCTGAAGGAGAATACCCAGAACTCTTGCTCCCCGGGCCACTATTCCAGCAAGCTCTTCCTCATCATAAAGAGATAGCTGTTCCACTATTCCAAAACGCGCACGGAGAGGAGAAGTGAGAAGTCCAAGCCTTGTCGTGGCCCCCACAAGGGTGAATCTGGGCAGGGTAAGGCAGATATTGTTTGCGAGGGGGCCTTTTCCAACAATGATATGCAGAGAAAAATCCTCCATTCCAGGATAGAGAATCTCTTCCACATTTGATGGAAGGCGGTGGATCTCGTCGATGAACAGCACGTCGTTCGGCTCCAGATTTGACAGGATAGCCGCCAGGTCCCCCGTTCTCTCAAGCGCCGGACCCGTAGTGACACGAAGCTGACCGCCCATCTCCCTTGCGATGATGCTTGCCAGCGTCGTTTTGCCCAGTCCCGGGGGGCCGTAAAACAGGCAATGATCCAGTGACTCAGCCCGCTGCCGTGCAGCCTGGATGAATATGGAAAGCTTTTCCTTGAGTTTTTCCTGCCCTATGAATTCTCCGAGTGAAAGGGGCCGAAGGGAGGTTTCTTCCTCTCCCATCCCGTCAGCAGGATCAAGGAAACGCCTTTTTTCCTCTGTCACCTGGAATCACCTCAATTCCGCTTCAGTTCTTTGAGGGCCATTCGGATAAGCTGCTCCGTCGAGGATTCTTCATCCACAGTCCCATCGTTTTTCAGTTTCCTGAAGATAGCCGCTACATCTGCCTGGGCAAATCCGAGAGATCGCAGACCCTCCATGGCAATATCAATGTTTTTAGCTTCTGGAACCAGTCCGTCGAAGTTCAGATCGGCATGTTCGCCGGCAAGATGACGGTGCATTTCAAAGCAGAGACGCTCAGCTGTTTTGCGGCCGATTCCCGGAATTTTTACTAAAGCGTCCACGTCGGAAGAGATGATCCAGCCGACCACCCTCTCTGCAGGTGCAGATTTAAGGATGTTCATGGCCATTTTTCCTCCTACTCCCTTTACCGTGGTCAGTTTCAAGAAGAGTTCCCGTTCTCTCTCGTCAGCAAAACCAAAAAGTAAAGGCCCGGTCTCGGAAAACTGAAGATGCGTTACAAGGAGGGCATGCTCTCCCTCTCTGCAGATTGCAGAGGCTCTTCCGGTACAGAGAAGCTCAAAGCCAAACCCTGCCACATCAAGAACAACAAGGGTATCGGAAACCGAAATGACATTACCTGAAAGAAATCGCAGCATGGCGCCCTCCTGACTGAGCCATCCTCCTATTCTCCGCAAAGAGAAGAAAGCCCGTAACGGCCGCGGCAATGGCATCAGCGGCATCATCAGGCTTCGGTATGCACTCAAGGTTCAGTATGCGCTGGACCATTTTCTGCACCTGTGCCTTCGGCGCCGTTCCGCAGCCGCAAACAGCAAGCTTTATCTGGGACGGTTTCGGCTCAAAAACCGGCAGCTTATATTTTGCAGCGAGCAGGAGAACTACTCCCCTGGCCTGCCACACAAACTCGGCCGTCGAAATATTCCTTCCGAAAAAAAGTTTTTCAACAGACATAAAATCTGGGGAGCAGCACTCAATCTGCTCCCCAAGCTTTTCGTAGATCATATTCAGCCGGAACGGAATGGATTCCGCTGAAGGGGTCTCGATGCAACCGTAGGAAAGGGAGCGGAAAACATGTCCCTCCCGAAGCACCGAAGCAAACCCCAATCTCCCCAGTCCCGGATCAATACCGATGCATTTGTGCAATGGGCGTTCTCTATCCTTCCAGGTTTTCCATTATCTCATCGGGAATGTCAAAGTTTCCATAGACATTCTGGGCGTCGTCATGCTCCTCAAGGAGGTCCATGAGGCGCAGCACTTTCCTGGCCTTTTCAGGGTTGCTGATCAGAACCGTATTCTTGGGAAGCATCTCAGTTTCTGCCCGGGTGATGGAATATCCTGCCTTTTCCAGAGCCTCCCTGACCTCGGAGAGAGACGCAGGATCTGAATAGACCGAGTATCCTTCATCCTGCTTCTCAAGATCTTCGGCTCCAGCTTCCAGGGCGACGGTCATGAGAGCCTCTTCGTCGAGTTCCTTCCCGCTGATTTCGATGGTCCCCTTGCGCTCAAACATCCAGGCAACGCTCCCGGCCTCACCGAGGGAACCTCCGTTTCTCGTCAGGAGCGCTCGAATTTCGGAAGCTGTCCTGTTTCTGTTATCCGTCAGGACATCAAGAAGAATTGCAACTCCGTTCGGTCCGTATGCTTCATAGGTGATTTCCTCGTACTGTGCGCCTTCAATTTCACCGGTTCCCCGCTTGATGCCCCGGATGATGTTGTCGTTCGGTACGCTCGCAGCCTTTGCCCGATCAATGGCTGCCTTGAGGCGCATATTCATGGAGGGGTCTCCTCCGCCTTCCTTGGCTGCGATGATTACTGCTTTCACGAGTTTCTGGAATAAATTGCCCCGCTTCGCATCCTGTGCCGCTTTTCTGTGTTTGATGTTTGCCCATTTTGAATGTCCGGACAAAAAGCTCACCCCTCTATAGATCGAAGAATCACTTCACTGCCATTATGTTCCTTCTGAAAGACTTTCCTTCACGAACGGAACCTCTCAGAAGGATGTTCATTGCCTGGATATTGTAGCACAGAGAATCCTCTATCACAGGGCGGTAAGGGAATAATACAAATCCTTTCTCCTGAACGGAATCTCCTTCCCGGTGGAAAAAGCATCCCTTTCTGCAGAAATTTCCAATGTTCCGTCAACAGCTCTGACAGGCAATATCTCCTCCCCATCGGGATCGAAAGCAACAGGCGGACAGGACCCATCCGCCAGAATTACGAACATCCGGTTTTCAATCGCCCGAGTCCTCGCAATAACCTCAAAGGAAGTTTTTCCTCTTTCACCCGTGCGAAGAAAAACTATTAAAAGATCTGCACCTGAGAGAAAAAGACATCGTCCGTGTTCCGGCATCATGATATCCTCACCCGAGGCCAGACCGCAAAGAAAAAGGCCCAGAGTGAAAGAGGCAAAGGAAGGACGAGAAATCCCCTTTCCCGGACCGTGCATCCCCGCATAACGGTGCAGAACATTGCCGCCGTCATCAAGGAGAAGAATGGCATCGTCATCATCCAGACCGAGAAAGGCACTTCCTTCGAAACGACTGTCCGGAGCTCCGCCCGGAAAAACCATGAGCCTCGCTTCCCCGTCTTCGTCACAGCCGAAGGATGGACCTCTTTGCCCTTTTCCGGACAAAAGTCTTATACAGAAGGGTTTTTCCACTTTTTTCTCCCCCAAACCGGGAATTTCAGTTTATTATACTCCCTGGAGACATGACAAACGGGAGGGGTTTTTATGGATTCACTCGTTCGATTCGGCGTGGCTGTTCCGTCATCACTTCTGGCCGAGTTCGACCTCTATATCCAGGGAAAAGGCATCCAGAACAGGTCTGAAGCCTTGAGACAGCTCATAAGGGAACGACTCTCGAGAGAAATGTGGGCCCGGGGCGAAGGAAACGTCTTTGGAACTGTCACCATCATGTATGATCACCACATCAAAGATTCCACCGGTTCCCTTACGTCCCTCCAGCACGATTTCGGCGAGGCCATTATTTGCACAACCCATGTGCACGTAGATCATGATCACTGTCTGGAGTGCATTGTCCTGAAGGGAGACGCCAAAACAATAAAAAAATTCGAGGATGCCCTTTCCTCAGTCCGGGGCATTAAAACCATCGACATCTCCATTTCTGCCATACTGTAATACTGTAGAAAAAGGGCAGCCGCCGGCTGCCCTTCGTCATGCTCCTCAGGTCGAACAGGAACCGCCCGAGCATCCTCCGCACTTTTTTTTGGCCAGACTTTCCCCCTCGAGAAGAATCAGAACCTTGCCTCCGCAGGAAGGGCAACGGAGAGTCCGTTCCGCATCCCCGAGGCGAAACTCCTCACCACAGGAGGCACAGCGGAAAAGCCGAGTGTTTTCCATCTCTCTCACCTCTTCGCCGGGAAAACTACTGGTTGCCAATGGTGGCAACCATAACCGCCTTTATGGTATGCATTCTGTTCTCCGCCTCATCAAAAACCTTCGAGAAGGGAGCTTCGAACACGTCTTCCGTGACTTCCTGTCCCTTGACCGCAGGAAGACAGTGTAGAAAAATAGTATCGTCCTTTCCGGATGCCTTCACGAGATCCATGGAAACCTGGAAGGGTCTTAGTAATGATTCGCGCTCTTTTTTCTTCTCCTCTTCTCCCATGGAAACCCAAACGTCGGTATATACCGCATCCGCTCCCTTCACTGCCTCAAAAGGATCTTCGAACACCGTTACCGAGCCGCCTGAGACCTCGGCAAGCCCCCTGCATTTTCCGAGAAGTGCCTGGTCAGGGAAGAGGGAAGCCGGAGAGGCAACAACATAGTGCATTCCAAGCTTGGCACATCCGATCATAAGGGCATTGGACATGTTATTCCTTCCATCACCGCAGTAAACAAGGCGCAGTCCCTTCAGGATTCTCCCGAAATTTTCCTGCATGGTGAGGAAGTCGGCAAGAATCTGTGTCGGGTGATCCACGTCGGTAAGACCATTCCAGATTGGAACGCCGGCATATTCTGCAAGTTCTTCCACCATGGACTGCTTAAATCCCCGGTATTCTATGCCGTCGAACATCCTTCCCAGGACTCTGGCTGTGTCCTTGACATCTTCCTTGCCGCCAAGGTGGATGTCGTTCTTCCCCAAAAATTCCGGGTGAGCTCCTTCATCGATACAGGCCACGGTAAAAGCGCAGCGGGTTCGGGTGGATGCTTTTTCAAACAGCAGGGCAATGTTCTTGCCCTGGAGTGCATTACCCCGTATTCCCGCCCTTTTTTTCGCTTTTAAGTCTGCCGCAAGGTCGAGGAGATAGTAAATCTCATCCTTTGAAAAATCCATCAGCGTGAGAAAACTTTTTCCTTTGAGATTGACAGGCATTGCCCTCTTTCCCCTTTCCTTTTATCGAAATATGTTATTCATTTCTGTTCGTTTTTTCCGCTCTGCAGGCTTCTTCCGCCATCCTGGCAAGGAATTCCGGTATTTGCTCCAGGGGCACTTCCTTGAGTACTTTTCCCTTTGAAAAAACGACGGCACCGCCTGGTGATCCTGCAATCCCGAAATCCGCATCCATGGCTTCCCTGGGTCCGTTCACTTCACACCCCATCACCGCTACCTTCACTCCGTCAGGAAGACTCTCCAGACAGGGCAGCACCAGGTCAATTATCTTTCTGACATCTATCCTCTTCCGCCCGCAGGTGGGACATGAGATAAGACTGCCTCCCCGCTGTCTCAGGTCGAGGGACCTGAGAAGGGAGTAACCAGCCCGCACTTCCTCAAGGGGGGATTCCGTAAGGCTAATCCGGATCGTGTTCCCTATTCCCTGCGCCAGGAGAAGGGCCAATCCTGAGGCGCTCTTCACAAGGCCATCCCTTCCATACCCTGATTCAGTGATCCCGATGTGAAAGGGATAGTCGGGGTACTTTTGGGCGAGAAGAGAATTCCCACGTACTGTTTCCTGAACAGAAGTGGATTTCGCGGACAATATTATATCCTCAAATCCCTCATCCAGGAGAATGAGAAGCTGTTCTTCCACAGCCGCCGCAAGAGCATCTGATCTGATTCCTCCGGCTTTTTCCAGCTGCCCCGCATTCAAGGAGCCTCCGTTGGCACCGATCCTGATCACCGCTTTTTTCCCCTTTGCGGAAGATACAACATCCCTGATTCGAGCCCGGGGCATATTCCCGGGGTTGATTCGAATGGAAGGAGTACCTGCCTCGAGGGCCCCGATAGCGAGGGAAGGGTCAAAATGGATGTCGGCCATGAGAGGGACGGGTGATCTGTGGTTCAGCCATTCAAGGTCTCCTGCAAGCTCCATGGAGGGAAATGCCGCCCGGATAAGTTCACAGCCGCAGGAGGCCAGAGAAATGCACTGTTGGAGACACTCTTCTCTGAAAGAGAGAGGGATTTTAAGCATGCTCTCCACCCGTACCGGGTTGCTGCCTCCAATCTGCAGGCCGGCGATGGTGACAGTCCTGGCCATGGGCTTAGCTCCTGAAAAGGCGGAGAACATCCTGCCACGTGATGTAAAGGATAAGCGCGATCAAAAGGAAAAACCCCGCCATGTGAATGTAATTTTCGATCCTGGAGGGCAGTCTTCTTCTGAGGACCATTTCTCCTGCGGTGAAGAATAGTCTTCCTCCGTCCAGGGCAGGGAAAGGAAGGAGGTTAATCAGGCCGAGGTTCAGATTGATGAGCGCAAGAAAAGAAAGGAAGGTCCAGATTCCTTTTCTGGCCGCTTCTCCGGCCATTGAGGCTATTCCAACAGGTCCGGTGATGTCAACCTTCTCCGTTCCCGAAATCCACCGTATGATCCCCCTGATCATTTCCACACTCATGTTCAGTGTATATGAGAGAGCTGAAGAAAATGCATCTCCCAGAGGATATTTCTTCATCCCCGGACGTATTCCGAAAAGAGGAATTCCCTGTTCTCTGTCGGGAGGTATCTCTGTGGATATGGAAAGGTGTGATTCTCCCCTCCGGACGGAAAACAGCACAGGCCCCTTGATGGCTTCCTTCCTGATCTCGGAGGACATAGCACGCCATGTTTCAACAGCCGCACCGTTGACAGAAAGGATTCTATCCCCGGGCAGAATTCCGGCAGCCTGCGCCGGATAACCTTCCATCACTTCTCCGATGACTGTTTCATCAAGGTTGACTACGCCATGCCCCGAAAGGAAGATAACCGTCAGGAGAAGGGCAAGGAGAATGTTCGCCACAGAACCGTTCACAAGAATGAGAAAACGCTTCCAGGCTTCCTTGTCGTAAAAAGCTTTGCCCGGTTCTATTTTTTCATCTTCACTTTCTTCCTCCATCCCGGCAAGGCGCACGAACCCTCCCACAGGAAAGGCTCTCAGCGACCACAGAGTCTGATGTTTTCCCCTGCGCTGAAGAATCACGGGTCCCATGCCGAATGCAAACTCGTGAACCTGAACATCTAAAAGCCTTGCCGTGATATAGTGCCCAAATTCATGGGCGATGACACAAATACCTATGACTAAAAGAAAAGACAGCATACTTGCCATTCAGATCGATCTCCTTATTTGTGACGGAAGTTTTTCAGGCGCAGGCAGAACTCTGCGGCTGATTTTCTTCCTTCGTCCAGAATTGAAAGGGCATCGGCAAGAGAACCAGGGGCCTTTCCTCTCCAGTTCTCAAGTACCGACTCCACCACTGATGGGATGGCGGTGAAACCTATATCACCTGCCAGAAAACGATCTACAGCCACCTCATCAGCGCCAATCAGGAGGGCTGGAAAAGCTCCTCCGCTTCGGGCAGCTTCCTTCGCCAGGCGAAGGGAAGGGAAACGGCTTTCGTCAGGCTGAAGAAAGGACACGGTCCTTCCCTCCAGAGGCGGAACCGGAACTGCGGGGAAGGGACTTCTGTCCGGATAAAAAAGAGCCGAAGCACAGGGCAGACGCATGTCCGGAGAGGAAGCAGAGAGCAGAAACGTCCCGTCCCTGAACTCCACAATTCCATGCACGAAGGAATCAGGGCAAATAACCGCATCAACCCTGTCTGACGGAAGAGAGAACAGGACCATCGCTTCGAGAATTTCTATTCCCTTATTCATCAGAGTAGCACTGTCTACGCTGATCTTTGCACCCATGCTCCACACTGGATGGCGAACAGCCATGGAAGGAGTCACCAGTTCAAGCTCTTCCGTGGAAAGTGTACGGAATGGACCACCCGATGCTGTGAGAATGATCCGTGAAACTTCGGAGGGGGCTCTTCCTTCCAGGCACTGCCATATAGCGTTATGTTCGCTGTCCAGGGGCCTGAGCTGACTTTTCCTGCGAATCAGGGGGAGTACCCACCGTCCTGCAACAACAATGCTTTCCTTGTTTGCAAGAGAAACATCCTTCCCGCTTCTCAGGGCTGCCATGAGGGCTCCGATTCCTCCAGTTCCCGAAGATGCCACCACCACATGGTCTATGTCCGGGCTCACTGCCGTCTCCTCAAGAGCTTCGGCTCCCGAAAGGATCTTCAGTCTTCCGGCGAAGCTCCTTGCCAGACCTGCAGCAGCCTCAGGGTCTGAGAGCACCACTCTGTCAGTCTGAAATTCAGCCGCAAGCCTCCCGATTTCTTCACCTGAAGAATGGGCCGCAAGTGCCCGGACCTCGAAAAATTCAGGAAAAGTCCGGCAGACTGAGAGGACTGAACTTCCGACACTTCCGGTACAGCCTATTACAAAAAGGCGGATTCTCCTCATCGAAGAATAACCCCGAAAAGGACATAGACAAGGAGTCCGCTGATCAGTATGCTGTCGAAACGATCCAGTACCCCTCCGTGTCCGGGAATGATACTCCCGCTGTCCTTAACACCCGTTTCACGCTTGATGACCGATTCCGCCAGGTCCCCTATCTGGCCGGCCACCCCGCAGATGAGCCCGACAAACAGAAACGGGAGAGGGGAAGCTTCAAGAAAATAGGCCACGGTCACTCCAGCAAGAAGAGCCGCAGACAGCCCCCCCAAAAAACCTTCCCAGGTCTTCTTGGGACTGACATTCTCGCATAAACGTATCCTACCCCATTTCGAACCTATCATGTACGCCGCCACATCACAGCTCCACGTACAGAAAAACATGGCGAAGAGGAGGATGGCGCCGGAAGGAAGCCTTCGCAGCAAAATCATGAAGGTCCAGGGAATGACGATATAGAGAATTCCGGCAAGGGTGCCGCCCATGTTCCATATCGCAAAACTTTCTCCCCTGATCTGCCTTCTGAGAATTTCTACGAAAAGGATCACAAACGAAGAAATGCTCAGGGTGAGGACCAGGGAAATAGGGTGTATTCCTTCCGCTGCAGTAAAGAGAATAAGCACCCCGGCCAGAAAACCTATTCCCTTAGAAACCTTGAATTTTCTTGAAATCATTCCATAGAACTCTCCCAGGGAGACAAGGGCAAGAACTGAAACGAGCACCGTCCAGATCATACCTCCGGCATAGAGGGCGCCGAGCACAAGAGCAACAACGGCTGTTCCCGCTACACTTCTGACTGCCATTTCCTTCAAGGCTTCATTTGACTGCGCCATATCGTCTCTCCCTGCCTGAAAAATGGTCTATGGCTTTTTCAAGATCCCCGGGACCAAAATCAGGCCATAGCACATCTGTGAAATAAAACTCGCTGTAAGCGCACTGCCATAACCAAAAATTGCTCAGTCGCTGTTCTCCGCTTGTTCTGATAATAAGATCCGGTGGGGGAACGTCGGGGAGATAGAGCTTTGCATTGAGATCCTCTTCAGTGACAGGTGATCCTTTACATTCCAGAAGCAGCGCATTCACACCGTCGAGTATTTCCTGCCGCCCTCCGTAATTCAGACAGGCCACCAGAGTGAGCCCCGTATTCCGTGCTGTCTCCTTTTCCGCCCAGTCCATCAGCTCTGATACATCGGGAGGGAGATTATCCCGCCTTCCTGCAAAACGCAACCGCACATTCTCCCGTTTGATCTCGTCTACCTTCCTTCGAATAGAAAAACGGAAAAGACTCATGAGTCCCTTGATTTCCGTTTCCGGACGCTTCCAGTTTTCTGTTGAGAAAGCGTACACTGAAAGATGAGTAACTCCCAGGTCCCATGCAGCCCTGACGGTCTTTTCGAGGGCCTTTACTCCAGCCCGGTGGCCCAGAAGACGGGGCAAAAAACGTTTCTTCGCCCACCGGCCGTTGCCGTCCATGATAAGGGCAACATGGAACGGAGAGGGAATTTGAAAATCCTTCAAGACATTCCGCCCTCCCCTCCGGTCAACGGGGCTCCGAGTTCCTCGAGTTTCTCCCGGACAGAATTGATGTCCCTCCAGGTCAGCTCTTTCGGACTCCCCTTTTTCCTGGATTCATTTCTCAAAAGGAAGCTTGGGTGAAACATGGGGAGCAAAAGAACGCCACGCCAGGGAAACCATCTCCCCCGAAGAGCTGTTATACCCTCTGAAGTCCTGAGAAGCCATCGGGTTGGAGTATTTCCAAGACAAACAACTATCTTCGGGCGGAGAAGGGCCAGCTGTGCTTCAAGAAAGGGGCTGCACGCCATCATCTCATCAGGGGTAGGTACCCTGTTTTCAGGTGGTCGGCATTTCACCACGTTCGAAATATAAACATGGTCCCTGCTGATACCCACAGAAGCAAGAATCTGGGTAAGCAGGCGTCCCGCCTTTCCGACAAAAGGAATCCCCTGTTCGTCCTCTTCAGCCCCCGGGCCTTCCCCTACGAAAACCAGGGGGGCAATACGGCTCCCCTGTCCAAATACAGTATTCTTTCTGTAAGAACACAGGCCGCACCTGGTGCAGCCTTCAACTTTTTTCTGAAGTTCTGCCCAGGCTTCTTCCCTGTCCGCGCTGCTCTCAAATGGAATCACGGCAACATTACCTCCGCAATGTGGATATCCACGTTTCCAATATCCATTCCGGTAAAATACCTGACAGCAGAAGCAACACGCTTTTGCTGCATTTTCCCCAGCTGGCGGAAATTGAATTTTCCCGGCGTTACGTTCACAGTAATTTCCAACGAAATCACTTCCTCCGACGAACGTACGCGGATATCTTTAACCGCTTCAATCTGAATACTCAGGGAAACTACATGACGAACCAGATCTTCGATGGCAGTCGAATCAATAGTCAGTGCTCCAAAAAAACTGAAGGGAGGCCTCACAATGGTTCGCTCTCCCTCTCCTCTCTCAACGCTTTTAAAGAGATCTCGTAAATGTCCCACGAGCTTCCCCGCGAAATTTTTCCGCAACTGCGTTCTCGAGACCGGGATGACATGCTGCCCCTTCTCGTGGCGTTCTCTTCTGGCATTGATAATTTCTTCCGGAGAGGCAACCTCGGTTATGTCAATTATAAGCTCGGGAGAAGGCAGTTCGAGGGCCCTGGTAATTTTTTCCGCCATCGAGATGGACGTAGCGATAATCATGATCTTGCAGGGAGCAGACTTTCTCAGAAAAGCCCATGCCGCTTTCCTGTGATCCGGAAACTGGAAGAGAGCCCTTCGTATTGCCCTGACCAGGTTCCTTTCGGATTTGGCGCTCTTTCCGGCCATTATCCTTCCCTTTGAGATAATGAGCCCATCATCAATCATGAAATCCACTTCGTTTTCCTTTGCCACCATCTGCGCTCTCTGGCTTTTTCCGGTGCCGGCAGGTCCGACAAAGGCAATGATGCGGTATTCAGCTGAAGAAGTATTCTTCATATCGGGCGCCATGGAGACATTTCTCCCGGGCAACCAGGCACAGTGGCGGTTTCAGCCGCCAAGAGCAGGGGCAGTTGTATTTCCACGCCCTCCCGTCTCCGCGTCGCAGCCTTCGTCTGAAATTTCTGCAATAACATTAACTTCCGCGCCGAGATCCCGCAGCTTCCTGTCCATTTCCTCATATCCCCGGAAGATATGGCCAAGGTGGTATACGTAGGTAGAATCCCCAGCGGCAAGGCCAGCAATGACAAGAGCGGCTCCAGCTCTAAGGTCTGTTGCAACCACATCTGCCCCCGTCAGGCGGTCGACTCCCGTGACAATCGCTGAGTTGCTCTGAATGTCAATTTTCGCACCCATTTTGTTCAGTTCACTGACATGAAGAAAACGGGACTGAAAAACACTTTCCTGAATGACACTGGTTCCCTGGGCAAGACAGAGAGCTGCCATCACCTGGGGTTGAAGATCGGTGGGGAACCCAGGATAGGGGAGGGTTTTAAGGGATACGCCCTTCAACCTTGAAGAAGGATGAATGGTAACTTCGCTTTCGTTCACTGTGAGAGAGGCTCCCGCTTCCTCCAGCTTCGCTAGAAGAGAATCAATGTGGTTTGGAATAACGCCGGTCACCGTCACCTCACCGTTTGTCGCGGCACCCGCGAGTATGTAGGTGCAGGCTTCAATGCGGTCAGGAATGATCCTGGATTCAGCACTCTGGAGGGAATCTACTCCCTGTATGCGGATAACCCCCGTTCCGTCGGCCTCCACCAGAGCTCCCATTGATTTCAGGGCATCCACAAGATTATAGATCTCGGGCTCCCGTGCAGTATTCTCCAGAACAGTTTCTCCCTTTGCAAAGACCGCTGCCATCATGAGGTTCTCCGTAGCTCCGACTGAAGGAAAATCCAGGTAGATGCGACTGCCCGTCAGTCCCTTTGAATACGCGTGAACAGATCCATGAACAAGTTCTATGGTAGCCCCCATTTTGGTAAGTCCCTTCAGATGCAGGTCAATCGGCCTGCTGCCGATTGAACATCCTCCGGGAAGAGGCATTACAGCCTTTCCGCTTCGCGCAAGAAGCGGTCCCAGGACAAGGGATGATGCTCTCATTTTTCTCACGAGGTCCGGGGGGGTTTCCCAGCAAATTTCCGCAGGGGTAAAAATCTCCATTTCATGTCCGCTGAAAACAACCTCTGCTCCAAGACTCCTGAGCAGGTCAGCCATGGTGTTGACATCAAGAAGATTTGGGACACGGGAAATACGGAGAGTGCTGTCCTTTAAAAGAAGTGCGGCGGCCATCACAGGAAGGGATGCGTTTTTTGCTCCCTGGGCTTCGATAACTCCCCTGAGGGCTTTACCGCCGATAATTTCCATCTTGGATTCCACTGTTCAATTCCTCCCGAAATTTTGGTGGGAAATCATAATAAGCTACTATACCATGTTTTTACGGGCTTCATAATAACCAAGGATGCTGTCAGCTATCCTCTGTGATGCCGTTCCGTCTCCGAAGGGATTGTCTCCGCGGTTCAAAAGGCTCGCACGGAAGGCATCATCGGAGAGAACCCTCAGCGTAGTTGTTTTTATCATCTCTCGGTTCGTTCCAACAAGAAGAGCCGTCCCTGCTTGGAGAGCTTCCGGACGCTCTGATACATCCCGCATCACTAGCACCGGCTTTTTCAATCCCGACGCTTCTTCCTGCACCCCACCACTGTCGGTGAGTATGAGGGAGCATTTATTCATTGCCCAGACAAAATCCGGATAATCCAGGGGTTCGCACAAAACAACCCTTTTTTCTTCAGAAAGAAGCCTCTGTATCACACCCCTTACAGATGGATTTTTATGAAGGGGGATGAGGATGCGGACACTGCCGTCAGCCTCCAGGATATCCTTCATGGCAAGACATATGGATTCAAGCGATTTTCCCCAGGACTCCCTTCTATGAGCTGTCATCAGGATGAACGGATCGTCTCCGGTGACCAGGGGAACGATTGCCCGGGATGGTGTCTGGTTTTTCTTAATTGTCCTAAAAAGGGCATCAATGACCGTATTGCCAGTTACAAAAAGGGTTTTGGAATCAACCGGCAGGTTTTCTCTCCGAAGGTTCTCTGCAGCCCCTTCAGTAGGGGCGAACCAGAGGGTGGAAAGCCTGTCGGTTATAATGCGATTTGCTTCTTCAGGGAAGGGGCGCTCCAGATCCCCGCTGCGGAGACCTGCCTCTATGTGCCCAACGGGAATATGCCTGTAAAACGCCGCCATAGCTGAAGCCATGGTGGTTGTAGTGTCTCCGTGAACGAGCACGAGATCCTGGGGACAGCTATCCAGAAAGCGGCCCGCACCGAGAAGAACCCTTGAAGTGATGGAGTCCAGGGATTGCTTTTCTTCCATTACTGAAAGATTCACATCCGCACTTATCTCAAAGAACGCCAGAGCCTGATCCAGCATCTGTGAATGCTGCCCGGTAGCCAGGACCGTTACCTCCAGACATTTTTCCTTCAAAGCAGCTATCACGGGGGCCATTTTTATCGCTTCGGGGCGTGTTCCCACAACACATGTTATTTTTTTCTTCATGGATGAAAAATACTCCGTTTTCCCTTATGTGATGTTCTTCTCTTTTCCTTTCGAGCTGAACGATAAAATGTGTCAGGAAAGGCGGGCGGAAAAGAGAAAAACTCCGGAACCAACTATAATGCACTGAATGGCAGCAAGGAGCAGTACTGTCCAGAACGGCGAAATTCCCCTGTCGAGGAGACGATGATGAATGTGTCCCCTGTCCGGGGAAAAAGGAGACTGCCCTTTCCACACTCTGCGCATGATGGCAAAAAGTGTGTCCGCTACGGGCACCCCTCCGGCAAGAAGAAGAAGAAACGGAAGTTCAATCACTCCCACACCTGCAAGTCCCGGAGCCACGGTATAAATAAAAAAGCATGAAAAAAGATATCCCAGCAGAGTCGTCCCGCCATCTCCCAGAAAAGTTCTCGCAGCAGGAAAATTCCAGTAAAGCACTCCTCCCGAGAGGCTCGCCAGAGAAAGAAATACGGTAGTGTTTCCCAAAGGGGATGAAAGCAAACAAGCCGAAATGAACATCAGAAGGCAAAGGCCGTTTGCACCGTCAATTAGGTTATAGGCGTTGGTCATCCCGGTTATCCAGAAAAGGCAGACCGCAAGGTGAGCTGGAGGCAGGCTGACAGGCATGAGGAAGAGAATTGCGGAACAAAGATGTATTCCAAGCCGTATCAGGGGATCAAGGCTCTTCATGTCGTCCCGGTATCCGCTGAGGAAAACGAGGGTGCTTCCCGTGCCGATAAAACGGACCACAGGATGCTCCCCCGCTGCAAAAAGGCACCAGAGAAGAAATCCCAGCCAGAGCACAATACCTGCACCCCGGGGAGTGACCGATGTGTGAATCTTTCGCTCCCCGGGATGATCCACTATACGATAGCGGTTCGCAAGATTGATTGATAAGGGGGTAACGCACAATCCCCACAGAAAAAGAAGCGGAACCGCCACAAATAAATTTTTCAGCGCGAATTCCACTGGATTAGCCTATTTAGTACCGAAAAGTCTGTCTCCAGCATCGCCCAGACCGGGCACGATATAACCGTGGTCATTAAGATGGCTGTCAAGAGCCGCTGCAAAAATATCTACATCCGGGTGATCTCCGTGGACTTTCGATACGCCTTCTGGTGCAGCTATAATGCACACAAGAGAAACTTTCTTTCCTCCCCTCGCCTTGACCAGGCTTATGGCCGCCGAAGCAGACCCGCCTGTGGCAAGCATGGGATCAAGAATAAGGATATCCCTTTCACTTATATCTCCTGGAAGCTTGCAGTAATATTCTACCGGCATCAGGGTTTCTGGATCGCGGTATAAACCTATGTGTCCGACCTTTGCGTTTGGGACAAGCTGGAGGATACCGTCCACCATACCAAGACCAGCGCGAAGGACAGGGACTATGGCGAGTTTTTTTCCCTCAAGGGCAAAGGCGTCTGTTATGGCGAGGGGGGTCTCGACCTGAATCCTGACGAGAGGAAGATTCCTTGTGATTTCATACACCATAAGCCCGGCTATTTCCTGAACCAGCTCGCGGAATTCCTTCACTGACGTATTCTTGTCCCTGATGATGCTGACCTTGTGCTGAACGAGGGGGTGATCAAAAACGACAGTCTTTCCTTTATCCGAAAGACAGCAGCTCGGGCAGATTTTCTGCTCGTAGTCGGAAATCTTGCTCAGTCTCCTGGAATGCCTCTCCCCCTCAAACTCCGTGGAGAGCCAGACATCAAGAATTTCAGCTGCAGTATCGGAGGATAGAATCCGTGCGCCCATCGTGAGAACGTTGGAGTTATTGTGCCGCCGGCTCATGCTCGCCGTTTCAACGTCGTGACAGTGGGCTGCGTACACACCGGGCATCTTGTTCGCCGCTATGGACATCCCGACACCGGTTCCGCAAAGAAGCACGCCTCTGTCGGCTTTTCTCTGTGCAACCATCTCCCCGACACGAAAAGCTATATCCGGATAGTCACAGGGTATGGAATCCGTATCGGTTCCCATGTCGAGAATTTCTTCAAATCCCTTTTCCCGGAGATGGGAAACCAGAATGCTTTTCATCGGAAATGCGGCGTGGTCGGAACCAATGGCAATTTTCACGTAGAATCTCCTCCCCCGTTGAAGATCAGAAAATTTCAGACGCAGGCCCACAATAATCAGGACATTTTCCATTCGATATAATAACACTTGCCCTTTGAAAGGCATATAGAAAAGTCCCCGTTCAGATGAACAAAAAAGCCCCTTTCCTTCAGGAAAGGGGCTTTTTTGTTTTTTCAGGTCTTTCAGTTTTTTCAGCTCAGGAGAGTGAGCATGACGCCGGCGGCCACGGCGGTGCCGATGACCCC
>CAZJAR010000008.1:2026-47267 GCA_964543785.1 uncultured Synergistaceae bacterium | reverse complement strand
CCGACGTTCTCGACCTTCTGGAACCCTACTGGAGGTCTTCGGGAAAGGCATGATCAACAGAGGATGGGCTGAGGAGTTGAACAAAAGAAAAGAACAGATCAAAGGAACGGTATTCGACATAAAGCGATATTCCATCCACGACGGCCCCGGAATACGGACAACCTTCTTTCTGAAAGGGTGTCCTCTTTCTTGCTGGTGGTGTCATAACCCGGAGGGAATATCTCCTCAGCCTGTCCTTGTTCGTCAACCGAAACGATGCATCGGCTGCGGCCGGTGTATCGTAGCATGCCCTGCTGGTGCATGGAGCAGGGATTCAGACGGCCGGCTCAGCCACGACAAGGTAAAATGCACTCTCTGCGGGAAATGTGCAGAGGCCTGTCCTCCGCTTGCAATCCAAATAGCAGGCAAAATAATGACACCTGACGATGTTCTTCTTGAAGCAAAAAAAGACGTTCCCTTTTACGACGAATCTGGCGGAGGTGTCACTTTCTCAGGGGGAGAGCCATTGCTTCAGAGCCAGTTTCTCCTTTCCTGTCTTCAAAAAATGCAGCGAGAAGAGATACATACTGCCGTTGATACTTCAGGGTACTGCGATGAAACCAGAATTCTGCAAGCTGCGGAACATGCTGATCTTTTCCTTTTCGATATAAAACACGTTGACCCCAAAAAGCATGAATACTATACTGGCGTAAGTAATTGTATAATTTTGTCTAACCTCAACAAGCTTGATGAAACCCTTGCCCGGAGAGGTACGGGAAAAATCAATATCAGGATGCCGCTCATTCCGGGAATCAACGACGACGCTGAGACTATTGAAGCTGTTGCCCTGCTTTCAGCCTCTCTGAAGACATTATCCGGGGTCAATGTGCTTCCGTATCACTCCATAGGAGAAGGAAAATACAAGAACCTAGGAATAGACTATAAAATGGGAAAATATCTCCCCCCGACGGAAGAAACGATAGAAAAAACTCTCCATATTTTCCGGTCGCAAGGGATTGCAGCAGTAAAAGGAGGATAAAGGGTCATGAACGCAAGAATAGAGTATCTCAGGAAGGAAAGTTTTGAAACAACCCCAAGCGTTTCCATTGAAAGGGCAATTTTAACGACTGATTTTTACAGGGAAAATGAGGGAAAATTTCCAGTTCCGGTTCTGAGGGCGAAAAATTTTTATAATCTCTGCGAGAAAAAAACAATATACATAGGCGGCAGAGAACTTATCGTCGGGGAAAGAGGCCCCTGTCCCAAGGCAGTTTCCACCTTTCCTGAACTGAACTGTCACACTGCGGATGATTTCGAGATACTGAACTCACGTCCCATGACCAGATACAGGGTAGTACAGGAAGATATCCGAACCTACAGCGAGAAAGTAGTCCCCTACTGGAAGGGACGAACTCTCAGGGACAGAATTTTCTCAAATCTTCCCGCTGAATGGCTTGACCTTTACGAAGCCGGTTGTTTCACCGAATTTATGGAGCAGCGTGCGCCGGGGCACACAGCCCTTGACGGAACCATCTACAGTTCGGGACTTCTGGAAATGAAGCGCAGAATTACCTGCGCCATTGAAAATCTTGACTGGATAAACGACCCGATGGCTACAGAAAAGAACGAGGAACTCCAGGCCATGGACATCGCCTGCGATGCAGTTATTCTCTTCGCGGAAAGACATGCGGCACTGGCAGAAAAGATGGCAGAGGAGACGGCTGATCCCGAAAGGAGAGCTGAACTCCTTAAAATTGCCGATGTCTGCAGACACGTCCCGGCCTATGCTCCCAGAGACTTCCACGAAGCAGTTCAAACCTACTGGTTCACCCACTTGGGTACTATTACTGAACTGAACGGTTGGGACGCCATGTCTCCAGGCCATTTTGACCAGCATCTTGCTCCATTCTATGAAAAAGGGATACATGAAGGGACTCTTGACAGAGAAAAAGCGAAGGAACTGCTTTCCTGCTTCTGGATCAAGGTGAACAACACTCCGGCACCTCCCAAGGTCGGTGTTACGGCGGCGGAAAGCGGAACGTACAACGATTTCACGCAGATCAACCTCGGCGGCGTTACGGATGATGGGGCAGACGGAGTTAGCGAAGTCTCATACATCATGCTCGACGTCCTCGACGAGCTTCAGCTTCTTCAGCCACAGGCGAGCGTTCATATCTCCTCCAGAACTCCGGAAAGGTTTATCAAGCATGCATGCCGAATCATGAGGAATGGCTCAGGCTATCCCTCCGCCTTCAATTCCGACGCCGTTGTTATGGAGCAGCTTGGAATGGGGAAGAGGATCGAAGACGCAAGGACCGGCGGAACGAGCGGATGCATCGAAACGGGGTCCTTCGGAAAAGAAGCCTACATTCTTCACGGATATTTGAATGTCCCGAAAATACTTGAGCTGACGCTGAATAACGGAACTGACCCGCTGAGCGGCAAGAGAATCGGAGTCTGCTCCGGAATCTCCGAAGATTTTCGGGATTTCGACGAGCTATTCATGGCCTTCGAAAAGCAGCTCGCTCATGTGGTGAATATTAAAATAAGGACGGACAACTACATCCAGAGAATGTTCGCCCGTCATGCACCGGCTCCCTTCCTTTCCGTTCTCATTCACGACTGCATAGAAAACGGAAAGGATTATTACGACGGCGGAGCAAGATATAACACTGACTATATCCAATGCTGCGGAATAGGAACCGTTACTGACAGCTTGTCCGTTCTCAAAAAACATGTTTACGAAGACCGCTCACTTTCAATGGGCTCATTGCTGGAAGCCCTTTGCGCCAATTGGCAGGGACACGAAGAGCTGCGTCAGTTCGTCTGGAATCGAACTCCTTTTTTCGGAAACGACGACGAGTATGCAGACACCATAATGCAAAGGGTCTATGGCTCCCTTCTCGATGCCATAGACGGCAAACGCTCACCCAAAGGAGCTACATATCACGTTAACATGCTTTCGACAACGTGCCACATTTACTTCGGCAAAAAACTGGGAGCAACGCCGAACGGAAGATTCTCCAATTCTCCCGAATCCGACGGAACATCCCCTTCCCACGGCGCTGACCGGTGCGGACCCACGGCAGTTGTGAAATCCCTGAGCAAAATGAACCAGGTGAAATCGGGAGGAACACTCCTTAATCAGCGTTTTCTTCCCTCTGTGCTGGAAGGGGAAGGCGGACTCGAAAAAATGTCCAGACTGATTAAGACCTATTTCAATCTTGGGGGACATCATATCCAGTTTAACGTTGTAGATACCGATACGCTTCGAAAAGCGCAGGAAAACCCTGATGAATACCGCGGCCTTCTCGTAAGAGTCGCAGGTTACAGCGATTATTTCGTTGATCTGGACGAGCATCACCAGGAGGAAATAATAGCCAGAACAGCCCAGGAGGGATTCTGAAAATCCGTTCCAGAAGAGTTTTCCTAAACGCAAAGGGGGGATTGAAAGAAAGAGCCTGACTGAGGAGGAAAGAGCGCTCGGAGAGCAACTCTTGATGATTGAAAATTGAAAGGAGTGCTGGAAAAAATGCGAAAAGCAACAAAAATCACCATGCTTCTTCTCGTTGCTGTGGTTGCTGTTTCCCTTGCTTTCCCGTCGGTTTCATCTGCCGCGCCCGAAATGACCCTCCGATTTGCGAACCAGGTACCTGTTGAGCATACAGCGACAAAGCTCATGCACCAAGTTGCGGATGAAGTGAAGGAAAAGACGAACGGCCGCATCGAAATCACCATCTATCCTGCAAATCAGCTCGGAGACTATACTCTCGTATACGAAGAGCTCATCCGGGGCACCATTGACATGGCCGCAATCTCCATTCCCAGCCAGTTCGACCCGCGGCTTGAGCTTACCTATATCAACTGCTTCGTTCGGAACTTCGAAGATGCCCGCAAAGTTTTCGCACCGGACGGCTGGCTCTTCAAAAAAATGGACGAACTGAGCTCCCGTCTTGGTGTTAAGATTCTCGGATTCCAGGTTGAAGGCTTCATCGGCATCGGGAGCACCAAGCCAGTGAACGAACCTCTTAATCCCAACGTCGACAAGGGAGTACTCGTCCGGATACCCAATATGGACGTATACAAGCTTGGCGCCGAAGCCATGGGGTACAGGACGGTCACCGTTCCCTGGGCGGAAGTTTACACCGCCCTTCAGACCGGAGTCGCCGACGGTGTTGACGGAATGACTCCTACAGCAGCCTACACCATGCTCAAGGACGTTCTGAAATATTGGTACGACCTGAACTATTCTGTGGAGAACTTCAACTACATGATCAGCCAGAAGACCTGGGACAAGCTGTCCGAGGCAGACAGGAAGATCATTGCCGAGGCGTGCGCCAAAGTCACTACAATGAGTATCGACCTCGCCCAGCAGGACCAGGAAAAACACCTCGAACTCATGCGTAAGGCCGGAATTGAAGTCCACACCTATTCTGCTGAAGAACTGGAGCCCATTTTCGTTAAAGTTGTCGGAACATGGGATAATCTCGCAGACAAATTCTCCAAAGAACTGATTGACGAATTCAAGATGCAGTACGCTCCCAAGTAAAATTCCACCAGACATCAGGAACAGGGCGGAGGGGGTTAACCTCCTCCGCCTCCATTTCCATCGCGGCGGAAAGGAGATATGAATGTCTGATCGAGAAGCCCTGGGCTGTTTTCCAGAAAACAGGCCTGACAAAAAAAGTCCACTGGATCTAGCGCTGCTTTTTTTCTTTTCAATAACCACAGTCGCATGCTCGCTTCTTTTATCCCTGATCATTGCAGCCGCCGCATTCACAAGGTACATCATCGGCGGAGATCTTTACGGCTTTGAAGAATGGGTAAAACTTTTCGCCTTCTGGCTTTATTTCATGGGAGGCGCTTATGGGGCTTACAACAACACGCATGTTTCAGCGGACGTGGTTGATTCCTACATGAAGGACGGAGTTCTGAAAAGATCGACTATTTTTCTCCGTAACCTTATTACATCAGGAATCAGCATCCTTTTCACATGGTACGGATACGAATTTTTCATGTTCGGCTTCATGGGCCCCCTCGGAACCGGAATCGCGCTTCCTAAAACCACCGTGTGGCAAATTCCCCTATGGACGTCTTATCTGGCAGTCTTCCTCGGCCTCATCTTTATGACGTACTACTTCACGATGAGAATGCTGCTGAGTCTCCGGGACTTAATCAGAGGAGGAAACTCATGATCTACATCGCCGTTCTGATCCTTCTTTTCTGCCTCATAATTGGTGTCCCAGTACCCATGAGCTTTATGGCCTCAACAGCGTGGCTCCTCTTTTTTGGCGGCCCCCAGGCGGCAGGATACCAGAGTTCCATGGTTCTTCCATACGGCTTCAGTTCAATGAACAGCATCGCCCTTATCTCCATAGCGCTTTTCATTATGGCAGGGGGGATCATGGAGCGTGGAAGGATCGGCGAAAAGCTCATCAACCTCGTTGATCTTCTCGTCGGGAGGATAAAGGGCGGGCTTGGAGTGGTGGGAACCATCTCCTGCGCAGTATTCGGCTCAATCACAGGCTCTGCATGCGCAACCCTCTCCTGCATTGGCTCCATCATGTTTCCCCGCCTTGAAGAAGCTGGCTACCCACGAGGTATCGCCGCAGCTGTCATGTCGAACGCATCTCTTCTCGGGATGCTGATACCACCCAATTCAACACTCATCATCTTCGCATGGATAGGCGGCCAGTCCATTCTTGCATGTTTCCTCGCAACGGTAATCCCGGGAATAATAATGACCGCACTTATTTGTTTCGTAAACTGCTGGCTCGTAAAGGACAACCCCAATGTAAAAGTCAACGAGCCTGTTTCCGGGAAGGAAAAGATGCGCCTGTTCAAGGAAAGGGGTCTGTCTGCTCTTCCTGCGCTTATGCTGCCGGTAATCGTCCTCGGAGGTATTTACGGTGGCATCATGACTCCCACTGAGGCCGCTGCAGTGGCAGTGGTCTACGCTATCCCCACAGGAATGTTCATCTACAAAGGTCTTACCTGGAGGGGGCTGTGGGATTCACTCGTGGACTCAGCTGTCACCACCGGGGTCGTCATGGTCATGCTCTATTCGGTCATGATGCTGAGCCGCCTGTACATCCTCGAAGATCTCCCCAGCAAAATGCTCGGGCTTTTCAGGGCGGTCTCAGACAACAGGTGGATCATATTGTTCATGATCAACATTTTCCTCGTAGTCATGGGAATGCTCATGGATGACATCAGCAGCGTAACGCTGACGACTCCGATCCTCATGCCTATAATCATCGAACTGGGCTTCAACCCTATCCATTACGCGGCCATCGTGGGAGTCAACACAGGGCTTGGCTGCATAACTCCCCCGGCGGCTCCCGTACTGTATCTGGGAGGGAGGCTTGGCAACGCTCCTATCAATGAGATGATGTCTCCCACATTATGGATCATAGCCTTTGCGTGGACTCCGACACTGCTCATCACGACCTATTTCCCCAAGCTTTCCCTTTTCCTTCCACATTTCCTTCTGGGGACGCCCTGGTGAAAGAAGCTGAGGAGGGAGAATGGCTTATCGCAACCTTTTCGGACTCATTTGCCTCTGTTGTTTTTTCATCGGTCTCTGGACCAAGTCCCCGTATGCATACTGGGGTGCTCTGATCAGCGGAGCACTTTCCAGGGCTTCTGTCCGGAAGGGATGGAAACCGCCGAAATGGCTCGCCGATTTGTTCCATTTTTCCGAATGAGCACTGCACTGAACAGAGTTATTGACAAACAGCCTCAATATCTGTAGAATCCTTTTCTGTTGGGTGGTTAGTTCAGAGGAAGAACGCTTCCTTGACGCGGAAGAGGTCAGAGGTTCGAGTCCTCTACCACCCACCAAACTGAGCATAGAGGGGTTCCGGTTTTGCCGGAGCCCCTTTTTTATGGTATAACCTTCGTAAAAATCAAATTTCTTCCGGAGGATAAATGTGATCGTTGGACTCGGAGTAGATCTCTGCAGTATACAAAGAATGAGAAAAGCAGTGCGTTCTGACCATTTTCTGAAAAGGGTTTTTCACCCTGAGGAAATCGCATATGCCTTTTCAAAGGCTGACCCGGCAAAACATTTTGCAGGAAGTTTCGCTGCCAGAGAAGCTTTCTCAAAGGCATCATCCGTTTCATTTTATGAAACCGTTTTTTGCGGAGTTTGGGTAGAACGCACCGGGACAGGACCTCAGCTCCGTTGTGATGAGTCAGTAATTTCACTCATTCCGGAAAACAGAAAAGGTCACCCTTTTCTTTCCATTTCCCACGACGGCGACTATGCCGTTGCCGTGGTCGTTATTGAGGGACGCCATGAATTACTATACCTCCGACACCATCAGAACATTTGAGAAGCAAATCATAGAAAAATACAGTGTTCCAGAAGCCCTTCTTATGGAAAATGCGGGGGGAGCGGCAGCTGCCATTATTTTGAGACGTTTTTCGGCGAACAACATCCTTATTCTTGCAGGGCCTGGCAAAAATGGAGGAGACGGGTACGTTACAGCCAGACATCTTGTATCCGGCGGGAAGGCAGCCGAAGTCATCTCTGCAGTACCTGCCGAAAAACTCCACGGCACTACGGAATACAACATGAAACTGGCTTTGCGGTGCGGAATTGCCGTTACCTGTTCCTCAGCTTTTTCGGATGCACATCTGACAGGAAAGATACTCGAGGCAGACCTTGTTGTGGATGCCCTTCTGGGTATTGGTTTTGAAGGCCCCCTGAGAGGGGAAATAGCCAGGCTTTGCGCTCTCTGCAACGAAACCCGGAGTATAGTGGCCCTTGACATTCCGACAGGAATTGATCCGGATTCAGGCACAGCGGACAACAATTGCGTAAGAGCCGCCACAACCATTGCAATGATTGCACCCAAAACAGGTATTTCCACAGGAAAAGGAAGAATTCACGCAGGTGAGGTCATTGTGGCTCCCGTCGGTTTTCCTCTGCCTGAAGCCTCTCTTCCCAGAATTCGATCATTCTCCGAAAAGGATGGAAAAAGGTTGCTTCCCGTATTTCCTGAAGACATCCACAAGGGGATGAGAGGAGGTGTCATGGTAATCGGGGGGAACACAGTCTACCGGGGTGCTCCTATGCTTTCCGTCAGGTCTTTTCTGAGAGCCGGAGGTGGCCTCGCAATACTCTTTTCCGATGAAAATTCCTGCGCTCCATGTTCCGCATTCCTGCCGGAGGCGATTTTTGAAAGTAACCTTTTCTCAAAAACAGATCATGAAATTACTGAAACGATCAGGGCCTGGGAAAGCAGAATAGATTCAATCCTTCTCGGACCCGGCATTGGCCGGTCGGAGAGAGCGGGTGAAATCTGCCACCTCGTTCTTTCCGTCTGGAAGGGCCGAATAATCATTGACGGGGACGGGTTGTTCTGGCTTGCAAAAATGAAGGAAAAACACGCACGCAACAACCTCCTTCTTACTCCCCACGAAGGAGAGGCTGCCCGCCTCCTTGGAATAGCTCCCGAAGATGTGAGAAATAGCCGCATATCATCGGTCAGAACGATAGCGGAGCAGTGGGGAACTGTTGTTCTCAAAGGCGCTGATACACTGTGTGACGACGGACAAGAGACATTTATTGTGACAGCCGGCAATCGTTCCCTCGCTGTCCCTGGATCGGGAGATGTTCTCGCCGGTATAATTGCCGCCTTTCTTTCAAACGGTTCACCTTTACTAGAAAGCGCGGCTCTGGGAGCCTTTATTCACGGGAAAGCCGGTTATTCTCTTGCCCTCTCGACAGGTTCTGATGGAATTCTCGCCAGTGAAATTTCCGATGAGGTTCCCGTAATACTGAAAAGAATGAGGAATCAAGTGCCGTGAGAAGAAGAATCGACTGGAATGAGGAACTGAAGAAGACTGAGAAAATACGCATGAAAGGGTTTCGGTATACCGCTGCGGGATTAATCCTGGCTCTTTTCTGGCTCATTGGAGCGAGACAAATACAGAAGGAGATCTCTTTTACCCCTATGCTTTTTTCTCTCTTTCTGGTAGTGTCCGGAGTTCTTCTTTTCGCCCTGATTATGCGAAGAAAAAAATAGAGGAGTGACCGGAAGATGTACTTTTTGCCGTTCCGAACGGCGGTAACTGAATCTGAAGAAGAAACAGCCCACCTTGGCGCATTGCTGGCCGAGTGGATGTCTGATGGAATAACTATTCTTCTTTCTGGTGAACTTGGGGCAGGAAAAACAACCCTGGTAAGGGGATTCTGTGAAGCCCTCGGCTTCAGCAAAGTCCGCAGCCCTTCTTTTACCCTGGTCAACCACTATCAGGCCGGAAACCGTCAAATTGTCCATTCCGATCTTTACAGGCTCACCCCCGGAGATGTTGAAGACCTCGACCTGCAGGAACACGATTCAGGCAACACGGTTTTCTTTATTGAATGGGCGGAAAAGACCGAGTTCCTGTCCGAGAGACCCCTCTGGAGGATCGTCATTTTTTCGCCCGACATTCTCCGTTTTCCTGAACGACGGTCTTTTGAATTTACAGCTCTCAACGATACAGGAGAGGACTTTCTCTCTCTATTCTGGGAAACCATAGGGGAGGCCTGTCATAAATGAGTTGCCGAATTCTTTCTATTAACTGTTCAAATGTTCGATGGACCTCTCTCGGTTTTTTAGAAGGGAAATCCGTTAAAGGAGAGATGAACCTTGATTTGGGTAAAAAGCAGTCTTCATTGTTGCCGGCGTTTGTACATTTCTTTCTAAGCAGCTTTTCCCTGAAAGTGTCCGATGTAGATTTTTTTGCTGTCGTCAACGGTCCCGGATCGTTCACGGGGATAAAGGTAGGAGTGGCTTTCTCTCAGTTTCTCGCCTGGGCATCCGGAACAAAGCCTGTTATCCAGCTTTCGTCTCTTGAGTGTCTCGCCTACGCCAGACTGAGCAGGACAGAAAATCTGGTCTGTCCTCTTCTTTGGGCCGGTGGGGGGAAAATCTACAGTTCACTATTCACCACAGCAGGTGCTGAAGAACCGCCAAGAGAACTGATCCCTCAAAAGGCCTATGGCCGTGAAGAACTCATTGAAGCACTCTCGTCCTCAAAAGCAGAGGGAAGAGAAGTCCTTTACATTACCGATGCTCCTGAAAAAGTCTCCAAAATGCTTGCAGAAAGCCCTATCGGTACTCTTGAGTTTTCCCACCCTACAGGAGCGGCAGACGTCCTTCTTGCCCGTTTACATAAAAACGAGTCCATATCACCACGGGCTGTAACGGCACAGTATCATCGCAATCCTGATATCGGATAATTTATTTCTTTTTTATCTCCACTTGAAACAAAAGATAAAAAAGATAAATTCTCTTTCTTGGTTGAACTCCAATCAGCTTAAAGATATTCTTTCATGTAGAGGTTACGATTCGTGAAAACCTCTTTTTCAAATGTATTTTGCAACCGTTTGGACAATACCGTAGGAGGTGACTTTTTTGCCCAAAAAGTTCGAAGTCCAGGTGAACAATTCATGGTGTAAAGGCTGTTCCTTGTGTATCCATATCTGCCCCAAAAAAGTTCTTGAGCTTGATGAAGTGCGCGGAAAATCTGTCCCTGTCCGCCAGGATGACTGCATTGGCTGCAGGCAGTGTGAAAATATCTGCCCTGACATGGCCATTACCGTACGAGAGAAGGAGGAAGAAAAGGATGCCTGATGTCGCCTTCTGGCAAGGAAACGAAGCGATTGCTTACGGTGCTCTCGCAGCCGGATGCCGGTTTTTCGGAGGATATCCCATCACACCTTCTTCGGAAATTGCTGAGATTATGGCTGAAAGACTCCCCAAACTGAACGGAAGATTTATTCAGATGGAAGACGAAATTGCAGGCATAGCGGCTACCATAGGCGGTTCTATTGCAGGAATGAAATCCCTGACAGCAACGTCCGGACCGGGGTTTTCCCTAAAGCAGGAGAATCTGGGCTTCGCTTACATGGCAGAAATTCCTATTGTTGTAGTTGATGTAATGCGAGGGGGCCCTTCCACAGGACTTCCCACAAAAACAGCACAGCAGGATGTCATGCAGGCCCGCTGGGGAACTCACGGTGACCATGGCACCATCTGTTATGCACCTGCATCCGTCCAGGAATGCTATGAAATCACAATTAAGGCTTTCAACGCTGCTGAAAGATACAGGCAGCCTGTACTGATCCTGAGCGATGAAATCATAGGGCACATGCGTGAAAAAGTGGTAGTGCCGAAAATCGATCCATCCAAGCTTGTAGATCGGAAACGTCCCACCGACATCCCCGAAAAATTCGTTCCCTACCGTCCCGATCCGAAGGATGATTTGCCCTGCATGGCCTCTTTCGGTGACGGCTACACATGGCATATTACTGGCCTCACTCACAATGACTGGGGCTTTCCCACAAACAGCGCCGATGAAATCGAGAAAAAAATGAAGCGGCTCATGAGAAAAATAGATCGCTTCCGCGATGACATCGTCGAATACGAAACCGAGTCGACTGACGACGCCGAGGTTCTGGTTCTTGCTTACGGAAGCGTAGCCCGATCAAGCTTGAGAGCAGTCCACGAGGCCAGAAGCAGGGGGATCAAGGCAGGCTTTTTCAGACCCGTCACACTGTGGCCTTTCCCCGATAAGGAAATTGAGAAGCTTGCAAGGAAAGTGAAAACAATTATCGTTCCCGAACTGAACTGCGGCCAGATGGTTCTCGAGGTTGAGCGTGCAGTCCACGGAAAAGCGAAGGTTGTCGCTCACAACCTTGTCAACGGAGAACTTTTCAAGCCTGAAGAAATTCTCGCTGTCATTGAGGAGGTGGCCTGATTATGCCTAATCAGGAAGTTTTCAGCTGGCTGCGTACACGTTTTTTCCCCCATATCTGGTGTCCCGGGTGCGGGCACGGCATTATTATGCACGCACTTCTCAGAGCGCTTGTCTCCCTCAAGAAAAAGAAAAGTCAGACAGTGATCGCCTCCGGCATTGGCTGCTCTAGCCGCATGGCCGGTTATATTGATGCATGTACGGTTCACACAACCCATGGAAGATCCCTTGCCTTCGCGACCGGCATCAAACTTGCAAAGCCTGAACTCACAGTGATTGATGTTATGGGAGACGGAGACTGCACAGCTATTGGAGGAAATCACTTCATTCATGCATGCAGAAGAAATATTGATATAACGGCTATCGTCATGAACAACAATATATACGGAATGACCGGCGGACAGGCTTCTCCCACCACACCCGCAGGAAGCATGGCAACCACCACCCCCTACGGGGCAATCGACCCTTCATTCGATATCTGCAAACTTGCAGAAGGTGCCGGAGCGTCTTACGTAGCACGTTCAACCATCGCCAACCCCAAGCAGGCGGAGCAGTTTATCATGAACGGAATTCAGAAGAAGGGCTTTTCTGTGGTGGAAATTTTGACTCACTGCCACACAACCTTCGGGAGAAAAAACAACCGCAGGACTCCAATCGACAACGTAAACTACTTCAAGAACAACTCCGTTCCCCTCGCGAAGGCGAAAGACATGTCCCCTGAGGAGCTTGCAGGGAAAATCGTCACCGGAGAATTTGTCAGCAAGGATGTCCCGGAATACACGGACCAGTACCTCGCCTTGATTGAAAACGTAAGGGGGAAGTAAAATGGCAGGAAGATATGAAATCCGGTTTGCCGGTTCCGGCGGCCAGGGCGTGATCCTTGCCGCAGTCATAGCGGGAGAGGCAGCTTCAGTTTTCGAGGAGGGACTCCATGTTGTTCAGTCCCAGTCTTACGGACCCGAGGCCAGGGGGGGAAAGTCCAAGGCGGAAGTCATTATCTCCACCGAACCCATTGATTACCCCAAGGCTATCAAGCCTAATCTACAGGTCATACTGACACAGCAGGCCGCGGAAGAGTATGCCGGTGAGACTCTTCCCGGGGGCAGGATAATTTATGATGATTTTTTCGTCACCAGCTTTCCGCAGGTGGACGCAAATGTTTATTATCTCCCCATAGTCCGTACTGCGCGGGAAAAAATAGGGAAAGAACTTGTTACGAATATGGTCGCACTTGGTGCAGTCGCCAGAGTTCTGGAACTTGAAAAAATCGTCAGGCCTGAATCTATCAAAAAAGCCATCCTCGGGAAAGTGCCTGAAGCGACAAAACAACTCAATTCCCAGGCCTTCGACGAGGGATATCTCCTTTTCAAAAACAGCATTCACCTGTAAAATTCAGTTAGCTTCTTCTGCTAAAGAGGAAGGCAAAGGCCATTGTGATGGCCTTTGCCTTCTGTTTTTGGTGAATCAGGGATGGAGGCCTGGCATTGAAACAGGGAGACGTTGTTCAGTTTCGAACTGAAAAGATAACAAGCGACGGAAGTTGTTTGGCGCGAACTTCCGGTGGACTTGTTGTTTTTGTCCCCGGAGCACTTCCCGGAGAGGAAATAAGAGGAAGAATAATCCAGAAAAAGAGAGAATATGCAGTTGCGGAAGTGGAGGAGGTTCTCACTCCCCATCCCGGGCGGAGCCAATCTTTCTGCCCTCTTTTCTCCAAATGCGGAGGTTGCCAGTTTCAGCATGCTGATTATTCCCTCCAGTGTGAACTTAAAAGAGATATTGTGCAGGATGCTTTTGAAAGAATATATCGTGCCCCTTTTCCTGAAATCAGAACCTGCGAAAGAAGCACCAGGGAAAAGAATTACAGAAACAAAGGATCCCTCCCCATTAGGGAAAAGGCCGGAAAAACAACAATAGGCTATTACGCAAGAAGAAGCCATGACATCATCCCGGTTACCTCGTGTCCTATTCTGGCAGAGGGAATCAAAGACTTTCCAGGAACGGTTTCCGGGGCTTTATCTGAACTGGGGTTGCCTTCATATAATGAAACGAACGGGAAGGGGCTTTTCCGGCACCTGATCCTGAGATGCAGCAACAGTACCGGAAATACCCTTCTCTCACTCGTCGCATCACGAGATCTTTCAAAAAAAGAAAAAAACCTCCTTGAGCACAGACTTATTCCCTTGCTGCAATCTCAATACCCAAATCTTGGATCGGTGACTGTTAATTACAATTTTTCCAGAAGCAATGTGATTGTGGGAGAGAAAACCGATATTGTCATGGGTGACGGCCTGATTGAGGAAAAGCTGGCTCCTTTCAGGTTCCGGTACGATACTACAGCATTCTTCCAGGTCAATTCCGAACAAGCTGCGAAGCTTTACGAAACAGCTGCCCAAATGGCCCGGTTCCATGGGGAAAGTAAAATCCTCGAACTCTATAGCGGCATCGGAACTCTTACCTGTTTTCTGGCAAGGGAGGCTTCCCTTGTCACTGCGGTGGAGGAGTGGCTTCCATCAGTCAGAAGAATGAAGGAAAATGTTGAAGCCAATGGTCTTTCCAGTAAAATACACATTCTTTCAGGATCAGTTGAAAAAAATCTTCATTCGTTGAATGAAGATTTTGATACTGTAGTAATTGATCCTCCCAGAACGGGATGCAGCAGGGAAGCAATTCTTTTTTTCCTGAGCAAATCGCCTCATTGCATAGTTTACATCTCATGCAATCCTGCGACCCTCGCCCGAGACGCTGCAATTCTCCGGGAGGGCGGATATTATCCTGAGGAAATCAAGTGTTTCGACATGTTCCCTCATACTGTCCATGTGGAAACAGTTGTTCGTTTTTCGTCAGGGCAAAACCCATCCGCGTGATTTTTTCCTCGGTGCCAGTTGTCAAATTCACGCCCCGCGGATATAATATCCAACGTCTGACACAAGGGCGGACATAGCTCAGCTGGTAGAGCATTAGCTTCCCAAGCTAAGGGTCGCGGGTTCGAATCCCGTTGTCCGCTCCATTTTTGAATTTTCCCCAATTTCGCCAGTCAGGATTCTTTTTTTCGAGAATTCCCCTATGCTCTGGACATATTGTTAAGTTTGACACGAATTTTATGTAGTAATAAAATACTCTATGTTTTTATGTTGATACATTGTACATGGAACAAACCTTTTTTTCGGAAGGAGGTGGAACGTATGGCAGTGAACCTGGCTGAGGAGATCAAAGAAGTTGAGGCCCATTCCAGGGAAACGGTAAAAGAAGCAAAGAACGAGTCAGCCCGCATGATCAACGAATCCAAAAACGAGGCCGAACGAAAGGTGAAGGAAGCGAAGCAGAAGGCTTTCCGCCAGTATAAGGAAAAAATAGCCTCCGTTGAAAAAGAATCCGAAGAAAAAGCCCGGAAAACCCTTGATACTGGAAGAAAAAATGCGGAAACCCTCGCTCAGCAGTTCGGAAAGGTAGTCCCGAGCACGGCGAAATGGATTGCGGAAGAGGTGATTTCTCGATATGGCCGTGGCTAAAATTTCAAAAGCCGAGTTTTACATCCACAAATCTAATGTGGACGGGGTTTTGTCTGTCCTTCAAAATACCGGATCGTACGAGGTAATCCCCTTCAGTTCGAAAGATGAATCAGAAGGACCGGTACTAAACCATCCAGATTTTTCCAGGGTGGATTTCCTTCTTGGAGAAACACGATTCCTTCTCCGTTTTCTGGAGCCGCACTTTGTTGATTCAGTATCCGGAATGGCACGTGCTATGGGAGAGAAGGAAGAGTTCTCTCTTCAACAGACCATGGAACTGGATTCCCGCACAGATATTCATTCCCTGGCCGAAGATATCCGCGTCCTTGAACGGAGACTTATGGAGATCCGTTCTGAAGTTTCTCAGCTTGATTCGACCGAGTCACTCCTATTATCCCTAAAGGGTTTTCCTTACCCCCTCGAACTTCTTTCTTCAGGCACTGAATATATAAGGGGCATGCTCGGATCCATGCCTGCGGAACAGGTTGAACAGTGGAAACGGGGAGCTGAATCTCTCCTCGGCACAATGGGAGAGGTTTATATCGCTCCTGCTGCGGAGAAGGAAAAAGACCGTACCATCGCCCTCTTTTTTGACGCAGGTGTCTCACAGAAAGCAGTTGAGCTGAATGCCAGGCACTCTTTCAACCGAATAGAAATTCCCTCCTCACTTCAATCAGGCGTTTCTGAAGAACTCAGCCTTATTCGTGAGAAAAGGACGAACCTCGCAGCCGAGGAAAAGGAAATTCTGCAAAAGGCCACTGAAGCAGCTGCGCGGTGGGTTCCATCCGTTCGTGCTCTGAGTGATCATTATTCCGTGCTTCGGGACCGCTACGCCGCGTTTTCCGCGGGAAACGCCACCGAACAGGTCGTTATGCTCCGGGGATGGATTCCTGATTCTGCTCTTCCAGAAGTGAAAAAATCACTTGCTGCCTTTGATTCCTCCATTGAGCTCGTTATTTCTGAACCAGGGCCTGAGGACAATGTCCCGTCATTCATCGTCAACCCGTCATGGAGCCTTCCCTTTGAAAACCTCACAAGACTCTACGGCGCTCCCAAATACGGCGAAATAGATCCCACTCCGCTTCTAGCCCCGTTCTTTTTTGTTTTCTTCGGGATGTGCCTCGGAGATGCCGGCTATGGACTGGTAATGATCGGATTCTTCGTATGGTTCCTCAGGAAATACAAAAAAATGCCTGCGAGTTTCAGAGATTTTTTCAAGCTCTTCGTTCTTTCAGGGGTTTCCACGGTGATTGTGGGAGCACTCACGGGCAGCTGGTTCGGTGACCTTGTGGATGCCTTCGGAATTTTCTCTTTCCTCCGACCTCTGAAAAATTCCATAGTCATACTTAATCCCATGGAAAACCCAATGGTATTTCTTGCAATTTCACTTGTCCTTGGAATTGTGCAGCTTATGTTCGGACTCGGAATCGCATTTTACGACGCTCTCCGCAAGAAAAATTACATGGGGGCATTTGCAGACACAGGCGGCTGGATCATTTTTCTTGTCGGTCTCCTCCTCTGGGGGGGAACCGCTGGCGGTTTTCTGCCCGCTGAAACAGACTCCCTCGCAAAGACTCTTTCCATAACGGGAGCTGTCATTCTCATCGCCACCCAGGGAAGAGAAAAGACTGGAATTTTATCAAAGGCGGTCTCGGGACTGCTGAGCCTCTACGGGGTAACATCCTATCTCGGCGACGTTCTCAGTTACAGCAGGCTTCTTGCCCTTGGCCTCGCCACATCCGCCGTCGGAGTAATCATCAATATGCTGGCCGGCCTTGCCGGAGACATTCCATTTGTGGGATGGATCATTGGCATCTTGCTGATCATAGGCGGTCATATCTTCAGCATCGCTGTGAACGTCCTCGGAGCATTTGTCCATTCTCTCAGGCTCCAGTACGTGGAGTTTTTCAGCAAATTCTACACAGGAGGAGGCCGGGTTTTCGCTCCTCTGACCTATAACACCAGTTACGTGTCAATAAAGAAAGAGACTGTCGAATAATTTTAATAGTTTGAAAGGAGCGTATCAATACTATGGATCTTCTTGGAATCGCATTGGCAATACTTGGAGCAGCTATGGCCGCAGGATGGGCAGGCGCCGGTTCCGCTATCGGGGTTGGAATAGCCGGAGAATCAGGAGCAGGTGTTATGACCGAGGATCCGGGAAAATTTGGCCTTGTCCTCCTTCTTCAGGCTCTTCCCGGCACGCAGGGAATATATGGTCTTCTGATCGCTTTTTTTGCCATTCTTAAAGTTGGTCTTCTTGGAGGGGAAGCGGCAATCAGTGTTAATGTGTGGCAGGGACTGGCAATCTTTTTTGCCTGCCTTCCCATTGCTGTCGGAGGATACTTTTCGGCAATAGCCCAGGGAAAAACCTCGGCCGCTTGTATTCAGATGATCGCAAAACGCCCTGAGGAAACAGGAAAGGCCGTTATTCTCCCTGCAATGGTCGAAACATACGCCGTTCTTTCTCTTCTGATGAGCATCATTCTCCTCAACGGAATCAAGCTCTAAGTCTGTCAAGGGGGTATAATCGATGTCCTTGGCGGAAATTAAGAAAAAAATCGAAGCGGACGCACAGGAGGAAGCGGGAAAGATTCTTGAAAAAGCCCGTTCCGTAGTGAAGTCTATAAATTTGGAAGCCGACGGAGAAATTAAAAAGATTGAAGAATCATACGGAGAGAGATTCCGCAAAGAACAGCCCGAAATCCTCCGTAGGAGGGAAATTGTGGCTTCCCTCGACGTCAAAAAGATTGAGCTCGGAGTGAAACAGGATGCCATTTCTGATGCCTTTTCACAAGCGCTTTCTCAGCTTGCCGCCCTTTCCGGGGAGAAGTACCTTTCCTTGGTGAGCAATCTTTTGTTGCAAGCAACGGAGTCAGGTGACGAAGCAGTGATCGTATCAGCCAAAGAGAAACATATTACCCGGGACTGGATTGCTGCCTTCAATGAAAAACACGGGAAATCACTCGTCTTTGACGAAGAAAAGCGCCCAATTTCAGGCGGCTTCATTCTGAAGAAGAGCAATCTCAATATCGAAACAAATTGCTCGTGGGACATGATCGTCCGCTGGATACGGGACGACATCGAGGCAGATGTTGTCAAACGGCTGTTTACAGCCTAGCGGGAGGTGATGCTCCTTGGCTCCGGCAGAGCAGTACGGGTATGCGGTCGCGCGGCTCCGGGCAATGTCCGGACGCCTTCTTGAAGAGGCTCTTCTGCAGCGTATTCTGGAAAGCGAAGATCTTGACTCGGCGCTGAAAGTTCTCAATGAAACAGTCTATTCCAGCTGGCTTATGGAGCTGAAGGGAAACAGCGAATTTGACAGGGCGATCGAAGCGGAGCTTCTTCATGTTTATGGAGAAGTACAGAAGTTCGTTCCGGATCCCGCTCTGGTACAGCTTTGTCGTCTCCCCTACGATTTTCATAATGTCAAGGTACTCATGAAGAGCGCTCTATTGGTCAGAGAGGGAGGGGAAAGGCGTTTTGACCTGCTAACCCACCTTGGGAACGTCCCCGTGGACGAACTTATTATGGCCACTGAAAGCGAAGACTATCGTCTTCTTCCCTTCGGACTCCATCTCCTCATTCCTCATTGCTACTCGATATGGGAGCAGACAAAAGACATTCTTGAAGTTGAAAAGCTTCTCGACGACGGTCTTTTCGATTCAATGAGGAAAGCGGCGGCACAAACAGGTATTGTAACGGCATCATTGTGGGTTCGGGGAAAAATCGATGCAGAGAACGTCCGAAATCTGCTCAGGATGAAAAGAATGGATTTTGAAACGGCTGCAGCAGCAGGATTTCTTCACGACGGAGGGCTCATTTCTAGGGAAAAATTGCTCTCTCTCCTTTCTGAACCTGTTGAAAGCTGGGGACGAATTCTTTCTTTCACTGATGTTTCAAAGACCTTTTCACATGTTCAGGATGCCAGCGATCTGAATTCACTGGTTGTCGAGATGGAAAAGGTACTCGACGAGTACGTCGCAAATATTGTGGAAAGCGCAAAATACCAGGCTTTTGCCCCTGAGAATGTCATTTCCTTCCTCTGGAAGAAGGAAATGGAGGCAAAAAATATCCGGATAGCGTTGGTTTCCGTTTCGAACGATACGGACAGGACGCTTGCAAGGGGGCTGTTCCGTCATGTCGGGTAAAATCACAGGGTATCCTATGGCTGCTGTCGGCGAATACGAGACAGTCCTTCCTTTTCAGGCTGTTGGCGTCCGTCCGTTTTTCATACGGGACAGTGCTTCATCGGTCGTGGAAGAAACACTCCTCAGGCTGGCTCGCGAGAAATACGCTGTCGTTTTTGTTCAGGAAAGTTGTTATGTCGCATCCTCTCAGTTCATCGCGGACCTGAACAGTGAGTACGAAACCAGTTTTATCCCAATCCCCGGTCTCAAAGGGAGCCTTGGGATTGGCCTTGAGTCCATCCGAAGCAGCGTCGAACGGGCGGTCGGCATGGATATTTTTGCAGTGAAATGATGCAGAATACGGTTCGTCTGGAGGCGATACACTGTGGCCACTGAAAAAAACATACGGGGGACCATAGAAAAGATTTCCGGACCACTTGTGGTGGCAAAAGGAATGTTCGGCGCCAGCATGTACGACGTGGTTCGGATAGGTGACATTGGTCTCGTTGGAGAAATTATTGAACTTAAGGGAGATACCGCTTCGATCCAGGCTTACGAGGAAACCTCCGGACTTATGCCCGGAGAACCCGTTGTCAGCACGGGAGAGCCTCTGAGCGTGGAACTCGGGCCCGGACTTATGGAACAGTTTTACGACGGAGTTCAGCGTCCCCTGAATCTTATTGAGGACGTTGCAAAAAGCCCTTTCATCTCAAGAGGCATCGACGTACCTGCCATTAACAGGAGCACAAAATGGCAATTCACCCCAAAAGTTAAGGAAGGGGACTTCGTCGCCGAAGGCGATGTTCTAGGTGTAGTCCAGGAGACTGTCCTTGTGGAACATCGAGTGATGGTCCCGGTGGGTGTTTCCGGAAAAGTTTCCCGGATTATGGAAGGCAGCTTCACGGTAGAAGAAACCATAGCAGTAGTGGAGAAAGACGGCGAAAAGAAAAGTATTGCCATGCTCCAGCGGTGGCCGGTCAGAAAATCAAGACCCGTAGCGAAAAGACTTCCCCCTGTCATTCCACTGACTACCGGTCAGAGAGTTGTTGATGCGTTCTTCCCTATTGCCATGGGAGGAACTGCCTGCGTACCCGGTCCTTTCGGATCAGGCAAGACTGTTATCCAACATCAGCTCGCGAAATGGGCGGAAGCGGAAATCGTTGTTTATGTTGGCTGCGGCGAGCGCGGAAACGAAATGACCGACGTGCTCCTGGAATTCCCCGAGCTTGAGGACCCCCGATCGGGACAGCCCCTCATGAAACGCACCGTCCTCATTGCCAATACTTCCAATATGCCAGTCGCCGCCAGGGAAGCAAGTATTTATACAGCCATCACCATGGCGGAATACTACAGGGACATGGGATACTCCGTGGCTCTCATGGCAGACTCCACAAGCAGATGGGCCGAAGCTCTCAGAGAGATGTCCGGCCGTCTTGAGGAAATGCCGGGCGAAGAAGGTTATCCAGCTTATCTCGGAACCAGGCTTGCGTCATTCTACGAAAGAGCCGGAAGAGCGATTGTTCTTGGAAAAGAGGGACGTGAGGGTTCAGTCACCGCTATCGGAGCAGTTTCCCCTCCGGGCGGAGACCTCTCGGAGCCGGTAAGTCAGAATACCCTGCGAGTAACCAAGGTATTCTGGGGACTTGACGCTAACCTGGCATACCAGAGGCACTTCCCAGCAATCAACTGGCTGCTGAGCTACTCACTCTATACGGAAAAACTCGATGAGTTTTGGGATGCCAAGTTCGATGACGAGTGGAGCAGTCTCCGTATTGAAGGAATGACCCTTCTTGAGGAAGAGGACAAACTTCGAGAAATCGTCCGTCTGGTCGGAATCGACGCCCTTTCAAAAGAAGAGAGAATGGTCCTTGAAACTGCCAAATCCCTTCGAGAAGACTTCCTTCACCAGAATGCCTTCCACGAGGTGGACACATACGCTTCCATGGAAAAACAGTTCAAAATGCTGAAGACAATCGTCCTTTTCCACCATCTTGGCATGGAAGCCCTGAAAAAGGGAGCAGCCATGGGTGAGGTATTCAACCTTCCCGTTCGGGAATCCATTGCGAGAATGCGCTATCTCGAAGAAAAAGATATCAGCAGGATTGATGAACTGGAAGAAACGATCAGGAAAGGAATCAACGACGTAATTCCCGTGGGAGGTGAAAGCGATGCTGCCTAAGGAATATGGGACCATAAGTGAACTTTCCGGTCCGCTTCTCATGGTGGAAAAAACGAAGGACGTTCGATACGACGAACTTGTAGAAATCGAGCTCGCCTCTGGTGAACGCAGACGGGGAAGAGTTCTGGAGATAACTTCAGACAAGGCGCTTGTTCAGGTTTTTGAGGGAACTGACGGGATTGACATCAAGAGCACCAAACTGCTCTTTCTCGGAAAGGTTCTTACTCTTCCAGTGAGCAAGGACATGCTCGGACGCGTTTTCAACGGCCGGGGAGACCCTATAGACGACGGAGCTCCTATACTCGCGGAGAAGAAGCTCGACATCAACGGAATGCCCATGAATCCCTTCTCCCGGGATTTCCCCTCAGAGTTCATCCAGACGGGTATTTCCACCATCGACGGAATGAACCCCATGGTCCGCGGGCAGAAACTTCCCATCTTCTCGGGAAGCGGACTGCCCCATAACAGGATGGCAGCGCAAATTGCCAGGCAGGCGACGGTCATAAGCGGGCACGAGGATTTCGCTGTTGTCTTTGCCGCCATGGGAATAACCTTTGAAGAGGCTTCCTTTTTCATGGAAGACTTCCGTAAGACCGGCGCCATTCAGAGAACGGTCATGTTCGTCAACTTGGCGGACGATCCGGCAATCGAACGGATCACCACTCCCCGTATTGCCCTGACTGCTGCCGAATATCTCGCATTCGAGCATGATATGCACGTCGTTGTTATCTTGACGGACCTCACGAACTACTGCGAAGCCCTCCGGGAAATTTCCGCGGCTCGAAAGGAAGTTCCCGGAAGAAGAGGCTATCCAGGATACCTGTACACAGACCTCGCGACCATGTATGAGAGAGCGGGACGCCTGAAGGGGAAGAACGGGTCCATTACCCAGATTCCTATCCTCACCATGCCTGAAGACGACAAGACCCACCCCATCCCGGACCTTACGGGGTACATCACCGAGGGACAGATCATCCTGAGCAGGACGCTTCACAGGAAAGGAATATATCCTCCCGTTGACGTCATGCCCTCGCTTTCCAGGCTCAAAGATAAGGGTATCGGAAAAGGGAAAACCAGGGAGGACCACGCTGACCTCATGAACCAGCTTTTTGCAGCCTACGCAAGGGGCAAAGAAGCGAAGGAACTTGCGGTTATTCTGGGCGAGGGAGCTCTTACAGAAGAAGACAAAGCATTTGCAAATTTCTCCGACATGTTCGAAGACCAGTATGTCCGACAGGGTGAATACCAGAACAGAACGTACGAAGAAACCCTTGAACTCGGCTGGGATCTTCTCGCCGCCATTCCCGTAAAGGAATTGAAGCGAGTTCGGGATGCCTACATCGAGAAGTATCTCTCGCCGAGGCTGAAAACAGGGGAAAGGGCCGAAGCAGTCCCTGGGAAAGTGTAAGGGAGCCTTGTAATGGGCCGCTTAAACGTAAACCCCAACAGGATGGAGCTTTCACGGCTGAAAAAACGGCTTGTAGTAGCGAAGCGAGGCCATAAGCTCCTTAAAGATAAGCAGGACGCCCTTATCAAGGCGTTTCTTGAACGTGCCCGGGAAGGAAAGGTTCTCAGGGAAGAACTCGAGAGCGAACTTGCTGAATGTTACAAGAGCTTTCTTCTTGCCCGAGCCCAGACTCTGCCGGCAATGCTCGAGCAGGCGCTGATGATATCAGGAGCGAAATGCGATCTGCATGTCGGGCAGCAGAATGTCATGAGCGTTCTGGTTCCGGTCTATACGGTGGAGCAGGGCGGATCCCCTGTAAATTACGGACTTGCCACTTCCCTTGGGAGCCTTGATGTTGCGCTGGAACGTTTTGCTGCACTCATCCCCCGCTTGATTGCCCTTGCGGCTAAGGAAAAGGCAATTAACCTTATGGCGATCGAAATTGAAAAAACCCGCCGGAGGGTAAATGCACTGGAACACGTCCTGATTCCGAGTTTCGTGGAAACGATCCGCTACATTACGATGAAGCTCGATGAACAGGAAAGGTCTACGCTGAGCCGATTGATGAAAATCAAGGAAATCGTTCGTTCCCATTGACAGAAAAAGAAAAAGGGGGATCCCTATCGGATCCCCCTTTTTTTCTCATTTATGCCGGTTTCTGGTAAAGAAACGCCCCGGCGGAGTCGAACCCTATTTTTCTATACTCGAAAATCTGCTCTGTTGAACCGACAAGAAGAAAACCTCCCGGTCTGAGAGCCTTGAAAAACTTGTGATAAAGGATAGTCTTTGTCTCTGCAGAAAAATAAATAACCACGTTTCGACAGAGGATGAGGTCGAAGTCGTCCGCAAAAGTGTCCTCGATGAGGTTCAGTCGCTGAAAATTGACCCTTCCCTTCACTTCTTGCGTTACGGAAAAGGTTTCTCCCCCGTCCTGTGATGTGAAATATCTGGATGCAAGCTCCTGTGGAACGTTGATTATCTGGCGTTTGAGATAGGTTCCCTTTTTTGCTATGGAAATCGCGCCCTGATCAATATCGCTTGCAAGTACCGAAGATTGTGAGGTCAGTTTTGCCTCGAGAGAGACAATGGCGAGCGAGTAAGGTTCTTCTCCTGTGGCGCAGCCGGCGCTCCATATTTTAAGCTGCTTCTTTCCCCTGGACTGGATTAATCTCGGAATGACTGTTTCCTGCAATTCGGTCCATTTGGCCGGATTGCGGAAAAACTCAGAAACGTTGATAGTGAGATAATCAAGGAATTCCCTCAGCTTCTGGTCGTTTTCTTTGATCGTCCTGTAGTAGAGGTCGTATTCCTTTATATTCCAGCGCTGCATCAACATGTGGACTCTCCTGTGGATCTGGTTTTTATAGGAGTTCAGATCGAGTCCTGTCAGTTTTTTGACATTCGCCTTGAAAAAATCATATTCAGGTGAGTCATAGCTTGATTTTTCGATCATTGAGGAAATCCTTCTCCTTTAGATGGTGAAAAATGGTATAGGGGTATTTTATACTAAACTACCAGGAAGATATACTTCCGTAAACAATACGGTGGTATAATTTTTTGCGGGAGTATTCTAGGTGGCCGCTCTTTTCCGAGAGAGGAAAGTCCGGGCTCCAAAGGGCAGGACGCTGGGTAACGCCCAGTTGGTGCAAACCAAAGGAAAGTGCCACAGAAACAAACCGCCCGAAAGGGTAAGGGTGAAAAGGTGGGGTAAGAGCCCACCGGGTGAAGAGTGATTTTCACGCCAGGCAAACCCCGTCCGGAGCAAGGCCGAATAGGGGGGGATGACGTTGCCCGCCGACCCCCGGGTACGGTCGCGTAAAGAACGCCGCGAGGCGGTCTTAAGATAAATGGTCACCCTGAGACAGAACCCGGCTTATTGAATGCTCCCAATTCTCCTAACTCAAATAGGTCTTTTGGCTCATATTTATCGTTATTTTGAGAGCCAAAAGGCCTATTTGTTTTTTGGTGATGATGATAGGGTGGGAGCAAGTGGGGGAATATGTCGGAAAGTGGGAGGAAGTTCCATGCTGGTGGGAACATACGAGCACAAAATCGATTCCAAGGCGCGGATCGTTCTTCCTTCGAAATTCAGGGAAGAGCTCGGAGACTGTGTTGTTTCCACCATTGGCATTGATAACTGTGTTTCTCTCTATTCCAGGACGGGATGGGAGAAAGTCATGACGAAACTTCAGGATCTCCCCTTTTCCAAGAGCAAAACACGGGGACTTCTCCGGATTATGCTTGCAAGTGCTCACGAACTGCCCATAGACTCAGCTGGAAGGATTCTTCTTCCTCCGGTGCTTCGGCAGCATGGAGACCTTTCTCAGGATGTAGTCTTTGTCGGCGTGAACGACCACGTCGAGTTGTGGGACCGGGAGAAGTGGAATGAGTATCGCGAAGTGGTGTCCAGAGATCTTTCCGACATTGCCGAGGGAGTTGACGGATTTTGACGGAACATATCCCCGTTCTCATTACTGAGATTCTGTCTTTTTTAAAGTCTCGCCGGGGAATAAAGAAAGTCCTCGACTGTACTCTTGGTCTTGGCGGGTACGCTGAGGCAGTTCTTGAAACATTTTCCGAAGCGCAGGTCTGGGGACTCGATCAGGATGAAGAAGCCATTAGAATTGCTTCAGACAGGCTCGACTCATTCGGGAACAGATTTCACCCTCTCCACGGAAACTTTTCGGATGCGGCTTCCCTGGCAGGAAATGCCGGACCCTTTGATGCAGTTCTCTTCGACCTCGGGGTGTCGAACCTTCAAATTTCTGAAGGACAAAGAGGTTTTTCGTTTCAGACGGATGGACCGCTTGATATGAGAATGAACAAACGTTCCTCTCTCACAGCGGAATTCATCGTGAACAACTGGACAGAAAAGGAACTTTCTGAAACTTTCTGGAGGTATGGAGAAGAGCGTTTTTCACGACAGATTGCCAGAGGCATTGTCAGATACAGAGAAAACACAGCAAAAATAGAAACTACAGGAAACCTGGTTTCACTTATAAGAGAAATACTGCCCGCACCTGTACAAAGAAAAATGGGCGGCCACCCGGCGAGAAGAGTATTTCAGGCTCTCAGGATCGCAGTAAATGATGAGCTTGCGGTTCTTGAACAGGGATTGTCAGATTCTATCGAACTGTGCTGCCCGGGAGGTTCTGTTGCGGTAGTGAGCTACCATTCCCTTGAAGACCGTATCGTAAAACATTTTTTTAGGGAACTTCAGAATAAAGGCCTGGGTAATTGTATGACGAAGCGCCCGCTTCTTCCTTCAGACGAGGAAATCGAAAGAAACTACAAGGCAAGAAGCGCTAAACTGCGGCTCTTCGTAGTTGACGAGCCGGGAAAGGAGGTTGAAAAGAAATGGTGAGCCAGAGAAACACACAAACCGTTCCCGATTTTGCCTTAAGACAAATCTGTCCTTATCTTATTTTTTGCTCTCTTGTCATTTTCAGTTCCTTCATGGGACTCGGCGTGCTTCGCCTGTACAGTTTCCGCCTTGAATGCAAACTGAACAACATCAATTCCCAGATTGAGTCTTTCCAGGCGCAGCAAATTTCCCTTAAACAGAATCTTTCTGCACTTCTTTCACCCGGGAGAGTTTACGGTTATTCAAAAAAACAGCTCGGAATGACTTTCGCCTCCAACGTCAAAACCTTGCGTCTGGATAGTCCGCTCCTTGCAGATTCCAGTACCGCATTAGAAAATGAAGGAGCTGGAACAGCAAAGGAAAGTGAAGGATGGTTCTACTTCTTCCTTGAAAAGGCGATGGCAGGAGACTGATAGCAATGTGATTCATCTCGGAGGGACTGAGCATGTTCAAGCGCTTTGGTGGTTCCCACTGGTTTCTGGTTTTTCTTTTTTTTGGCCTTCTCTTCTGGAGAGTAGCTTCCCTCCAGCTTGTTCCTGATCCCCGCGTGGAAAAACAATCACGGAGGCAATATTGGAGTCGTGTTCCCGTGAGCACCAACAGGGGTTTCATATATGACATCAACGGAAATGCTCTCGCACTTTCAATTCCTTCCGCAAGTTTCTTTCTTGATCCTGCCTTTTGGAATCCCACCGACAGTCCAAAACTTCAGGGTATCCTGTCTGAAAGTATAGTAACAACCATTTCTTCCAAAATGCCGGGCAGGTTTTTCTGGCTTGCCAGAAAAGTTGACGAAGAAACAGCAAAGAAAATCCGTGCCCTGAATCTCAAGGGAATATATGAAATAAACGAAAAGAAAAGACTCTATCCGAACAAATCCCTTCTTGCCCATGTTCTGGGGTTTTGTGATGTTGATGATAAAGGGCTTTCCGGTATTGAAATGGTGTGGGATAAAGTTCTTTTCTCACCTCCTGGAATGAAAGTTCTTGCGAAAGAATCATCAGGACGGACTCTGGATATCAGCCGACACTCCAATGACGGTATTCCTTCAGGAGCAGGATCCGTCAAGCTTTCCGTCGATTCAAGAATCCAGTTCATCGTTGAGAAACGCCTGGACGAAGGCATTGCCGAACAGGGTGCAAAGTGGGGGAGCATAGTCTGTATTGAACCTCAAACAGGAGCTATCGTCGCAATGGCAAGCTGGCCATCTTTCGACCCAAATGTACGGGAAAACCTTACAAATCTGAAGCGAATTGCAAATAACTCCACAGGACGGACATACGAGCCTGGATCCACCTTCAAGCCCATAGTTCTGGGAATAGCTCTGGACAAAGGTTCTGTCGCCGCATCAGAATCATTCAACTGCCCGTACAGAATCAAGGTTGCCGATGGACACATTTCAGAAGCGAGCAACAGAAGTTACGGACGGCTCTCCGTTCCAAACATTCTCATAAAATCCTCAAATACAGGCATGGCGCAGATTGGCATGCGGGTTAAGCCATTTGACATGTACCATGGTGTTAGGGAGTGGGGGTTCAGCAAACCCCTTGGTGTCGAACTGAATGGTGTTGAAGACGGTCTTCTCGCTACGCCTGAACAGTGGAGGGGTGTTGTTCCTTCGAATATTGCCATCGGCCAGGGCCTTGCGGTCACGCCTCTTCATCTGACTGCCGCCATGGCTGCAATTGCAAACGGAGGTTTTCTCCTCCGTCCTTTCATTGTCTCTGAAGTTCGTGATTTTGCAGGGCAGATTATTTACAGTGGAGAGCGCCAGCTTGTTCGGGAAGTTCTCTCTCCAAAAACCGCATCCTGGCTATCTTCCCTTATGCAGGAAGCTGTTAAAAAAGGGACAGGGAAGCTGGCAGGTCTTCCTTACGTGTCCATCGCGGGGAAAACAGGTACTGCCCAGGTGGCCGAAAAAGGAGAGTATAAAAAAGGGAAATGGGTCTCGTCCTTTGCCGGATTCTGGCCTGCAGAAAACCCGGAATATGTCATGCTCGTGGTCATCGGGGAACCATCAAAAGGGAAATACTACGGCGGTGATGTTGCCGCCCCGGTATTCCGCCGGATAGTGGAGGACATGTTCCAGACCGGTCTATTTGCTAACAGCGGATGGGGAGGAAAATGATATGCCGTTATTGACCAAGGTTATGGATGAATTCGAAAAAAACTTTGGTGCATCTCCGGTTGTTCGGAATCTTCCTGAGAACCCGCTATTTCTGGAAAAGGTCACGGGAGACAGCAGAGAAGTTCTTCCAGGTTCTGTTTTTTGCTGTGTCAGGGGAGAAAAGAGGGACGGCCTGGATTTTGCGGCTGCCGCGATGGAGAAGGGGGCCTGCGCTTTTCTGACTGACAGGGAGATTGCTCTTCCTATTCCCCAGCTTCTGACGAGCGATGTTCGAAGGGATATGGGCAGACTAGCCTCGATCGTGTACGGCTCGCCCTCCATGAAGATAAAAATGTTCGCCGTTACTGGAACGAACGGAAAAAGCACCACTACGTGGATGATACGGCATATCCTTCAGTACGCCGGGATAAGGACCGGTCTCTTCGGAACCATTGTCTACAATGACGGGGCAGTAGAGAGAGATGCCGGAAGAACAACCCCGGAAAGCTATGAAATACAGCGTTCACTGGCATCCATGGTAGAAAACGGATGCGGAGCCTGTGTCATGGAAGCATCATCCCACGGTCTATCCCTCGGACGGCTTGAAGGCTGCTGTTTTGATGGCGCAATTTTTACGAACCTCAGTAATGAACACCTGGATTATCACAAAACGCTGGAAGAATATTTTCACGCGAAAACCCGCCTCTTTTCCACCTACATGAAAGACGGCTGGCACGGAGCTTCCAACATGGATGACCTCCACGGAAGGTTGCTTTTATCACATTTTTCAGGCAGCCTTATTCCTTTCGGCATCGGAGGAAATAATTCAGAAGGCGTCATGGGCAACATTCTTTCCGCAGCGCCTTCAGGAAACGAATTTTCTGTCAGTCTGCCAGGCAGGGGAAAGAAACTGCGGATTTTTCTTCCTCTTCCGGGACGCTTCAATGTGTATAATGCTCTGGGTTCGATCGCTCTTCTTCATTCGCTTGTGGAGGATCCCGAAAAGATTGCCGGCGCGCTCAGAACCATGCCCCAGGTTCCCGGAAGGCTGGAACGGTATTATCTTTCAAACGGGGCCTGCGTGATTATTGACTTCGCCCATACGCCGGCAGCCCTGGGCAACGTTCTGTCCGAGCTTCGAAATATGTGCACCGGAAAGCTCTGCGCCGTTTTCGGTCATGGTGGTGAACGATTTCAGCCGAACCGCCATTCCCTGGGTCTCACCGCCGCCGGGTATTGCGACAAAGTCGTCGTCACCATGGACAACCCGAGAGGTGAGGACCCGGTCAAAATCGCGGATCAGATTTTCGAAGGCATCAGTGCTTCCGAAAAGAAACCGGAAACAGAAATTATCATCGACAGAAAGTCAGCAATCAGAAAAGCTCTTGACTGGGCACGTGATGGGGACGTTGTTGCAGTAACCGGAAAGGGACCTGAGAAATATCTTATCATAGGAAATCAGACCATCCCCTATTCCGACAGGGAAACTGTCCTGGACTGGGCGCAGGAAAGAGGATTGACATGGAAATGAACACATTCTCATTTATCGCTGAACTCGCAGGGTGCAAGCTTCGGGGCCCGGACGGAGTCTTCTCCGGCAGACTTCTCGCCGACAGCAGGCTGGTCCGGAAAGGGGACGCCTTTGTGGCTTTCCGGGGAGAAAACACTGACGGACACGAGTTTATTTCCGATGCAATTGCCCACGGGGCATCCCTCATCATCAGTGAGGATGAACGGGACATTCCTTTATCAGTCGCATCGGTGCGGGTCAGCGACACATACAAAGCCCTTCCCGCCATGGCGGAAAAACGGCTTGCCCTTCACGGGAAAAATCTGCCCGTCATTGCAATTACCGGGAGTGTGGGCAAAACAACCACACGAGACTATCTTGTCAGATGCCTGAAGACCTCTCTCAGGGTCCATTCGGCGGAACACAGCTACAACACACTCATCGGGTGCGCCATGACTATTCTCTCCCTTCCGGAAGATGCCGAGGTTCTCGTGCTCGAAATGGGCACCAACCACCCCGGAGAAATAGCAGAAATGGTACGCTTCTTTCCCCCGACCATTTCCGTAATCACGGAAGTGGCTCCGGCCCATCTTGAGGGTTTCGGCTCAGTGGAGGGAGTACTCGATGCAAAAATGGAAATCGCGGGATCGCGTGCTCTCCAGTCTTTTTTCTTCAACGGTGACAACCCTCTTCTGAACGGGGCCGCTTCAAGGCTTCCGTCAGGAGTTGCCAGGCTCTCAGCAGGAAGGGGGGAGTGTGACTACCGCATTCTCACTCCGGTTTTCACCATCGAAAAAGGGGTACCTGAACTGACCTTTTCACTTGCGACTCCAAGAGATGTCATCGTCATAAAAGCCCGGGCTTTCGGAAAGCACGCTGCCTATCCCCTGGCGTTCGCCGTCGCTATAAGTACCTGCCTCGGCGTTCCCGCGGAGCAAGCGGTGTCGGCTCTCAAAGAAGCCCATTCCCTTGAAGGCAGGGGACTCATCAGAATCCTCGATTCAGGTGCCTGCCTCATCGACGATTCCTATAATGCAAATCCCGCTTCCATGTCAGCAGTGCTGCAGGCAACTGCCGACATGGGGAAACACCGTAAATTTGCAGTCGTCGGCGAAATGCTTGAACTCGGGGAGAGAGGCGATGATTTCCACCGGGATCTGCTGCCTCTTTTCCGCTGTTTCGACACAGTCTGGCTTGTGGGAAAAACCTGGGAAAGAATTGCCCCTTTCACCGGGCAGGAACAATCAAACCTTATCCTCTGGAGCGACGGTCTCCGTATGCTGGGAGACTGCCTCGGGAAGGAACTGAGGGAAGGCGACGCAATCGTAATCAAGGGATCCCACGGCAACAGGCTCGACAGGCTTGTGGACATTCTCTGCGGAGAGGCATCATCATGAAGTTTATTTTTATCTTTTCAATGATAACGATTCTCGAAATTTACCTTCAATCCAGGTGGATTCACACCCTGAACAGCCGGCAGGTCACCCTCGCCCAGAAGGCGTACGGCATCCAGAGCCACATAGAAACCAAGTCATCAACTCCTTCCATGGGGGGTATCGTTTTCATCCCCGCAGCTCTTGCATCCATTCCCCTGGCCGGATGGTTTTCAGACGCTGTTCCGGGAGAACTGGTCCTTTTCTGGTTTTTCCCCGTTCTTTCCGCAGCAGTGGGATTTGCGGACGACTGGATAAAATTTCACAAAAAGTCAAGTGAAGGATTTCCGAGCCTGTTCAAACTCGCCGTCCAGATTCTGATGGTTTTCCCGTGGGTACTATGGATTGCCCTTTCCAGGGGGATAAGCCTCTGGCCGGGAATCGCCCTTTCTCCATGGCTAGCCGTTCCTCTTGCGGCCTTCCTGGCTATAGGGATGCTCAACGCTGTCAATGTGACCGACGGCCTTGACGGCCTAGCGGCCGGAGCATGCGTCATTTCCATGGCGGGGGCTCTCCTCTGGCTTCCCCTCCGGGGTTCCGCATTGTATGGTGCGGCTGCCGGGCTTGCCCTCTGTGCCGGTTTCCTATGGCACAACGCCAATCCGGCAAAAGTATTCATGGGGGATGTGGGATCCCACTTTATCGCAGGCCTCATCGTCAGCACGGCCATTCACGGCGACTGCCTTTTGGCCCTCATCCCTCTCGGATTTATCTACGGACTTGAAATACTCTCAGTCTCCGCCCAGCTGACGGCTATTTACGGATTCAAAAAAAAAGTTTTCCTCATGAGCCCCGCACACCACCATTTTGAACTGCTTGGCTGGAGCGAAAACCATATCGTCATGAGGTTCTGGCTGATTCACGGTGCCGGACTGACCATTACGGCAATCCTTATTTCTTCATATTTCGGGAACTGACGTTCCCCGGTCTTTAGAGGTGTAAAGCCATGGGACCTGCAAATGATCTTAAGGGAAAAAGAATCACAATCATAGGATCCGGAGTCAGCGGCAAAGGTTTGGCCACTCTTGCCGCCGGGCTTGGTGCGTCAGTTTTTGTCACGGAAAGGAAACACCTGGATGAAGAGGCGCGGACTCTCTTCAGGGAAAATGACATTGCATGGGAGGAGGACGGTCATTCAGACCGGGCCTGTGACGCCGACCTGGTTGTGGCAGGTTCGGGCATACCTCCATCAGCTCCCGTGGTTGTCCAGGCCCGTAAAATGGGAATACCGGTAACGGGAGAACTCGACTTTCTTGCTCCATTCCTCCGGGGGAAAGTGATAGGAGTAACGGGAAGCAACGGGAAAAGCACCACGACGTCCCTCCTGGGACATATGCTCACCCGAAAAGGGTATGCTGTTTCTGTCGCCGGGAACATCGGCACATCTCTCGCAGACTCAGCTCTCAGAGAGTGGGATTATATCGTGGTGGAACTGAGCAGTTTCCAGCTTTTTTGGAACAGCTCCCTCTCCTGCAGCGTTGCAGTCGTAACAAACCTGGCTCCGGACCACATTGACTGGCATGGAAGCTACGAGGAATATGTCCGGGCAAAGGGCAGGATCATCGCCACACAAAAAGAGAGCGGGATGGCAATTATCCAGGAAAGAGACCGGACTGCCCTCGGCGCCACCCTTTCGGATGAGCGTCTCGTGTGCTTCTCCTGGAAAAACGAATTTTCCGGCCGGTGCGAAAAGGCAATACTTGCCGACGAAAACAGCCGGTCCGTGTATATCCGAAACGGGAAAAGTGAAGAAATACTTTTCGGGTTTGATGATCTTCCCATCATCGGAAGACACAACATCGAAAACGGCTCGATGGCGGCGGGTGTTCTTCATCTGCTCGGAGAAAAGAGCGGTATACCCTCACTTTTCCGGGGATTCACCGGGCTGCCCCACAGATGCGAAAAGGTCGCGGAAATCGGCGGCATTCTCTTTATTGACGACTCCAAGGGAACGAACGTGGCTTCCACCTGTACCGCTCTGACCTCCATTGACGGGCCAAAGGCAATCATCCTGGGGGGGCAGGGAAAAGGCGAAGATTACGCACCCCTGGCAGAAACGGTTCGGAAAGAAGCGGTCGCGGCAGTGGTAATGGGGGAGGAACGAGAAAAAATCGTTTCCGCTCTCAAACTGGAAGGATATGAAGCTATCATTGAAGCAAACGGAATGGAAGATGCCGTAAGGAAGGCAGCGTCAGCCCTGCATGGGAAAGGAGTCGTGCTTCTTTCTCCTGCATGCACAAGCTGGGACATGTACCCGAATTACAAAAAACGCGGAGAACACTTCAAAAGCGTTGTGCTGGCCATGGAGAAGCGCAAATGAAAGAGAACGCAGTGGGTCTCAGGCAATCTTCTGACAAACGGTACCCGGTAGATCCTTTTCTCTGGATCATACCGCTGGTGCTGGCTATTTTCGGCATACTCATGATCTTTTCACTGACATCCCACACCTCCCTTGAAGAGTACGGCTCTCCATTCGCTCTTGGGATGAAGCAGTTGGAATGGCTTCTGGTCGGCATTTCAGGCATGCTGGTAATGTACATGATACCTCTCTCTTTCTGGGAAAAATACAGCGGGGCAATCTGGCTCGTTTCCCTTTGCCTTCTTGTCCTCACCCTCATTCCGGGCATTGGCATTAAAGCAGGTGGAGCGCGACGTTGGATAGGTTTCGGAGGACTGCGATTCCAGCCCATAGAGTTTCTGAACCTTGCCCTTACAGTGCACCTTTCCAGACTGCTGAACACATCAGAAAAACGGGGCCTTTCCGCATTCGTTACCATCACTGTTCCGGTCCTTCTCTTTTCAGTTCTCCCTCTCCTCTTCCAGCCAAATATGGGAGGAACTATCCTCATTTTTGGACTAGCCATGGCAATACATGTCCAAAGCCGCGGCTGGAGCTGGCCTTTCATCGCAGGCGCAGCAGGATTCCCGTTTTTTTTCATGTTCATCATCAGGGAAGGATACCGCCTCAGGAGGTACATCGCTTTCCTTGATCCCTGGGAGCAGCCTTTGGACAGCGGATTCCAAGTTATTCAGGGACTCGTGGCCTTCGCTAACGGGGGGCTCTTCGGTGTGGGCGTGGGGAAAGGGCTGCAAAAGCTGAATTACCTTCCCGCCGCACATACAGACTATATTTTTGCCACTATCGGAGAGGAATTCGGTTTTATCGGAACATTCTTCATCCTCTTTTTCTTTTTGCTGTGGACAATTCGGGCCTGTTCTGCCTACAAATTCGCCGACGGCTTCCGTGCCACGCTCACATGGGCTCTTACTGTTTCGGTGCTCATTCCTTTGTTTATAAACCTTGGCGGGGTTCTTAAGTTAATGCCTCTTACAGGAATACCGCTTCCTTTCATCAGTTATGGAGGAAGTTCCCTTCTCTTTATGTGGGCTAAAATCGGTCTCCTGATGAGAGTGGGCAAGGAGGTTTCTCTGCCATGACCAGATTATGCATAGTCGCCGGAGGAACGGGAGGTCATATCTTCCCGGCTGTCTCCTTTGCCGAATGGGTCATGTCATCTGAAAGGGACGTTTCTCTTTCTTTCGTCTGCGGCTCGCGCCCACTTGAAAAAGAAATATACGCTTCCCAGGGAATTGTTCCTCTTCGTCTTCCTCTTTCCGGATCCCCTTTCGGTACAGCTGGGATAGGCTCCCGAATCGCACGATGGAAAGAAATGTTTTCCTCTTTTTTTATCTTCAGGGATTCTTTACGAAAGGAGGAATACGATTGCTGTCTCCTTTTCGGCGGATACGTCTCCTTTATGCCGCTCATCGCATGCCATCTCCGGGGAATTCCGGTAATTGTCCATGAGCAGAATGCGGTGGCCGGAAAAGTTTCCCGTCTTGCTGCCCGCCTGGGAAAAACAATAGCCACAGGCTGGTCTGAATGTCTTCCTTTTTCACCCGGCAGTTTTGTTCCTACAGGAGTTCCGGTGCGGTCCTTTTCTCCAAGGAAAAGAGAGGAAGCATGGGAAAAGCTTGGAACGGGGCAAAAATTGCCGGAAAACAAAATAATCGGGGTTCTGGGCGGTTCACTTATGAGCGAACGACTGATACAATTATTGAGTTGTGTAATCAGAGACAAGGTATTACAAAAATATACATTTCTATTGCTTGGAGCGTCACAAAAGGTTCAATCCGGTCTTTTTTCCGGTGATTCCCCGGAAAACATATTTTTTGTGAAGAAACAATGGGACATGTCCGATTTTTATTCCGTCATTGACGGAGCCGTAGCTCGGGGAGGAGCATCGACACTTTCCGAGCTGATGCTTTGGGGAATTCCTGCAGTCATTGTTCCCTGGAAGCAGGCAGCGGATAACCATCAGGAAAATAATGCCAGGTGTTTTGAAAAAAATGCCTTCGGTGAAGTTTGGAGAGAAGATGAACCTCTGGAATTCTTTAAAGAAAAGATACTGCGCATCCTTCGAAAGGCACAGAATGTCAGGAAAGAATTTTCGGAGGGAGATGAGTCTGAACGTTTATGGCGGCTGATCTCGTCCAGTATTGGAAGGGAGATTACGAATTTTGGATAATTACATCGCAAGCTTGAAGGGTATACGACGGATTCATCTTATGGGCATCGGTGGCGCAGGGATGAGCGGTCTGGCTCTTCTTCTCGCTGAACTTGGCTACGAGGTGAGCGGCTGCGACATGAGCCACACCTCTTACGTCGATAAGGTACTCAAGGAAGAAATCGCCGTTGTTCTGGGTCATGGAAGGGGGCACATGGATAAATTCCTTCCGGAGCTTCTCGTCTATAGCAGTGCGATTCCTGAAGAAAACGAAGAAATTGCTGCAGCCAGAGAACTGGGAATTGCTGTGGCAAAAAGGGGAGAGGTGCTGAGCTGGATTTTCGATTCACGGTTCGGCATAGGAGTTGCCGGAACTCACGGCAAAACAACAACGTCCTCAATGATTGCCCTTATTCTGGAACAGGCTGGACTTCACCCGACCCTCGCCATAGGGGGAGAACTCTGCGACATCGGCGTGAACGCAAAGCTTGGTGACGGACCATACATGGTTGCCGAACTTGACGAGAGTGACGGATCATTCGAAAAATTCCACCCCAACATTGCAGTAGTGACGAACGCTGACTGGGACCATGTCAATCATTATCCCACTTTCGAAAGTGTTCTTGAGGCTTTCACCCGATTCACGTCAAACCCAAAGGACGGAGGCCTGCTCGTTCTCTGCGGAGAAGACACCGGTCTCGGGAAAATAATGGAAGCGGGACCTCTCCCCAGGGAAGCGGTAACCTATGGCTGGGGTTTGGGATGGACTTGGGGCGCCTTCAATGTTCAGCATAACCACGGAGGAGGAGTAAGTTTCTCCATTTCCCACAACGGAGAGCATATTGATGACATGGAGCTCTCGGTTTCGGGGGACCACAATATTCTCAATGCCCTGGCAGCCTGTGCCGTAGCGACTACACTCGGAATACCCTTTAACATGATCAAGAAGACCCTGAGAGAATTCAAGGGAGCAAAAAGACGTCTCCAGCACCTGGGACAGATTAACGGCATTGAAGTCTATGACGATTATGGGCATCACCCGAGGGAAATCGCGGCGACTCTGAGCGCCATCGGGAAGATGTTTCCTGAAAAGCGGCTTCTGGTTGCCTTTCAGCCACACAGATTTACACGTACACTGGCACTTTACAAAGATTTCGCATCTGTTCTTTCCACAGCCAACACGGTTTTTCTGCTTCCCGTCTATCAGGCCGACGAGGAACCCATAGAGGGGGTCTCCTCGGCTTTAATCGATACAATTCTAAACAATGCAGGATCTGCAAAAAGCATCATGTGCGACTCCCTGGAAGAAGCGGCTTCAAAGCTTGAAAAACAGTGCATTCCAGGAGACATCGTCCTGACTATCGGAGCCGGTGATATTTCTAATGTAGGAGAAATGTTCATGGAAAAAGCCAGAGTGGAGGTAGTCCACGCCTGACAGGCATGGAGAACGCTGCCGGGTTTTTTTCCTGCAGTTGAGTATTTCCTCGTCTTCAGGGATAGCAATTCCATGAGAAAATTCATTTTTTTTCTTCTTTTGTTTTCCCTGTTTCTTGGCGCAGCCTTCTCCTACGAAGGATACACTCAATTTCTGAGTTTTGCCGGCGTAACGGTGGAGTCGGTGGACTCTGAAGCCGAAAGACTGTTTTGGAAACACATCGGGTCTGCTGAGTTGCGTTACTGGCCGGTATTTCTTTTCAAGTCGGCAGATCTGAAGAAAAACATAGAAACGGAGTCACCGCTCTCTTTTTCTTTTCGACGCGAAAATCTGGCGGATTTTTATATCCGGCTCGAATCTTTACAACCTTGGATTGTTCTGCGATGGAAAGAGAAAAATTTTTATCTAAACCGTGACGGACGTATCTGGGACGCTGATCATCCTCTTAATTCCAAGCTTTCGGGAATCAGCCCTCCTTCAACTCCGCCTTTTCTTCTTTCAGACGCTCTCCCCTCACCTGCAGGAATCCAGGGGGAGAAGATCGTGGTGACGAACAGCGTTCTTCCTGTCGCTTTTTTTTCTGAATGGGTCAGTGGTCTTGAAACAAGCGGCTGGATGCCTCATACTCAAGAGGTGGAAATTTCCAGGCGGGAAGGGAGTTACCTTCTCCGTTTGAATCTGAAAATCAGAAACAGGACCGCGCGCATTCTTATCAGGGGTGACCAGGCACGGTGGAAAGAAATATCCTCCGCCGTCTCTCAGATTCTTCACCAGTTACAATTTTCAGGTGGAGACCTTATAATAGATACCACTTACACCGACAGAATCATTGTCCGTAATGTGGCCGGCGGCGGTCAGGAAGGGAGCGGGAGATAAGTGTACAAAGAGCCGGAAATTCTCGTCGGGCTGGATCTCGGCACGAGCAAAATCGCCGTTGTTGTGGCGGAAAGAGATTCCCGTTTCCAGGAAGCTCAGATAATCGGTGTCGGATTCGCTCCGTCTCAGGGAATACGAAAAGGCCTGATCATAAATCTCGAGCAGGCGGTCCGCTCAGTACGCCAAGCGGTAAAGGACGCAGAAAATATGGTCGGTTTTGAAATTTCGGAGGCAACCGTATCATTCAGTGGAATTGATGTCGCCTCCGTCACATCCCGAGGGATGGTCTCCCTTGGAAGAACCCCCCGCCAGGTGTCAATTTCGGACGTAGAAAGAGTCATCGAAGCGGCTCAAAGCGAACTTTCCATTCCTTCCAACCGTGTCACTCTTCATACCATTCCGGTAAAATACTCCATTGATGGCAATTCCGGAATTGATGACCCTCTTGGAATGACTGGCATACGACTAGAAATGGAGCTTCAGTCTGTTATTATACCCACCACTGTGGTCCAGAATATCATCAACTGTGTTGAAACCGCAGGTGTGGAAGTGAACGGACTGGTCATTAAATCTCTCGCAAGCGCCCTCGGCGCACTTACAGATGAAGAGACAAGAGCCGGAGTCATCTCTCTCTGTATCGGGGGAGGAACTACAGGAGTAGCTCTCTACACGGACGGACGCCCTGTCAAATTGTCCATAATCCCCATTGGAGGGGACCATATAACGAACGATCTCGCCTATGTAATGAAAATACCCATAAGCAAGGCAGAAGAGATTAAAAAGATGGTGTCCCTCTCTCCTGACGAAGAAGAAGAGCAGGAACTTGATGTTGATGTCCGTGGAAGAACCAAAACTTTTAACGTCCATGAAGCCTCTGAAGTTGTCAACTGCAGGCTTGAGGAACTCTTCGGAGAGCATGTTCTGCATCAGCTTTCAGAATATACGCTTCATATGTTTCCGGCAGGTGTCGTTCTTTCGGGTGGAGTTGCGAAAACACCTGGAATTGAATTCTTTGCCTCAGAGCTTCTGAACCTTCCCGTCCGCATCGCGGAACCCCTTGACATGTACCAGATGCCTCCGGGAAGAAATGACTGCGAATATACCACTGCCGCAGGAATAGTGCGGTATATGACCAGCAAGGAAAGAAATCCATACCGTTTCATAGAAACGCCCGTTTCCCAGCTTCGCTCCGGTTCCGCTGTCAATGTACCGGGCCTTTCCGGAGCAAAATCTCCCAGGAAACAGGGTAATTCCCAGGGAGAGGGGTTACGCGGTTTCATGGAATACCTTAAAAAATCCGTCAAGGAGCTTTTCTAGAGCCGCATTCCGCAATTGGGGAGGATAAGATAATGGAGCACGTATTTCAGGTTAATGACACTCCGAGGCCCCACCGTGAGGAAATCAAGGTTATAGGCGTCGGCGGCGGCGGCGGGAACGCCTTAAACCATATTATCCGGAGCGGAGTGTCAGGAGTCCACTTTATATCCGCCAATACAGATGTGGGAGCCCTGCAGCTCTCGCAAGCCACCACAAAGATTACTCTGGGAGAAAAACTGACCAAGGGACTAGGAGCAGGTTCAGATCCTGAAGTGGGGATGAACAGCGCAAAAGAATCGGTTGACAAGATAAGGGAAGTTGTCACCGGCGCAGACATGGTCTTTCTCACAGCGGGCATGGGTGGAGGCACCGGCACCGGCGCATCACCCATCATTGCGGAAATTGCAAAGGAAGCCGGAGCCCTTGTTGTTGCGGTTGTAACCTTTCCTTTTTCTTTTGAGATGAACCGGAGAAGGAAACAGGCAATGGCAGGGATCACCACACTCAAGGAGAAAGTGGATGCCCTGCTTGTTGTAGAGAACGACCGCCTTCTTGAGCTCACGGACGAAAAAACAAAACATGCCGACGCCTATCGACTTGCCGACGAAGTTCTCCGCCAGGCAGTTCAGGGAGTAACAGACCTTATTCTGAAGCCGAGCCTGATCAATGTTGATTTCGCTGATGTGAGAACCGTCATGCAGAACGCCGGATCAGCCATAATGGGAATCGGCACCGGAGAAGGGGAGAATCGCGCCGAAACAGCTGCAAAGACGGCTATCAAATCGCCACTCATGTCGATTCCCATGAAAGGTGCAAAGGGAATCCTCTTCAATATAACCGGAGGATCTGATCTTGGTATTCACGAAATACGGAAGGCAGCACAGATTATTACCGAAACAGCAGATGAAGATGCAATTGTTATATGGGGACACACCGTTTCTGAGGAAATGTCTGACAAAATACAGATAACAGTGATCGCAACCGGGTTTTCTTCGGAAAAGGAAAAGAAAACGGTCACGAATTTTCCAAAGTCCGCACCGAAGGCAAAAACAGCCGGAGTGGTGCTGGAAGAAACGGAAGTGCTTCCGGCTCAGGACGAAGACCTTTTTACAATGAGCGGCGTACCGAAGAATCCTTACGATATTCCGTCGATTCTTCGCAAAAGCCAAAAGAACGGGAAATAGTCTTATTTCCAGTATTATCCTTTCAATAGATTCCTATGACCGGTATTTTCTCTTCGGTCAAATTCGCTGAAGGCAGGAGTCTTGAAAAGGATTCCTGCTTTTTGTTGCAGTGCTTTTGCTTTTTGAGAAAGGAAATTATTGTGTTTTTTGTTTCAGCCGCTCTACAGGCAAAGGAGGGAATTGAATGTCCACGAGAGAGAGCAGAAGGCTCAAAGAAAAACGCTCCATGATCCCTTTCGGGGATATAATGCTTCCGGTTATCGGCCTAGTGGCTGTCGGCCTTCTGATAGTCGGTGTGAAGCTTTTTTTCCTTTCGGGGCCGAAAACTCAGGGGTATTATCCAATTTCTCCATCGGTGCCCGCACAGGAGTCACAACAAAACCCCCAACGGGGAAACACCGTGGCGGAGGCGCCTCATCAGCCGCCTGAAAAGAAGACTGTTCTGGCTGCTCCAGTCGGTTCCAAACATCCGTCTGCTGCCCCTCTTTCGTCTCCAGCCGGGACAAAAGAATCTCCGGTGGCGTCACCACCTCCACCTGCGGCCAGGCCCACGAAAAAGAATCCACCGGCGCCACCTGCCAAACCCGCTCAGCAGCCTGTACCCCAGCTTCCTGCACCTGCTGCAGCCAGCAGCAGATGGGGTGTTCAGATCGGCTCATTCACCGCAAAGGACGGGGCAGAAACAGTGAGACAGCAAGCTGCGAAAGCTGGTTATTCTTCTGTTGTCACGTCAGCTCTCGTCAGCGGCAAAAGATATTTCAGAGTCACTGTACCAGCCGGGAACGATAGGAAACAAGCGGATAACCTGGCCGAAAGATTGAAAAAATCAGGCTTCCCCGTCTTTGTAGTCGGTATGCGATAACCCTGATTTCAATAAGGAGCGAAATTTAAATTGGCTGGTTTCGTTGAAGCCCTAACCCCGAGGGAAAAAGCCCTCTTTCATGCAGCTTCCGTCCTCCGGTTTCCCTGGGAGGCTGAACAAATTTCAGTACCTTCAGACGGAGCATGTTCCGGGAGGACGCTTCTCCCCGTAGCTGCCAGTGAGAACTATCCGCCCTTTCAGAGAAGCACCAGGGATGGTTTTGCAGTTCTCAGTTCAGATTGTCTCGGTTCTGCTCCGGGTAATCCCGCATTTTTGACCCTTGCGGGAGAAATTCCCATGGGGTCGACTCCCTCTTTCTCCATAAAAAGAGGGGAGTGCGCTCTCATTCACACTGGCGGGATTCTGCCTGAAGGGGCGGACGCAGTGGTCATGATGGAAGATGCCGAAAGCGCAGGGAACTGGATCGAAGTAAAGAAAGCAGTCCAGAAGGCGGAAAATACGGTTCAGCCGGGAGAAGAATTTGCCAGTGGGGACACTCTTCTGAAGGCGGGGCGGAAGGTTGGTTTCCGGACTGCAGGACTTTTTGCCATGGCAGGAATACGACAGGCTCGAGTTGCCCGGTTGACGGTGGGTGTTATCAGCACCGGGGATGAAATAGCTTCTCCTGACACAGCCCAACTTCCGCCAGGAAAAGTCCGGGACGTCAATGCTTCTATGCTCGGAAGCCTCCTCGAAGGTGAAGGCTATTCAGTAAGACAATACGGGATAGCGGATGATACGGAAAATTCCCTCTCTGCATTTCTCCAGAGGGCTCTCAGAGAATGCGATGTTGCAGTAATTAGCGGTGGCTCATCGGTCAGCATGCGGGATCACTGTTCGTCGATCCTTGAAGGCCTTCCCTCTCCGGGACTTCTGGTGAGGGGGATTCTCATGTCTCCAGGCAAACCAACGCTGATCGCAGGAATGGCGAATGAAAAAAAACTTGTTATGGGACTGCCGGGACACCCTTTTTCCTGTTTCATATCCGCCTACACGGTCCTTCTTCCCCTTCTGCACGCCCTTATATGGGGGGAAGTGCTGGGACCGTGGAAATCGCTCCGTGTCCCGGTGGAACAAGTGGTATTCGGCCACACCGGAATAGAAGAATTTATCCCCTGTGTTCTGAGAAACGGCATAGCACTTCCGTTCCCTGTGAAATCCTCTTTTTCCAAAGCTCTCGCGGAGGCGGATGGACTTTTCCGGATTCCGTCTTCCCAGGAAACCCTCAGACCGGGCGAGGAGGCGGAAATATGGCTCTGGTAGAAAAAGAATCTACGCACATACCCCTTTCGAAAGCATGGGATATCCTCCGGAGAAGATGCAGCCGTCTTCCTTCCGAAGAACTGTATGTTTCTGAATCCCTGGGACGGATCCTCGCTGAAGATGTAGTATCCAGGAGAAATGTTCCCCACTACAATGCCTCGGCAATGGACGGCTATGCTCTCTCAGCACAACTTACTGCAGGAGCCGCTCCTTCCTCACCTGTAATTTTCCCTGCAGGGGAGTTCGAGTGGGTGAATACTGGAGGAGATATTTCCCCCAGGTTCGACAGCGTTGTGATGGTCGAAGACACTTCCCTGGACCGGGAAAAGAAAGAACTTTCCGTGGTTGCCTCCCTCGTGGCGGGGGAAAATATCCGTCCTCTCGGGGAGGATGTTTTTCTCGGACAGGTAATCGCCAGGGAAGGGGACACAGTGACTCCTGCGCTCTGTTCTCTTCTGGCCGCTGCAGGAGTGGAAATGATAAAGGCACTGTCTCTCCCGAAAACGCTCTACATTCCTACAGGAGACGAAATCATCCCCCTTGAAGACTGGCTCGGACTTGAATCACCGCCGCCGGGCAAGGTGGGTGAAAGCAATTCTCTCCTTGTTAAGGGTTATTTCAGAATCTGGGGTTTTCCTGTGGAAATCGGTCCCTGTCTGCCGGACAATCCTGAGACTCTAAGGAACTTCATCGGCAATAACAGGAACAAGTACGACATCATCCTCATTGGAGCCGGTTCTGCAAAGGGGGAGAGGGATTACACCTTTTCCGTGCTGGAGGAGCTGGGAGAACCTCTCTTCAGGTGGCTTCTCATGAAACCGGGACGGCCTGCGTCAGCTGCTGACCTTGGAGGATGCTATGCAGTCAACCTGCCGGGTTTCCCCATGTCCAACGCTGTCATTCTCTGGTCCGTAGTTTTCCCACTCTTACAGCTTCTGCACCGCGGATGTTTCGAGAATAGTACAATTCTTTCCAGGGCAATCGGCTCCTCTGGAAACGAGGACGTTACCCTGTTGTCCTCCTACTCTTCATCCTACGGAAAAGAAGAATGGGTCAGGCTAAAATGCGTTGAAATCGGAGGAGAGAAAAAAGCATTCGTGCTTCCCTCCGGGGCAAGCGCGCTATGGTCCCTTTCGGAAACTGACGGATTATCCCTTCTTCCCCTGGAAACAGCGGAGCGAACAAAGGGAGCTGCTGTTAATCTCTGGCTTCTCAGGGACATCGACTGGAAAAGGAGAATCCTTTTTCAGGGCTCAAACGACCCTGCCTTTGAACGAATCGCCACCTTCGTCAAAAAGAAGGGCGGAGAGGTAATCTTTCGATCTGTGGGCAGCCTCGGAGGCCTTGCCGCCCTCTCAAGGGGAGAATGCCATATTGCCGCATGCCACCTGCTTGACATTGAGACGGGGGGTTACAACACCTCCTACATTGAAAAAATGTTCGGCCAGGAAGTGGATTCACTTGTACGGCATCAAGTCTTCTTCCGTCAGCAGGGCATTATGGTTCAAAAAGGTAATCCCAAGGGAATTCGTACAGTATCCGATCTTCAAAGAAAAGACGTTGCTATAGTAAACCGGCAGCCCGGCGCGGGCACCAGAGTACTTCTGGATTACCTGTTCTCCAGGGAGAATATCAACCCCACGGACGTGAGAGGCTACGAAAACTGCAGCACAACCCATTTCGATGCGGGCAACAGGGTCCTCAGGGGATTTGCAGATGCGGCAGCCGGGATCAAATCTGTTGCCGACGCTCTCGGACTGGACTTTTTCCCACTTGCGGAAGAACCATACGAGCTCCTGTATTTGCGCAGCATGGAGAATCATCCTGGAATTGCCGCTTTGCTGGAATCTCTATCGGACAGAGAATGGAGAAACATGGTCGAACGCATGGGAGGTTACAGATGGCCGGAATAATGCAGGATTCCTATGGGCGTGTGCTGAATTATGTACGTATTTCAGTGACAGATCGATGTAATTTTCGTTGTGTCTACTGTATGCCTGCTGACGGTATCGATTGGATTCCTCATGAGAAAATTCTTTCCTACGAGGATATGTTCTTTTTGTGCCGCGTTCTCACTGATCTCGGTGTCAGGAAAATCCGTTTCACCGGTGGAGAACCCTTCGTCAGAAAAGGTTTCGTGCCGTTTCTTGAATCCCTGAGGGAAGCTCATCCCCATCTCAGGATTGCGGTCACCACAAACGGATCGCTGCTTGAAAATTGGGCGGAAAGAATCGCACGGCTCGGTCTCGACTCACTGAACGTGAGTCTGGATACTCTGAATTCTGAAAAGTTTACCGAGATTACGCGAACGGGCGACCTTGAGAAAGTAATCCGGGGAATTGATGCTATCCGGGAAGCCAAAAATGTTCCCCTTAAGCTGAATA
>CAZJAR010000008.1:0-1926 GCA_964543785.1 uncultured Synergistaceae bacterium | reverse complement strand
ATCCGGGGAATTGATGCTATCCGGGAAGCCAAAAATGTTCCCCTTAAGCTGAATACGGTGGCCATGAGGCATTGTAACTTTGATGAAATTCCGGCACTGGTCAGGTTTGCTGCCGGAAAACAGGCGACACTCAGATTCATTGAGTTCATGCCCCTGGACAAGGACGTCTGGTCACAATCGCAGTTTATCCCTGCTGAGGAAATTCTCTCTAACCTCCCTGATCCCTCTCTCTGGCGACGCTGCACGTCAGAAGACAACTTTTCTGAAGTCTGCGGACCGTCAAGGTATTTCCAGAACAGTTCAACAGGACAGCAGGTGGGCATCATCTCTGCAGTATCCGATCATTTCTGCCACCTCTGCAACCGCCTCAGGGTTACTTCTCTCGGCGTCATTCGTCCATGTCTTTTCGGCAACTATGGCGTCTCCCTTATCGAATCAATCCGAAGAAAAGACGCTGAAGCAGTAAGAAGAGGAATTCTGGAAGCCGTTTCGAAAAAACCTCGAAGAGGAGAGACGGGCATTCCGTCGGATGATAGCGGCAAATCTCTTCGCGAAGAACGGCACATGTCCCAGATTGGAGGATAAAGTCATGGCGAATTACAGAGATTCAGAACAGGAACAGGAATCTTTTTCCCATCTCGACGGCGAGGGCCGGCCGAGAATGGTTGATGTAAGCGGAAAAGAGGTTACGTTCAGGACGGCGTTGGCTGAAGGATGGATTCTTCTTGACCATGCGGTATGTGAACAGCTGGCAGCAGAAGGTTATTCAAGAAAAGGGGATGTTCTGAAAATAGCGGAAACTGCCGGAATAATGGCAGTCAAAAAAACGCCTGAGCTGATACCCCTCTGCCACGGTATCCGGATAGAAAGTGCCGAAGTACAATGCATTTTCTCGGAAGAAACAGGACGTATCCATGTTTCCTGTTCCGTTGGGGCAAGAGATGTTACCGGGGTTGAGATGGAGGCACTCACCGGCGTGTCGGTAGCTGCTCTCACGGTGTATGATATGTGCAAGGGAATTTCTAAGAACATGATTATCGAGGGTATTCGACTTGTAAAAAAAACAGGCGGAAAGAGCGGCTCCTACATGGCTGAGGAGATGAACGGGCATGCGGCTTCTTGAAATACTTGAAAAAGAACGGGGAAAATTATATGTTCACACTCTCTGCTATACTGGCCTGAATGCAGCGGGAAAGACATCTTTCAACGGTTCTGAAAAAGAATTGTTCCTGCTCCCTCCTGGTGGTGCCCAATCGCTTCCAGAGGATGCTGCAGGGTTCATTCTTTCTGTCACCGATTTTCCAGAGGACTTTTTCTTTTCTGCAGGTGAGGCGCTTTTTAGGACTGTTCGCTCCTCAAGTCCTTTTCCAAAACTTCAGGTTGAAAAAGGCGGTTTCTTGACGGTGTCGGCCCATACGGAATTGCTCCGGCCTCTGAAAACTGGAGTTCTGACCGTGAGCGACAAGTGCAGCAGGGGTGAAAGGGATGACACTTCCGGACCTGCTCTTGCTGACAGGGCACGGGGGATCGGTTCCGACATCGCTGCTACAGCCGTGGTCCCCGATGACCCTGAACGGATAGTGCATATCCTGGAAGAATGGAGCGACGGGAAAGACCTTCACCTGATCCTCTGCACAGGAGGCACAGGTTTTTCTCCCAGAGATGTCACCCCTGAAGCCCTCGACACTGTCTCAGAAAAAAAAGCTCCTGGAATCGGTGAAGCAATGCGCCAGGCCTCCCTCAAAATTACTCCTAAAGCAATGTTGAGCAGGGGAAACTCCGTTATCAGAGGCGGAACACTGATCATTTCCCTTCCCGGAAGCGCAAAGGCCGCCCTGGAATGTTTCGATGCGATCTCCCCGGCACTGCGGCACGGCATAGAGATACTCCGCGGATGGGATGGAGAGTGCGGCTCTCCCTAGTTAG
>CAZJAR010000007.1:29670-47551 GCA_964543785.1 uncultured Synergistaceae bacterium | reverse complement strand
TCGTAAAGTCTGTTCATTCTCTCACGCTTCGGATCATGGCTTCCGGTATGGAATAAAGGGGAAGCAGCTCATCCACCACTCCGAGTTCAACGGCCGACTTCGGCATGCCGTAGACGATGCAGGTCTCCTGGGATTCCGCGATTATCCTGGCACCTTTGGACCTGAGGGCGGCAGCACCGTCGGCCCCGTCCCTTCCCATTCCCGTGAGAATCACCCCCACCGCCCTGCCTCCCAGCTCGTCGGCAACGCTGAGAAACATGATGTTCGCCGAGGGTTTGACGGAAAGAAGCGGTGGAGCGTCGGACAGGCCGCAGCTCAAACGCCCCGCCAGGTTCCTTTTCACTATCATATGATACCCTCCGGGAGCCACTACGGCTAGCCCCGGACGCAATTCCATGCCCTCGGCCCCCTCGGCCACGTCCAGTTCAGACATGGCGTCGAGCCGCTTTGCGAAAGAGAGGGTGAAATCTTTCGGCATATGCTGCACAATAACAATGGGTACGGGAAAAGCGCCGGGAAGCTTTGAAAGGACCTGCTGCAGCGCCCGCGGCCCCCCCGTGGAAGCAGCGATGGCAAGAATCTCCGCATGACCTGCCCGGGGCGGCAAAGAAGCCTGAAGCCTTGGTTTGGCAGGCTGCGGAGAAGACCGTGGAAGAGCATGGGGCGCTCCCTTTCTTTCCCGGCCTCCAACCCTGGCAGTGCTGGCCGCAATAACCTTGGTTACCAGGTCCGACGAGACGTCCTTCATGTTGAGGGAGATGTGCCCCGACGGCTTGGCGACGAAATCAACGGCACCCGCTGAAAGGGCGCGGAGGGTTATCTGGGCCCCCTCCTGGGTCAGGCTGCTCACCATGATCACGGGGAGAGGATTCTGCCTCATGATCTCTTCGAGGGTGGAGAGACCGTCTCTCCGCGGCATCTCCACGTCGAGGGTGACCACGTCAGGGGAGAGCTCGGCGATCTTCTTCAGTGCATCATCGCCGTCCCTCGCCGTCCCGGCCACCTCGATGCGGGGGTCGGTTCCCAGGATATCGCTCAGGATCTTTCTCATAAAAGATGAATCATCCACTACCAGTACACGTATTCTCGACTCTGTCATGGCAATCCCTTCAGTGATTTATTGGCGTCCCGCCAGCTCTTGCTGGCGAATGAAGGCGCCCAGCGTTTTTTCCACGGACCCCGGCATGGCTTCAAAGGCAAAACCGACCTCCCAGGCATCCTCTTTCTGAAACTTACGCGCCACTTTCCCGCTCAGAAAAAAGGTTTCGTCCTGCACCGGGATCCGGATGAGAACCCTGTCCTGCTCCGAAAAGCGCCCCGCCGGGAGGTCGGATAAAGAAACCCCCACCCCGCCCAGGCTGACATCCCGTGAAACGGCGAAGGTCCATTCTTCTGTTTCGGGCTTCATTTCCTCGCCCTCAAGGCGGAAGAAAGAAGTTTTCAAAAGACAGGGAACCCGGACGAAATACCGCCGCTGGACCCTTTCCGCATCCGAGACCGGAGTCACCCACAGTATGGGAACCCCATCATGGGGGCCCCCCCTGGAGACAGAAACCGTTGCCTGGTACAGTGCTCCTTCCGTCTCCACCTTGAGCTTGAGCTCCACGTTCCTGAGTACCGGAAGGAGGGCTCCCCGGAGCAGGGGATGGGAAAGGCCCACCATGCCTCCCTTCACGTCCTCCACCCGGGACGGATATGTTCCCTTGTAGAGCCCCGCTTCATTGAAGAGTATAACCTTCGCTCCGATTTTCCCGTTAAGAAAGTCAAGGAAGGCCTCCCGGTTCATGGTTTCCACGGCCTACCTCCTCAATCCCAGGCCCCGGGCCAGACGGAAGAAGAAAGACTTGATTCCCCTACCCGCCGGAAGAGCATCCTGCTCGGTCTCCATGCCCAGGATCTTTCCCGCAATGGCACGGATGCACCGTGAAGCCTCGCTGTCCGGATAGGCGGAGAGCAGGGGAATACGCTTTCTGACCGCCAGGGAGACCGCATCGTCCCGGAGCACCGTGCCTCCGAATACGGGAGAGAGGCCGAGGAACTGCGAGGCTGCCGACCTGATGCGCTCGGCCACATCTTCCCCTTCTTCCTCCGAGGCGGCCATGTTCACCACGATAGTCACATCCGCCTTGCTCCCCGTTGCAAAGGCAATAGCCTTGAGAACACCGTAGGCGTCACGAATGGACGTGGGCTCCGGGGTGGTTACGAGCAGAACGGCGTCGGAGGCGGCGCCGAAGGAGATGATGTTTTTATGGATGCCCGCCCCCGTATCGATGACGAGCATGTCCGCCGCACCTTCAAGGACAGCGAGACTGTCGATCAGTGCTGACAGCCCATCCTCGTCAAGGTCGGCGAGTTCACGGATACCGGCTCCTCCCGGGAGTACCGAGAGATTTTCGCCCAGGGGAAGAAGGACCTCTTCCAGCTTTTTTTCTCCCCGCACAATATGAGCCAGGTTGAACTTGGGTGAGAGGCCGCAGAGAAGGTCCACGTTGGCCATCCCCAGGTCGGCGTCCATGAGGACGATCCGCCTGCCTTTCCCGGCCATGGCGAGGGAGAGGTTCACCGAGAGGTTGCTTTTGCCGACTCCGCCCTTGCCGCTCAGGACAGCCATGGAACGAAGTCCGGAAAGCCCCCTGGCAGGCCTGCGCCGCATATCGACAATGCGCCGCAGATCCTTCGCCTGATCCTCGTTTCTGACTGCAGCGTCAGACACTCCTCGCTCCCCTCTCTTCCCCGAGCAGCATTTCGGACAGTCTCAATCCCGAGGCGACCTCGATGTCGTTTGGCACGTTCTGTCCGGTGGTGATAAAGGAAAGCGGCCTGTCAAAATCCAGGAGTATGTTGAGAAGGGCGCCGTAGGTGGTGGTCTCATCGGTCTTTGTGAAAATGATCCGGGAAATGGGAACGACTCCCATGCGTTTCACCACGTCAAGCATATCCCTGTATTTCGTGTTCGCCGAGAGTACGAGGTGCACCGAGTCGGGCTGAAAGGCAAGATAGAGTTCCCTCATCTCCTCGATGCGGGCACCGTCCCTCTGGGAGCGTCCAGCCGTGTCCAGCAGGACCAGGTCGGCTTCGGCGGTTTTTTCGAGAACGGGACCGATGCGCCTTGGGTCGTCCACAACGTCCATGGGGATACCGAGAATCTTGGAATAGGTCTCAACCTGTTTTACCGCTGCAATCCTGTAGGTGTCGGCGGTGAGCAGGAAGACTTTTTTCTTTTTCCACAGGGAATGAATGGCCGCCAGTTTGGCGATTGTGGTGGTCTTTCCTACCCCGGTAGGGCCAATGAGCATCACTTTTCTTCCGCCGAGGGCCTCCCAGGAGTCCTGTGCCGCCACGGGGATCTTTCCGCCGAGCCACTGCGGAAAGGTTCGGCCCTGGGGATCGGACCTGAAACGCTCCGCGAGCGATCGGGCATGGGTTTCGCTCACGTCGGCGGCGAGAAGCCTGGCAAGGATGTCCTTCCCCTCGTCCGGAGGAGAAGGAGGAGGGGGAGGTGGGGCAGCAGTTTCTGAGCGGGCTGCTTCATTTCGGGAGGTTTCGGAGCGTTCCGTCTCGAGACGCTTCAGGACAAGGTCGAGTCGCCGGGCAATCTCGCTGACTTCGCTCTGCAGTTTCTCCGGGGAGACGGTTTCAGAGGGTTCCGCCGGGGCGGCTTTTTTTTCCGAGGCCAGCGCAAGCCCCTTCGGTGAGAGGTCCAGACCGTCCGCCGGTTCGCGGGGAGAGACTGTTTTCTGGGCTTTGGGAGGCCGGGGGGAATAGACGCCGGCGGCGGCAAGGGACTCCCCGCCCGATAAGGATTCACCCTCGAGGACGGAAGATTCTCTGCCCGTCACCCCATCTCCGGGAGAAACCATGGCCTGCTTGATCTCAAGCAGCTTCTGGAAGGCCGCGAGCCGTTCCTTCTTCTCGGCGTCGCTCTCCGAATTCCGGTCCTCCTCGAGGACGGCAGCGGTCACCTGGAGAACGGTACGGCGGAAGAGACCAAGAAAGCCTCCCGTCTTCATCTGCCTGGAAGAAAGGATGACCGCATCGGAACCGAGACGGTCCCTTGCGGTCCGGAGCGCTTCCGCGTCATCTTTCGCTTCGAAGGTGATCTGGGTCCCCCTCTTGACTTTTATGGCCACTTATTCCACCATCCCGACCGATTTAAGCTGTGCTCCCTGCGATATTTCATTATAGGATATGACGAACAGGCTTGGCAACGATCCTTCAAGAATTCTCCTCATGACGAGCCGTACATCCGGGTGGACGAGCAGAACCGGGACAAGTCCCTTGACGGACATGTCCTCCGCTGCCCGGGAAACGGCCCCCATCATCTGCTGCACTTCCCTGGGATCCATGTTGAACTGCCACCCCCGGAGCAGGTCACCGTCCATGGCGGCCTTGACTTTCTGCTCCCAGTTCGGGGAAAGGGTGGCCACCGTGACTGTGCCGGACTCGTCCTGCATGCGGAGGGTGATGAGGCGGGCAAGGGATTCCCTCACCCGTTCGGTGAGAAAGTCCACGCTCCGGGAGGCCTTGCCGTAATCCGCCAGCGCCTCGAAGATGCTCACCAGGTCCCGGATAGGGACCTGCTCCCTGACCAGGTTCTGAAGCACCTTCTGGATCTCCCCGAGGGAAAGGGCGCCCATCATTTCTTCCACCACGGCCGGAGCGGCTTCCTTCACCATGTCGGTGAGTTTCTGCACCTCCTGCCTGGTGAGCAGGTCGGCGCCGAAGCGCTTGATTACCTCCGAAAGGTGCGTGGCAAGAACCGAGGGGGCGTCCACCACCGTATACCCCATGGATTCAGCCTTGTCCCTCATCTCAGGGGATATCCACACCGCAGGCAGACCGAAGGCGGGTTCCACCGCCGGAACGCCGACGATCTCCTCCTCGGCCGATCCGGTGTTCATGGCAAGATAATGGTCGGGAAGAAGCTCTCCTCTTCCGATCTCCGCTCCCTTGACCCGAAGGATGTACTCCGTGGGCTTAATCTGGATGTTGTCCCGGATGCGTATGGGGGGCACGATGAGTCCGAGCTCCATGGCCATCTGCTTTCTGATTGTACCGATCCGGTCAAGCATGTCCCCTCCCTGGGAAGGGTCCACGAGCGGGATAATGGCGTATCCAATTTCCGCCTCCATGGGGTCCACTGTGAGGAGCCGCATGACGTCTTCCGGTGAGGCAGGTGCCGACGACGGGGGTTTTCCGCCCTCCCCCGGCGCTCCCGGAACCCCCGGCTTGCCGCCTTCCCGCCTCTCCCCTACGGCCGCTTCCTGGATCTTCCCCTCCCTGTAGACCCAGTATCCCATGAGGGTCAGAAAGGAGGCGAGGAGAAGAAACGGAATGGTGGGCAGTCCCGGCACAAGGGCCAGGGCAAAGAGGAGCACGGCCCCGATGAAGAGGGGACGGGGGTATTTCGTCAGGGAGGAAAAAATATCCTTTCCCAGGTCCGTCTGCCCGGCCGCCCGGGTGACGATAACGCCGGTCGCCGTGGAAAACAGCAATGCCGGAATCTGGGATACGAGGCCGTCGCCCACTGTCAGGAGGCTGTACAGGCCCAGGGCCTTTTCCAGGGGGAACCCTCTCTGAAGCACCCCAATGGACAGGCCGCCGATGATGTTGATGAGGGTTATGATCAGGCCCGCGACGGCATCGCCCTTGACAAACTTGGAAGCGCCGTCCATGGCACCGTAGAAGTCAGCCTCTCTCTGGATGGTGAGACGGCGGTCCTTGGCGGCTATCTCGTCGATGAGCCCGGCATTCAGATCCGCGTCGATGGCCATCTGCTTTCCGGGCATGGCGTCCAGGGTAAATCTCGCCGCCACTTCGGCCACGCGCTCGGAGCCCTTTGTGATGACGAGAAACTGGATGATGACGAGGATAAGAAAGACCACTGCGCCGACCACGTAGTTTCCTCCAACCACAAAGTTGCCGAAAGCGCTTATGACCTGTCCGGCATCGGCGTTCAGCAGGATGAGCCGTGTAGTGGAGACATTCAGGGCGAGGCGGAACAGGGTTACGATGAGCAGCATGGTGGGGAACGCCGCGAGGTCGAGGGCCCTCTGGGCATAGAAGGTGGAGAGCAGGACCACCACTCCGAGGGTGATGTTCACCGTCAGGAGGACGTCCAGCAGCCATGTGGGCAGCGGGATGATCATCATCACCACGATGAGCATCACGAGCCCCGCCATGCCTATATCCGAATAATGGAGCATTTTCTTGAAGGCTGACATGTTCGTCGTTGAATCCGCCACGCTACCCATCCTTCCCTTGCATACCCCGCACGTTCCGTTCTATTCTACATGAAAACCGGCGACTGACGGTCCTTTTCTCCGGGAGAGGTTCCTTCCCTGCCCGGGAAAGCGGGGCGTCTGCCCGCCCTGACCCTGTAGACAAATGCAAGCACTTCCGCAACAGCCCTGTAGAGATCCTCGGGAACCTCGTCGCCTACTTCGAGGGTTTCGTAGAGCGACCTGGCCAGAGGCTTGTTTTCCACTACCGGAACGCTGTGCTCCTCTGCGATCTCCCGTATTTTCCTGGCAATGAAGCCGCTGCCCTTCGCGCTGACCACGGGAGCATCCATGACGTTCCTGTCGTATTCGAGGGCCACCGCGAGATGGGTGGGGTTGGTTATGACCACATCGGCCTTCGGCACCGACGACATCATCCGTCCCCGGGCGAGCTCCCTCTGCTTCTGCCGTATCTTGCTCTTGATCTGGGGGTCGCCCTCCATTTGCTTGTATTCCTCTTTCAGCTCCTGCTTGCTCATCTTTATGGACCGCTCAAACTCCCATTTCTGGTAGGCGTAGTCGAAAACAGCGATGACAAGAAGCAGAAAAGCCAGCCGGAAGCTCAATCCCAGGAGTTTCCAGAGAAGCTGCGAAATGCCCGCCTCGAGGGGAAAACGGATGGCGTGGACCAGCTCCGGAGTATCCTTCCGGAGGGAAAAATAAATGACCAGGGCGAAGAGGGACGCCTTGAGCAGTCCCTTCACCATCTCCACAAGGGAGCGGAGGGAGATGACTTTTTTCAGACCCGAGACCGGGTTGAACCTGTCCATTTTGGGCGTAAGCGGTTTGGGTGTAATAAAGAATCCCACCTGGGAAACGGTAACGAGAAGGGCCCCAACGGCAGTGGCCAGACCGATGGGAAGCCAGGGGACCAGGAGAGCGAACACTGTCTCGTTCCGGATCGCGGAGAACCATCCGGCCTCCCTGAGGGTGGTGCCTCCGAGGAAGGCGATAATGTCCGTGGTGAAGGCAAGAATCCAGGAAAAAAGGAACCTACCGAAGACCAGGAGGGCGAGGAGTCCCACGAGGATAACGACGGCGGCGCCCAGGTCCTGGCTCTTGGCCACCCGCCCCTCCTCCCGCTCCTTCCGCCTCTTTCTCGGGGTGGCGGGCTCGGTCCGTTCCTGCGAGAAGAACTGGAGATCAAAGTTCATCGCCAGGCCGTGGCTCCGCGAAGGGCAATTTCAACATACTTCTCCATCTGTTCCGCCATGATCTCCACCGTAACGGGAAGAACCACCATGAGGATGAAAAAGCCGAGGGCGATCTTGAGGGGAAGGCCGAGGACAAAGATGTTCATCTGGGGGACCGTCCGGGCGAGGAAACCAAGGCCCACGTCGGCCAGGAGAATGGCCCCGTAAAAGGGGAGAACGAACCGGAGGCTCAGGACAAAAGCCTGCTGCAGCCACTCTCCCATTCCAAGATTCCAGGGAATCGTCAAAACCAGCGTTCCGGGAGGAACGAGCCTGAGGCTTTCCACCACCGACCGGGTCATCAGAAGATGGCCGTTCCAGCGGAAAAAGAACCACAGCCCCACGAGGAACTGGAGCTGCCCTATGATGGAGGCCTGGGTCTCGCTCAGGGGGTCCATGAGACTCACCATGGAAAGCCCCATGGAGATGCCGATGAGTTCGCCCGAGATCTGCAGGGCATAGAGAGGGAGCGCCGCAAGTATTCCTATCACCGCACCGATGAGAAATTCCCTGGTTGCCGTGAGAAGGATTGAAGTCCAGCTTTCAAAAACGGCCAGGGAAACCTGGGCGTCCGGGATGGTCCCCACAGATGCGAGGGTGAGGAAAAAAGCGCACCAGAACCGCAGGGGAAGAGGCATGCTTGAAGCCATGAAGGCCGGGGCGGAAAACATCATGCCCGTGAACCGAAGCCCGACGAGGAGGTAGAAGAGAAGGAGGGTCACGAAGCGTGTCTGTTCGGCAGTCATTGAATAAAACGCTCAAGCTGGCCGAAAATGAGCCGCGCCATATCCCCGATCCGCCCGAACATCCAGGGCCCGAAGGCTACGAGGGCAAGAAGAACAGCCACGATTTTCGGAATGAAGATGAGCGTTTGCTCCTGGATGGATGTGGCCGTCTGGAGGATGCCTATGACGAGCCCAACAAGCATGGCCACGAGAAGGACAGGAAGAGCGGTGATGAGCGTTGTCCAGATGGCGTTGCTGAGCACATCGTACATGTTCACGGGAAACATTGGTCATCACCCTCCTAGGAGAAACTTTTCAGCAGGCTGGTCACCACGAGGTTCCAGCCGTCGGCCATGACGAAGAGCAGCACCTTGAAGGGAAGGGAGATCATCATGGGCGGAAGCATGATCATGCCCATGGCCATGAGCACACTGGCGACGATCATGTCCACCACGATGAAAGGGATGAAAATGACCACTCCCATCTGGAAAGCGGTCTTCAGTTCACTAAGCATGAAGGCGGGAAGAAGCACCCTGGTCGGTATGTCGGTCTGGTTTCTGGGCTGTTCCATTCCTGCCATGGAAACCATGAGGGAGAGTTCTTCCTGCCGGGTGAATTTAAAAAGGAATTCCCTGACCGGCGTGACAGTTCCTTCCCAGGCCTGGGCGGAACTGATGTTCCCCGCGAGGTAGGGGGAGAGTGCGCCGTCATAGACCTTTCCCCAGGTGGGTCCCATGACGAAAAGGGTTAGAAACAGGGCCAGGCCGACGATCACCTGGTTCGGAGGGGTCTGCTGGAGACCTATGGCCCTCTGGACGAACCCGAGGACAACGAGAATCCGTGTAAAGCTCGTCACCATGAGGATGATGGCCGGAGCCAGGCTGAGGACGGTGAGAAGGGCAAGTATCTGGAGGGTCATCGCCACATCCGACGGCGATTCCGCCACGCGAACGCCGAACTGGAGCGCCGGAAGAGGAATGAAGGGTGCTCCGTCCTGCGCCGCCGCAGGGAAAAGCCCGACCGCGGAGAAGAATGTCAACAAAAAGGACAGGCCCCTATTGAGGCCCCTCTTCGCCCTCGTACTGCTTCCAGTCTTCATATCGCCACCTGCCGATCACCCTCGTCCCGGCACCTCCCGATGCCAGGGCTATCACGTCCGGTCCCGTCCGGACGATAAAAAGAACATCCTTGCCAAGAGGCAAGGATGCCAGAACAGCAACAGCTCCCTTCGCCTTCAGAGGGGCCGTGCGACGCGAATACACCACCGCACCGTATCCCGCAAGAGCAAGAATGGCGAGGCTCAGCCCTACCCGGATCATGTATCCGGTCAGAGAGGGGGAATCGGCCTGGGAAGCCTCCGCGGCGGCCGGAAGAAGGAACAGGACGACCGCGGCGCAGAAACCGGACATGGGGCCTTCTAGCCGAGTGCTTTGTTGAGCGCTTCCACCACCCGGTCAGGCTGGAAGGGTTTCACGATGAAATCCGTCGCTCCCGCCTGGATCGCCTCGATAACCATGGGCTGCTGCCCCATGGCGCTCACCATGACAACCCTGGCGCTTCCGTCGATAGCCTTGATGGCTTTCACCGCATCGATTCCGTTCATCTCGGGCATCGTGATATCCATGGTGACGATGTCGGGCTTGAACTTCTGAAAGGAGACCACGGCAACTTTTCCGTTCTCCGCTTCGCCAACCACTTCAAAATCGTTCTTCGTCAGAATGTCCTTCAGCATCATTCTCATGAAGGCGGCATCATCAACTATCAGCACTTTCCTCCCCATGCTTCCACATCCCTCTCTCGGTAATAGCTTGAACGGCAGGCTCTTCCTAGAGCGAATGAACCCGGCCCGCGGAAGACAAGATTTCCGTGATCCGGACACCGAAATTCTCGTCGATGACAACAACCTCGCCCTTGGCGACAAGTTTGCCGTTCACAAGAATATCCACGGGTTCACCAGCCATTTTATCCAATTCTATCACGGAACCGGGTGTCATGTTCAAGATGTCGGAGATATTTTTTCTCGTCCGTCCCAATTCCACCGTCACCCGGACAGGAATATCCGCCACGAGGTCGATCTTGCTGCTTCCATATCCTCCTCCGGGCTTCTGAACGAGGGGAACGAATTCAGCAGGACGGACGTCCACGGAGGACTGGTCATACACATTGCCGAAGGACGGGGGCTCAGCCTCGTGAACAGGGCTTTCACCCCGCGGGGCTCCCTGGGGCGCCGCCGTCTGGGAAGACTTCGGACTCCCCGCAGGTGCCTTCGCAGCCGCAGGGGCTTCCTTCTTTTCCTTCCCGGCGATACGTTCCATGACCTCGTCGGCAATCCCCTTCACCACGTCCAGGGGCAGAAGCACCCAAAGGGGGAAGTCGCCAAGCCCCTCGATGGATACAGCCGCCGAAATTGCCCATGTCTCGTCATCAGGCGACCGGGTGGGGAATGGAAGCCATTCTGCCGGTTCCAGGGCCGAGGAGACGTTTTCCGGCATGAGCCGTTTTCCCCCCAGCATCCCGCTCATGCTCGTGAAGGCCGCACCCACGACCTGGCTCAGCCCCTCCTGGGCGGCATTCAGGTACAGTTCTCCCGCTTCCTCCGGAAGATCCTTTCCCTCTCCGCCCATCATGAGGTCCGCGAGAGTGAGAGCCCCGCGCTCCGTTATGACGAGCACCAGGGGAGCATCGTTCAGTCCGCCGCAGGTTACTCTGAAGGCAAAGGCAGCCTCTTCGGGCCTGGAGATGAACTCTTTCTGCGGGATAACCGTCGTTTCATGGACGAGAGCGGTTACCTCCTTGCCCGCGAGCATGCCGTAGACGCTCGATGCCGAAGTGGAAAAAATGCCGGCAAGGTCATCCAGAATACTCTGCTGCTCCTGGGAAAATCCCCCTTCAGCCTTGCCCGCACCTCCGTCTCCGCCGAAATCGGCTCCTGACAAGAGGGCATTTATTTCGTCCTGGCTGAGAAGCTCGTCAATCATTGTCCGCCCCTCCTTCTCTCTCATGAAGCTCATCCTCGATGGGGATGACTTCCGAAATTTCCGCGGCGTACCTGCCGTTTACCGAGCCAGGTACAGCCCTGAACTTGACGAGGCTGCCTATACGGACACCAAGGGGATCCGCAAGGGTCTCGTCGAGCTTGATCACATCGCCCGTCCTGAGATGCATGACGTCCGCCACGTTGAGAACAGTGTGTCCCAGCTCCAGCGCAAGGGGAACGCGGACATTCTGGAGATGCTTGAGGATATAATCCCTCGCGCCCTCGTCGCTCTTTCTGCCCGTTGAGGCGAACCACTGCTGGGAGCTCAGCTTGTCCATGATGGGCTCCATGAGGAAATAGGGAATGCAGATGCTCACCATTCCCTCCACGTCCCCAACCTTCAGCTTCAAAATAACCAGGAGGACCATGTCGGTTCCCGGACAGATCTGGACGAAGAAGGGGTTGCTCTCCAGGTTCTCGTAGCGGAAACGGACGTCAACCACCGTGCTCCAGCTCTCCTCGAGCAGCTCGAGCATCCTCATGATGACCCGTTCCACCACCGTCCGCTCGATGTCGGTCAGTTCCCTGATCTTTCCCGAAAATTCCCCTTTGCCTCCCAGCATCCTGTCGATGATGGCAAACACGAGGTTCGGGTTGATATCTATGAGGGCATTCCCGCTGAAGGGGTACATTTCGAGAATGCCGATTACCGTGGGCTGGACCAGAGAACGGACGAACTCGTCATAGGCGAGCTGGTCCACAGAGGCGATTTCCGCCGACACCATGGACCTGACCATGGTGGACATGGTGGTGGTCAGCTGCCGGGTGAAGGATTCGTGGATCATCTGGATGGCCCGAAGCTGGTCCTTGCTGAACTTGTCGGGGCGACGGAAGTCGTAGAGCTTGATCTTCTTCTCGTCTTCCTTCCGCATGGCGTCCACGTCGACGCTTCCGCTGGAAAGCGCTTCGAGGAGCGAATCTATTTCACTTTGAGAGAGCACATCCGGTGTCACCATAATCCCCACCTCCTTCCCGCTGTACGGATAATCCCTCCGCCGCTACTGCAGTACGAATCCCTCAAAAAGGACACGGACTACCGGAGCCTTGTCCCGGACGGGGGGCATGATGGCATTCACGGTTCTTTTTATGTCTTCGGCCAGGGAAAGGATTCCCTCGGCATTCGTCAGGTCCTCGAAGACTCTGTCCTTGGTGAGGAGAATAACCTCGCTCTTTACCCTGGCAAGCCAGTTCGGTGAGGAGATCATCTCCACGGCCTTCGGATCGCTCATTTCCATGGAGAGCTTGAAGTTCGCCACGTGGTTTCCCGCCCCGGCGAGGTTGGAAATGAAATCCCCGACGAAAAAGACAGGCCCGGGTTCTTCAATCTTCGTCCCTGAGGACCCTCCTTCGGGGGAGAGCCACATCCTTCCGGCGAAAATTCCGCCGCCGAACCCAAGCCCCAGCAGAAGGAGCGCCAGAAAAAGAAAGAGCAGCATACGTTTCATTCATTCATCTCCTTTGCCGGCTTCGCGGTCTATTCACTGCGCTTACTGTTTCGGATGCCGGGACAGGAAGACGAGATCCACCCGCCTGTTCAGCGACATGTGTTCCGGAGTGTCGTTCGGTACCAGGGGCCGGTTGGATCCATACCCGACAGCCTGAAGCTTCTGCGGGTCGAAATTGGCCCGGTTCTGAAGATAGGATGCCACCGACGCGGCCCGTGCCGATGAAAGCCCCCAGTTGTCACGGTAGATTCCGCCGCGGAGGGGCACTCCATCCGTGTGGCCCTCCACCGCCACCGCCGGAACGGAGTCTCTGATAAAATCGGCGATTTTAAAAAGGACCCGCATGCCTTCGGGCTTCAGATCCGCCTTTCCCGAGTCGAAGAGAAACTGGTCGGAAAGGGAGACAGTCACCCCTCTCTGGTCGATCCTCACCACCACTTCCTTGTCGAGTCCCTCGTTGCGAAGATAGTTCCGGAGGTTCTGGGCGACCTGGCGGATATCCGGCGTAACCCTCCGGGATTCCCCCGCCTGTGACGCCGGCTGGCCCCCGAAGACGGCGGGATCCTGCTGCACCGCCTTTCCTCCGGGCATGAAACCGAGGGCACCCTGGAAGGACAGGATCATCATCTCAAACTTCTGGACATCTATCGACGAAAAGGAGAACAGGAGGACGAAAAAGGTGAGGACAAGGGTCACCATGTCGCCGTACGTAACAAGCCAGAGAGGCGCTCCGGGTGCCGATTCCTCTTTCTTTTTCCGTGCCATCAGGGTTCTCCTTTCTCCCCGGCCGCCTTCTCCTCAAGATCGAGCCTCTGCCTTGGGGGAAGGAACACTTTCAGTTTTTCCTCGACGATCCTGGGGTTTTCTCCTGCCTGGATGGCGAGGACTCCCTCCACCATAAGCTCCATGGAGAGAACCTCCTGGGACGACCGCACGGCGAGTTTTTTCCCTATGGGAAGGGCGAACCCGTTCGCTATGAGAGATCCGTAGAAGGTTGTCACAAGGGCAACCGCCATTCCGGGACCGAGGGCGTCGGGGTTGGAAAGGTTGCCGAGCATGGTGATGAGCCCTATGAGTGTCCCCAGCATTCCGAAGGCCGGCGCCAGCTCGGCCATGGAATCGAAGAAGTATTTGTTCGACGAGTGGCGGCTTTCGAGAATTCCGATTTCCGTGTCGAGAATTGCCTTGACGAGTTCCGGATCTGTTCCGTCCACCACGAGCTGAATGGATTTCTTGAGAAACTCGTTGTCCAGCTCGGAAGCGTCTGCTTCAAGGGCGAGAAGGCCTTCACGCCTGGCTTTTTCAGCAAAACTTACGATGGTCTGCACCAGGGAAACCAGGTCGGGGGAGCCACCGGTAAAGGCCATTTTCAGAACCTTGGCGAACCCTTTGATTCTTTCGGGAGGGTTCGACACTATAAGCGCGCCGCTCGTTCCTCCGAGGACGATGAGCATGGACTGGAAGTCTATGAACGCGATTCCTTCACCTCCCGCCACCACACCTCCGATGACGAGGATGAAACAGACAGCCAAGCCTATGACGGTTGTAAGATCCACGAAAATCCAGCCTCCCCGGATACCGCGTCAGTTGCCGGAATGAAAAGAGTTCAATCCTTTTGCTCGTCTCCCGGAAGGGGAGCGTTTCCCCCGAAGAAGGAGAAAAGAACCTTCTGCCTGTACTTTACCACTAAATCCACTATTTCTTCCATAGGTTCTGAAACCACGTACCGGTGACCGTTGACAAGGCGGATGACCGTATCGGGAGTGGACTCCACCGTCTCTATGAGGTCCGCGTTGATGGTAAAGGCCTCGCCGTTGATCCTGCGAAGAGTGATCATCCTCTATTGCTCCCCTTACCGCTTGATGTTGATGACTTCTTCGAGCACCTGGTCGCTGGTGGTGACCACCCTCGCGTTGGCCTGGAAACCGCGCTGGGCCACGATGAGCCGGACGAATTCCTCGGAAAGGTCCACGTTGGCCATCTCCAGGGTTCCGCCGGCGATGGTGCCCGCGCCGCCCTCGCCTGCTGCGACTATCTGGGCGAGCCCCGAGTTGTTGCTGGCGGCGAAGGCGGTGCTGCCCACCTTCGTCAGTCCCGTCGGGTTGGAGAAAAGCGCCAGGGCCATTCTGTACAGGGGAAGGTTTACGCCGTTGCTGTAGACACCTGTTATGGTGCCGTCCTTGCCTGCTGCGAAGTCATTCAGGACGCCCATTCCGTAACCGTCCTGGTAGTAGCCCTTCGTCGTGTAGGTGGAACCGTACTGGGTGACCCCCTCCATGACATCCTTTTCGAAGGATTCACCGGTGAAGTCGAGGGTTATGGTGGCGTCATCGGCGCCGAGGGACGCGAAGTTGAGCCCTATGACTCCCGAGGACCCGGCGGTGATCTTGCCGTCAGAATCGAATTCCATGATCCCCGTGTTGTTCGTTATGGTGATCCCGGGCTCGGAGGGCAGCCATGCCCGCCAGCGCCACTGGTTGTTGTCCATCTTCTCCCAGCTCACTTCAAGGGTGTGGGCGTTGCCAAGGCTGTCGTAAACATCGAGCTTCGTGTTGTGAACGCTGGCAATCCTCTGGTTGAGAGTGGCCACGGAAGAAGCCCCGTTGCTCAGGGTTATTCCGAGCCCGTTCTCGGTGGCACGGGCAGTCAGGGGACTGGCCCCCACAGCCGCCGCATCGGGAAGCCTGAATGTGCCGTCATTGTTCATGGTGATCTCGAGGGTCGCCGGGTCGGCAGCCGCCGAACTCCAGAGATTGAGCGTACGGTTTCCCGTGGCGCTGTCGTCATCGAACTCCACGAGATAATTCACGGCCGTACCCGATGAGGAGTCGGTCACCATGGTGAAATTCATGAACCCTGAGAGCTCTATCTTCGAGACGATCTGGTTCGATGCATTCAGCAGCGTCAGTGTTCCCGTGTCTGAATCGTAATCCGACGTAAGGGTGGAGAATGCCCCGGTCAGGTTCACTGCAAGCAGAGGATTCCCCGACGTTGTATCGATGCCGTTGTAGGCACATTCTATGCCCGCGGCGGTCGTTGCGCCCGGAGCCGTGGAAAAGGTAAGAAACCCTGCCTGAGTGCTGTCTCCCGAGATATCGCCGAGAACATACTGGTCGGTCCCCACGTTCACGGTCAGGGAGGAATCGTTGCTCTCGATGCCCATGGGAAGGTAGGTTTCCACGCGGCTGTCGAGGTTGCACCTGAAGCCGGCAAGCTCTGTGGCCTTGGCGGGAATCTTCTGCCCCACAGGGATGTTGATGTTCATGAGGTTGGATCCCATGGTGTAGGAAGAGGGGTTGTTGGGGTCCACTGTCATGCCGAACCCCTTCACCATGAAGCCGGTACCCGACTGGACAAGGTTGCCGTTTGAATCGAGGATGAAGTTGCCTGCGCGGGTATAAAGCTGTTCCGTTCCGTCGCTCACCACGTAGTAGCCGTCGCCTTCAATGGCCATGTCCGTCCTGTTTCCCGTGAACTGGAGCTGCCCCTGGGAATGGATGGTTTCGATGGCGGCCACGTTCACGCCGAGACCAACCTGCATGGGGTTGATGCCGCCCCGCGCCTCGCCCGGGGCGGAAGCGCCCTTGCTGGTCTGGTACATAAGGTCCTGGAACGTTACGTTGGATTTCTTGAAGCCGACGGTGTTCACGTTTGCGATGTTGTTCCCGACCACGTCGAGAAGGGTCTGGTGGCCCCGCACTCCTGATACGCCGGACATAAGGGATCGAAGCATGGTCTTATTTCCTCCCTGTCAATTCTGAGATGCTGCAGTCCCTTGCAGTTTCAAGTTCGCCCGGCCTTCCCTGGGGGCGGTTGTGGGTTCGCGTGTGGAAAAAGGCTGTAAAAAGGCTTTGTCCTATATTGAATCGGAGGTTTGCCTGTGTTTCTGAAGTCCTTCTCAGCCGACCGCCACAACCTTTTCGAGAGGAATTTCGATATCCTCGGTGGTGGTGAGGATAACCCCGGACGTATCGAACCGAACGAACGCCACGGTCCCGAAGGTGCTCAGTCCCTCTTCGTCCTCGTATTCCACCACCCTGCCGATGTAGTTCACCGCCGAGCCCTTCGTCAGGGCGTTCATCTGCTCGATGCTCTTGTTCATGTTGGTCATCTGCTCAAGAGTGCTGAACTGGGCCATCTGGGCAATAAAATCCTTGTCCTTGAGCGGATCGAGAGGATCCTGGTTGCTCAGCTGGGTGATGAGTATCTTCAGAAAGGCGTCCTTTCCGAGATCGCTGTTCGTTTCCCGGAGAGCCTCGTTTGCAGCTGCCGTATAGTTCGTTTCATTCGCGTTGTTTACTGCCGATACGGTCATTTCTCCACCTCCTAGGCCACCCAGTGAAGGAAGCCCTGTTCAAGATCCACCGCAAAGGATGGAATGTCGTCTTCCGCCAGTTCCGCTCTTGCTGCGCCCCGTACATTCCGCCCCTTCGCCCCGCCGCGGCCCCCTCCGTTGCCCTCTTTCCCGCTGTCTCTGATATCGACGGTCAACTCGGCAACCTGGACTCCCTGCTGCTGCAGATGGGTTCTCAGGAGGGTTATCTGGTCCTGCACAACCTGGCGGAGCTGCTCATTGCCGACCCTGATGGATGCCTCCACTCCGCCTGCGGTTGAGGTGAGTTCAATCTCCACCCTTCCGAGTGCCGGAGGATCGACGATCATGGAGGCCCTGTGGTGCCCCTCAGTCCGCATAAACCGGACCACGTTGTTCATGCCTTCTTCGAGGGCTGCCCCGCCCCGGCCTGCGAGGGCGAGTTCTTTGGGAAAACCGCCGGAAAGGGCGTTTTTCTCCGGACGCATTCCATCCCCGGTTTTCTCCTGTCTCTGGGCAAAAAGAGCCGCCTCGGGATCGTTGTTTCCCGCAAAAAAGGACTGTTTGCTTTCGCCTTTTTCACCTGATTTTTCTCCCTCGCCGTTCCGTGAGCCGGTGAGGAGGCTTTCCTTTCCGGAAAGAGACGAAACGGAAGCGTTTTCCTGTCCCCCGGGACCAGATTTCACCTGCTGCCCATCAGCTGGTCCTTCCGTGAGAACAGCCGCGGGGATGCTCTCTTCAGGTCTGCCATCGGTTCCGGCCATTTTTCCCGCATTTTCGTCCCGACCGGAAAGGGGGCCTACGGCAGGAATTTCCTGTCCGGCATCTCCCTCGCCTTTCAGGGAAACCGCCTTTTCTGAAAGGCCGGCATCCTGCTCTCCCTCCCCT
>CAZJAR010000007.1:19461-29570 GCA_964543785.1 uncultured Synergistaceae bacterium | reverse complement strand
TACTTCAGCTGCACCGGAAAGACCGGGCTCCTCTTCGCTCTGCTCTTCGGGGCTCCGTTCCGCGGCTGCCGCCAGTGCCTGGAGCATTCCGGAAAGAACCCCGGCGGAAGCCGGTACCGCACCGGACTCCGGTCCGTCTTTCGGCCTGCGGATCTCTGAAGGCTCCTCGCAGTTGTGGAGCAGACGGGCAAAACGATCCTTCTTTTCTCCTTCAGGCGAAATTTTTGCGTGGGATTGTCCGGGAAAGAGCTCAGAAGCTCTTTTTTCCCTGGTTGGGGCAAGAAAGGGCGAGATCATAGGCCGCACCTCCGAATGAGTTACCGCGACCCACCGGCCGCGAGCCGTTCCGTCAGCCTTGCCGCTCTCACCGCTTCCATGCGGCCGAGTATGGACGCCCTGGCATCCTGGGGCATTGCCCCGAGGAGCTTGACGGCCAGGTCTTCTCTCAGCTGTTCGAGAATGAGGGCCGCTTTTCTGGGCGAAATTTCCTGGTAGGTTTTCATCAGCATATCCAGGTAGGCTTTTTCTTCCTCCGCATTCTCCGGAGGCTTGACCTGGGCAGCCGACTGGCTTGCCTCGATCTTTTCCACTGCCGCAGCTCTCTTCCCGAGATCTGCGGAAACCACGGCCAGGAGCTTTTCCCGCTCCTCCAGCTCCCTTTCCCTTTCGTTGAGCCTGTCGTTCCATCGCTGAAGTTCTATGGTCCGCCTTTGTTCAGCCGTCAGGGAGTATTCACCGGGAATTCCCAGGGCTGACGCAAGTTTTTTTCCGACCCAGGGAATGCGAGGTACAGTCCAGTACATCACCGGGCGGGCATCCCAGCTGCCGGCGGCATGGAGACCAATCGCGGTTCCTGCCGCAAGGAAAAGGAACAAAAAAAGGAGAGCTCCTTTCCGGCTCTTTTTCTTTTCTTTCTTCCGTACCGGCCGGGGGGAGCTCTCCTCTTCGATGTCTTCCATCTGGTTCATGGGCTCGTCAGGCATCAGTCATCGCTCCCTGAATTTCTTCGGTACATGGAGAGTACATTTTTGACGTACTTCTGCGTCTCCGCGAAAGGAGGCACTCCTCCATGGGAGTCCACCCTCCCGGGGCCTGCATTGTAGGCGGCGAGAGTTTTTACAAGGTCTCCATCATACTTATCGGACAGTTGGGAGAGGTATTTAATTCCACCCTCGAGATTCTGGACAGGATCGAAGGGATCGTCCACCCCGAGCATGCGCGCCGTTCCCGGCATGAGCTGCATCAGCCCCATGGCGCCCTTCGGCGAGACTGCCCCGGTCTGGCCGCCCGATTCCATCCGGATCACTGCCCTGACCAGCGCCTCTTCGACACCGTATTTGGCTGACAGGGGGGCAATGTGTTCCTCCCATCCGCCGGCGGCCCGTTTTTCCGAAGGAACGACGCCGGGCACAACCGGCCGGTTTTCCTTCCCCACGGCTTCAGGCATTTTCTTTTCCTTTTTTTCGGCCTGTCCGAGGACGTCCACGAAACGGTCCTTCTTCTCTTCCCGCACTTTTTCTTCCTTTTCGGGCCGGATCTTCCGCTCGATCTCCTCGATGCGTCCCATGACCCTCGCCACTCCCGAAAGATTCGGTCTCATCCTCTTCCCTCCTTCGGCGAACTGTGACGTATTCCCGCTATATCGTCAAGTTCCGACTGTTCCTGCTTCTTCGTTTCATCCTGAATATCCCGTACCATGAAGGAGATGTACTTTTCCATCACTTTTACGTCCCGGTGCTTCTCCAGCAGGCGGGCCTCGGTGTTCTCTATGGACTGCCGCACGCCGCAGAGGGAGTCTCCCTCCCGGCAGATGCGGTTTTCCAGGAGATCGATGGCCTTCCGCTCCAGCCAGATGTCCTGAACGGTAAAGGTTTCTTCCTTCCTGGAGCCGAATGAGGCGAGAGCTTGCTCCCTTTCCGTTCCAAGGCTTTCGAGGACCGAGAGCAGCCGTTCCTCCTCCCTCTTTTCAAGGGAGAGAAGTATCTGCTCGTCATCCCGCACCTTCACCTTCGTCCTGAGTATACGTTCAAACCTGTTCACTTTGGCGTTCATGCCGTCCTCCGCTCGGAACCTTTACATATTCATCGGCAGTGGACATATCCGTCTTGACTCCCGTCACGGGACCAGGGAGATCAGCTGCCGTTCCATTTCGTCAAAGGGGATTTTCTCTCCCACCGACTGGCGGAGGAAGGAATGGACCCCCGGAAGGTGCTCCACCGCCCAGTCCACCTTGGGGTTGGTGCCGCTTTTGTAGGCGCCTATGCTGATGAGATCCTCCGCTTCTCCGTAGACAGCCAGAAGCTCCCTCATCCTTCCAGCGGCAGAGAGGTGATCCTTGCCGGCGATGGAAGGCATCACCCGGCTCACGCTCTCCATAACATCCACCGCCGGGTAAAAATTCCGGGCGGCGATTTTCCTCGAGAGGACCACGTGGCCGTCGAGAACTCCCCTCACCGTGTCAGCCACGGGTTCGTTCATGTCGTCTCCCTCCACGAGGACTGTGTAGATTCCGGTAATGCTGCCCTTTTCACCTGCCCCTGCCCTCTCGAGAAGCCGCGGAAGCATTTCGAAGACCGACGGGGTGTACCCCCTCGTGGTGGGAGGCTCGCCGATGGCAAGGCCTACCTCTCTCTGGGCCCGGGCCACACGGGTCACCGAGTCCATCATGAGCAGTACATTCTTTCCCTTGTCGCGGAAATACTCCGCAATGGCTGTGGCAGTAAGAGAAGCCTTGAGACGGATGAGAGGCGGCTGGTCGGAGGTGGCGATGACGAGCACGGAACGGCGCCGCCCTTCCTCGCCGAGATCCCGGTCGACAAATTCCCGGACTTCCCTTCCCCGTTCCCCCACCAGGGCAATGACGTTCACATCCGCCTCGGTGTACCTGGCCATCATGGCAAGCAGAGTACTCTTGCCCACTCCCGAGCCGGCGAAAATGCCGATGCGCTGTCCCGTTCCGAGGGTCAGAAGACCGTCGATGACCTTGACCCCCACAGGAAGGGGAGAGGTGATCATCTTTCTTCGGAGAGGATGGGGAGGGTCTGCGTAGAGAGGGTAGAAACTTGAGGCCGCCACAGGCCCCCTGTCGTCGATTGGGTTTCCGAGACCGTCGAGAATGCGGCCGAGAAGCGACTCCCCGACCCGCACGCCGAGGGGGCGCTCCATGGAGAGGACATCACACCCGGGGCCGATGTCCTTGAGATTGCCGAGAGGCATGAGGAGAACCCGGTCGCCCCGAAATCCAACCACTTCCGCGGACAGGGAGGCCCGCCCGCTGTTTCTGTATCGTATTGAGCAGAGGTCGCCTACCCGGACGTCGGGTCCCCTGGATTCCGCCACAAGACCGACAACCTGGACAATCCTGCCGTTGATCCGGGTGAGCTGGACTCCGGAAATCCGCTGTTCGAGAATGGCGAGAAGGTCTCCCTCAGGCGCTGCCGTCATCGGAGGCTCCTCCCTCGATGAACAGCTTCTCCACCTCGGCGGAGATTTGTTCAAGCTGGGTCCGCCACCTCGCGTCGTAAATGCCGAGGTTGGTCTCCACTAAACAGCTCCCTGCATCAACATTCCCGTCGGGAATGAACTCGAGATGCCGGATACCCCTGAGGAGATCGCTGAATTCATCTTTTCTGCCCCGCACAGCGTCAACATCGTCCGGGTTCAGGTACACGAGAACCCGCTCCTTGTCGCTGATGCGCTCAAGGACACCCCGGAGCACCCGGAGGGCCGTTTCGCCGTCGAGAGAAGCTTCTTTGCGGAGCATTCTGGACAGAAGGAATTCCCACATGCGTATGAGCCTGGGCATCTGGAGGGCAGCGAGGGCGTCAAACCTCTCACCGAGAGAACCGTGAACCGATTCAAGAAGGGCGACCGCCGACCGGATTTTTTCCTCGGCCTCTCTGCCGGCCTCTTTCCGGGCGTCGTCTATGCCCTGATCATACCCCGATTTCCGGCCTTCCTCGAACCCCTCGGAGGCGGCTTTCTTTCGGGCTGCGGCAGCATCAGACTCCATGGTGGACATTATCTTCCGCCGTTCCTCGTCCAGGAGCACTTTTTCCCTGGAGAGCTCATCCTCAAAGACTGCCGCCCGGGAAGCAAGATCCCGGTTCTCCCGTTCCGATTCCTCGAGCTTTTTTTTCAGAAGGGTAAGCTCCTCGGTAAGCTGGGAGAGGAGGTCCTGAGGGTGATCCGCCGCAGAGGATTCCCGGCCGGCCTTTTCCCTGGGGTCCTGTTCCGCCGGCGGGGCATTCCCTATCCTGACAGCCTCCGGAAGCAGGCGAACCGCCCGGAGGACATTCGGGCGGAGGAGTTTAGACAACCAGCTCTTCCTCTCCTCCCCTGGAAATGACGATTTCTCCCACATCCTCCAGGGCCCTGACCACGTTGACCACCTTCTGCTGGGCTTCTTCCACGTCCTTTACCCTGACGGGGCCCATGTAGTCCATATCCTCCCTGAGCATCTCGGAGGCACGCTTGGACATGTTCTTGAAGAACTTGCCCCTGAGCTCTTCCGTGGCTCCCTTGAGAGCCAGGGAAAGCTCCTTCATCTCGACCTCGCGGAGCACCCTCTGGAGGGACCGGTCATCCATCTTGATGATATCCTCGAAGACGAAGAGCCGGCGCTTGATTTCCTCGGCAAGCTCCGGATCGTTCTCCTCGAGATGCTCCATGATATTGCGCTCCGTGGCCCGGTCGGCGTTGTTTATGATGTCCACGATGGCGTCGATGCCGCCGGCGAGGGTAAAATCCTGTCCCATGACCGTACTCAGCTTTCTTTCAAGCACCCGTTCCACCTCCCGGAGAACTTCCGGCGTTATCCTGTCCATGCGGGCGATCCTCTTGGCCACCTCGGCCTGCATTGCTCCGGGAAGGCCGCCGATGATGGACGCCGCCTGCTGGGGTTCAAGGTAGGACATGATAAGGGCAACGGTCTGGGGGTGCTCTCCCTGGATGAAGCCAAGGACCTGCTGGGCGTCCGTGTGCCGCATGAAGTCGAAGGGGCGTACCTGAAGGCTCGCCGTGATCCTCGTGAGGAGGTTCTGCGCCCTTTCCTGCCCGAGGGCCCGTTCAAGAATATCCCGGGCATAATCAACGCCGCCCCTGGCCATGTACTCCCTGGCGAGAAGCATTTCCTGGGCATCTTTCAGAACCCCGAGCCGCTGCTCGGGGGTCACTTTTCTCAGGTTGGCAATTTCAAGGGTAACGATCTCGATGGTTGCATCGTCGAGGCGCTTGTAAACTTCTGCCGCAACCTCGTTTCCAAGGGAAACCATGAGGATGGCCACCTTCTCCCTGCCGCTCAGTCCCTTCGTCGCCGTCTTCGCCATGGCCCTTCCTCCTATGCCTCGTCAGCAAGCCAGTCCTGAGTCAGATTGGCTATCTCTTCAGGCTTGCTTCTCGCGTAGGCGCGAAGCTGCTCTTCCAGAACCGCCAGTTCCCCCTGGGCTTCAAGCAGCTCGGGAGAAGAGAGAAGTTCCTGGATGGACGGAATGCGCTTCCGCTCCTCCGCGGGAGGAAGCATCGCCTTTCGTGTCCTGCGCCTCCGCATCCACAGCACCCCGGCGAGGGCAGCCGCGAGAAGGAGCACCGCCCCCGCAATGAGGGCGTATATGAGCTGCATCCGCTGCTCGGCCTGCAGCTGTTCCGCCAGGCTGTCGGCGAAGGTGGTGGAAAATTTCATGGACTGGATGACCAGCTGGTCTCCCCTGTTGGCGTCCACTCCAAGGGCCGGCGCCACGAGGGCCCGGAGCTCCGTCAGCCGTTCCTGCTCCAGCTCTCCGTCCACCAGGACCGAGGCGGTCAGCCGCCGGACAGTCCCCGGGGTAATCACCTGCTGGGTCTCCCTGGTGGTTATCTCGTAGTTATTCGTGTTTTCCGTCTTGTTGTACTCGCTCCCCGTTCCCTGCTGCTGTGCTATGGCATAGCCGGGAATGTTGGTTGTAGTGCCCGGAGCCCCTCCAACAGGTCCGCCCGTTCCGGTGTAGGTTTCCTCCATATTCTGCTGGCTGCGGAGCACCCCCCGGCCGGTCTCTCCGGGTATGAACTCCTTGGAAGAGCTTGTCCGGCGGTCAAAGTCAAGATCGACCTTTATTCTGACAACGACCTTTCCGGGACCGAACACCCTTTCAAGCATGATCCTGACCTTGTTCTCCATCTCCCGCTCCTGCTGCCGCTCAAGCTCGCGCTGAACCGAAGAGACGGTGCGTCCGTCCCCTCCCTGGGCGTAGATGAGCAGATCCTGGTCGAGCAGATCCGACAGGACCTTGCCGGAGGTGTCCACCACGGTGATGTTCTCGGGGAGAAGCCCCTGGACGCCGTGAGAGACCAGGTGGACTATGGATTTCACCTGGTCCGGGCCGATCTGCAGACCCGTTTTCAGCCGGACAAGCACCGAAGCGGTGGATGGCTGCTGCTGTTCGAGAAAGAGACGCTGCTCAGGTATGACGATGTTCACCTTGGCATAATCCACCGAGTCGATCTGTCTGATGGTTCGCTCCAGTTCTCCCTCGAGGGCCCGTATGTAGGTGATTTTCTGCTGGAATTCGCTGAGGCCCATTTTCGTGGTGTCAAATATCTCGTACCCCACGCTGCCTCCCTTTGGAAGACCTCCCTGGGCCAGGCTGAGACGTGTTTCATAGACAATTTCCCGGGGGACGAGAATGGCGTCCGCCGCAGGGTCCAGCTTGTAGTCGATTTTGTTTTCCCGGAGGTAGGCTACGATGGCCGACTGGTCTTCCACCTCGAGGGCGGAGAACAGCGGTTCATAGGATGGTTTGCCTGCCCAGTAGGCGGCAAGCGCAAGCGCAGAGACCACCAGGACGGAGGCCCCTGCAATGGAGAGCTTCTGCCATGGTTTGAGGGAAGACCAGAAAAGTCCGAGACGGGCGGAGAACCTTCGGAACCAGTCCATTCAGGCGGCCATTACACAGGCATCCGGCCAAGCTGCTGGTATGCGTCCAGCAGTTTATTCCTGACCTCGGTGATCATTCTCAGGGCGAATTCCGCTCTCTGGGAGGCGAGCACCACCCGCGAGATGTCGTCCACGTCCCCGGTTGCAAGCTTGTTCACGAGGCCGTCAGACTCCACCTGGAGATCATTCACCTTTTTCATTGAGTCCTGAAGAAGTTCCTCAAACGTAAGGCCAGCACCGGCGGAAGGGACTTTTTCCGGTGACGCCGCCGGGGAGGAACGAAAAAAGGGCGACGAAGCGAGTTTCATAAGATCTATCTGAACGGAGCCCATGGGATCCTCTCCTCCTGTCGGGAAGTTTGCTGCCATGGTATTTATATTAGCACAACAGGAGCATTTATAACAAAAACGGGAGGAGCGGCCTGCGCCTCCCGTCTGTTCTTTGATGGGCCGGAAGTCCTTAATTTTCTGGAACTTTCCGATATTGTTCAGTTTACTGCGTTAGAATGTCATCCGCGCATAATTTCAAGGGCACCCGCCCACATGTTCCGAGCCGAATCAGCAACGGCGAGGTTTGCCTCGTAGGCCCTGCTGGCGGTGAGCATGTCGGCCATTTCCCGGACCACGTTTACGTTCGGGAAGGCCACGTATCCCTCCGCATCCGCATCGGGATGGTCGGGCTGGTAGGCAAGCCTGGGAGGGGTGTCATCTTCAGCGATCTCCACAACGCGTACTCCACCGGTGTCCTCGTAGCCTCCGATAGTCTTGTCGAGCATCTCGGCGAAGACCGGAACCTTTCTCCGGTAAGGGCCTCCGGACGCAGTTCTCGTGGTATTCACGTTCGCCAGGTTCGCAGATATTGAATCAAGCCAGAGCCGGTGTGCGGTGAGCGAACTGCCTGCTGCATCGATGGCGCGGAACATTCTCACGGCTATCTTCCTCCTATGACCAGGCGGTAGAGGGCGCTCTTTTTGGCCGCAAAACGGGTCATGGCGTTATAGGCCATCCGCGTCTGGGACATGACGGCCATCTCCCTCTCGGGATCAATGTTGTTTCCGTCGATCCGGAACTTTTCGTCGTACACCTTGATTTCCTCCGGAACCACGGAGCTGACCGCCAGGGGACCCGAGGGGATGTGCCCCTCGTCGGTGACCGCCAGGGGCAGCCTCCGGGGTCCATCGACGAGCTCCCGGAGCTGGTCCTCGAAAGAAACGTTCCGCCGGGCGAATTCGGGGGTGTTTGCGTTGGCAATATTCCTCGAGGTGGCTTCGAACCGTTTTCCAAGCCCTTCGAGGTTTTTTTCCATCACTTTCCAGTTGAAGTCGCCCATCATGGCCGTTCCCTCCCGCCTTTGTTCTCTGTGTGTTTCGGCGGGCTTTCCCCCGGACTTGAATCAGTCTTTCTGGAGCACTCCCAGTTCTTCAACGAAGAGGGGGCTGAGCACCTTGATGAAGGTCCCCTTCATCCCCAGGCTCCGGCTTTCGATAATGCCGGCGCTTTCCAGCTTCCGGAGGGCGTTCACGATGACGCTCCTGGTGACGCCCACCCGGTCGGCCACTTTGCTGGCGATGACAACGCCCTCGAAGGAGCCGAGCTCGCTGATGATGTGCTTCACCGATTCCACTTCGGAGTAGGAGAGAGCCCTCATGGCCATCTGGACGACAAGGCGTTCCCTGGCACGCTCCTCGATGTTCTTCGTCCGCTCGTGGAGAATTTCTATGCCCACGAGGGTGGCCAGGTACTCGGCGAGCACAAGGTCGCGCATGGAGAAGGGCTGGAAAAACCGCACGAGGAGCAGGGTGCCGAGTCTCTCGGCGGCGCCGTAAATGGGGATGTAGAGCATGTGCTTCTCGGGAGAGTCGCCGTTTGCGTCGTCGAACATGTAGGCGTCGGTCTCGCTCAGGATAGTCTCCCTGTGCTGGTTCATCTTCTCCACGAAGACTTCGGGCATATAGCCCTTGTCAATGAAATTGGACACTTCCTCGGAATGATACTCGGAAATCCATGAATGGCCGAGGATTTTGCCCTCTCTGTTGATCAGGTACACGTTTGCCGTTGAGAATTCGCACAGCAGCTTGGCGAGCTTGTTGTAATCTGGCTTGGTTCCCTCCCGGCGGCTCTGGAGCGCCCTGCCGACCTGCCGGGTCTTTTCGAGGAGATCCTTCAATCCGGGATCCTCGTCGATCACGTGAGCCTGTGCCGGTTTCACATCTTCGCTGGTCTTGCTCTTTTTCGTTGTTGCCACTCAAAATCCCTCCTGATATGGTATCCGTTCGTACTGGATTGTGTATTTTTTATCTACAGAAGATATCTTCTGATATCACTGTCCGAAATAAGGGGTTCCAGCCTCTCCCGAACAAATTCGGGCGTGATGGAGACCGTACCCTGCCCCGTCTCGGGGGCTCCGAAACTGATGTCCTCGAGAAGGTGCTCTATCATTGCATGGAGCCTTCTGGCCCCGATATTTTCCATTTCGCCGTTCATTCGCTCCGCAAGGAGCGCCATCTCAGACACCGCGTCGGAGGTGAATTCGAGATTTACTCCTTCGGTGCCCAGCAGGGCCGTGTACTGGCGGAGAAGGCTGTTCTCAGGCTCCACCAGGATCCGGGCCAGGTCTTCTCTCGTCAGCGGCTGGAGCTCCACCCGGATGGGGAATCTTCCCTGGAGTTCCGGCACCAGGTCCGAAGGCTTCACGCTGGAGAAGGCACCGGCGGTGATGAAGAGTATATGGTCCGTATTCACCGTGCCGTACTTGGTCTGGACAGGGGAGCCTTCCACGATGGGAAGAAGATCCCGCTGAACGCCCTCCCGGCTCACATCCGGGCCTCCTGTTCCTCCGCGGGCCACCACCTTGTCGATCTCGTCGAGAAAAACGATTCCCTCTTCCTGGGCCTTGTCGAGGGCCTCCCGGACGACGGCGTCCATGTCCACAAGCTTCTCCGCCTCTTCGGAAGCAAGCATGGTCCGTGCCTCGGAGACCTTCATCCTGCGCCTTTTTGTCTTCTTGGGCAGCAGCCCTCCAAGCATGTCGCTTATGTTGACCCCCATGGAGTCCATTCCTGCGCCGCCGAGGAGAGGGATTCCCATGGACTGGCTCTCGGTGACGTCGATCTCCACTTCCCGGTCATCGAGCTTTCCTTCGCGGAGCAGGGCAAGAATCTTCTTCCTGGTGGACTCCCTGAGCCTGTCTTCCTCGGCCG
>CAZJAR010000007.1:0-19451 GCA_964543785.1 uncultured Synergistaceae bacterium | reverse complement strand
CCGAGCTTTCCCGTTCCTGCTCCTTCTCGGGGGATGCCCCTCCGCCGAAGAGGCGCATGAAATCGGGCACTGCGCTCTTTTTCTCAGGACGGGGAAGCAGGGCATCAGCAAGGCGCTGCTCCGCCCGTTCCGCCGCAGGAACCCTGACGTCCTCTATCTTTCGCTTCTTCACCATGGCCACCGCGGCCTCGGCAAGGTCCCGTACGATGGATTCCACATCACGGCCCACGTACCCCACTTCCGTGAACTTCGTGGCCTCCACTTTCACGAAGGGAGCTTTCACAAGGTCGGCGAGGCGGCGGGCGATTTCCGTCTTGCCCACCCCCGTGGGACCCACCATGAGTATATTTTTCGGGGCCACTTCCCTGGCTATGTCACCGGAAAGGCGCCGTCTCCGTATGCGGTTCCGGAGGGCTATCGCCACTGATTTCTTCGCCTTCTCCTGCCCCACGATGTACCGGTCGAGGTACTCCACTATCTGGCGGGGAGTGAGATCGAACCGGTCGTTTTCAAACACGTTCATTCTCCGAGAGCCTCCACGGTGACAATGCTGTCAGTGTAAATGCATATCTCCGATGCGATTTCGATGGATTTCCGGGCAATCTGCGACGGTGGGAGATCGCTGCATTCAAGATAGGCAAGGGCGGCAGCCTGGGCGAACCCGGAACCCGACCCGATGGCCGCCACGTTGTTTTCCGGCTCGAGGATGTCACCCGCCCCGGAGAGCATCAGGGTGAGCCTGGCATCCGCAACGATCATGAGCGCCTCGAGCCTCCGAAGAGCCCTGTCCGTCCGCCACTCCTTCACGAGCGACACGGCGGACCGCATAAGGTCACCGGAGTGCTCCTCCAGCCGGCTCTCGAACCTCTCGAGGAGGGTCATTGCATCGGCGGTGCTCCCGGCGAAACCGGCCAGGACGCCTCCCTTGTGCAGCCGCCGGACCTTTCTGGCCCCGGCCTTGATAATCTGGTTTCCAAGGGTCACCTGGCCGTCGCCGGCCATGGCCACCCTGTCATTCCTGCGGACACACACTATTGTCGTTCCCTTGAACATCTGCGTTTTCTCCTTTCGCCCGGGGATGGGCCATCTCGTAGCTCTTTCGAAGATGGTCCGCCCCGACGGCCAGGTAGTGCTGGGTTGTCAGCAGGCTCTCGTGGCCGAGAAGTTCCTGGAGTACCCTGAGGGAAGCGCCTCCCTCGAGGAGATGGGTCGCGAAACTATGCCTCAGAACATGGGGCGTCACGTTCGCCACACCTGCTTTCAGAGCCGCCCGGCGGACTATCCTGTGCACCGTCCTGACCGCTATGGCTCCTCCCCGCTGTCCGGGGAACACATACTCCGCCGATGGCTCCGCAGAATCTCTCCACTCCCGGAGGGCTCTCAGGGCGCACGTCCCGAAGGGAACGATCCGCTCCTTGTTTCCCTTGCCGAAAACCCGGACCATCCGTTCATCCAGGTCCACATCCTGCCAGCGGAGCGAGGCCAGTTCGGCGATCCGGAGACCGCATCCGTAAAGCAGTTCCAGTGCCGCGCTGTCACGGAGCGGATCCTCCCCGGATGTTCCCGCGTCAACAAGGCGGGAGGCATCTTCCCGGGAAAGAGCCCGCGGCAGCCGGGAAGGAAGTTTCGGCCCCCGGATTTCCTTCGCCGGATCGGAGGGTATGAGCCCCCGGTCGAACAGGAACGCACACCAGCTCCGCACCGAGGAAAGCTTCCTCGCAGCTGACGACTTGGCATAGCCGTAGCCCATCATTTCCCTGAGCCAGGAACGTATGGTCTTCCCGTCCACCTTCGCCGGATCGTCAGTTCCGAGCACTTCGAGGAACTCTGCGAACTGCGCCAGGTCCACGGAGTAGTTGATCACCGTGTGAGGCGACGCCTCCTTTTCAAACCGGAGGTGGTCAAAAAACAGGTCGAGGGAAACCGATATCTTTTCCTGCATGAAGTTATTTTAGCATCTTTTTCTAGATTCTCGATATTTTTCAAAAGAATCAATTAATGTTTTTTGCCTGGAGTGTAAAAGCCCTCCACAACAAGAATTTTTCCTTTTTTGTTCTTCTTGTCCCTATGTTTTTCAAGAGAAAATTAAGAGAAAAAAACGGAAAGAGTCCTGCATATTACTGTCCCGAGAGGTTTGCAAGTCCCGAGAGGAAGGGGGCAAAGGCCTCCTGAGCCCGCGCCGCGACCTGTTCGCACCGCAGAGCCTTGTTCCTTATTTTTTTTCCGAGGGGAGGAAAGATTCCGAGGTTGACATTCATGGGCTGGAACCGGCGTTCCAGGGCATCTCCAAGGTAATGAAGAAGAGAGCCCGTGGCGGTCTCGCGCGGCCATTCAGGAAACGGTTTCCCGAACAGCAGGGCTGCCATGTTGAGCGCCGCGACGCACCCCATGGCCGTGCTTTCCATGTACCCCTCGACACCGGTGATCTGACCGGCGAGAAAGAGGTCCTCCCGTCCGTTCCGGAACCGGAGACGGCCGTCGAGCACGGCGGGGGCATTCACGTAAATGTTCCTGTGCATCACCCCGAAGCGGGCGAACTCTGCTTGCGCAAGCCCGGGGATCATCCTGAAGACCCGTTCCTGCTCTCCCCACCGGAGACTTGTCTGGAATCCCACGATATTGTAAAGGGTCCCCTCCCTGTTGTCCTGCCTCAGCTGGGCCACGGCCCAGGCCTCATCTCCCGTTCCCGGCAGGGGAAGTCCCACGGGACGCAGGGGGCCGAACCGCAGCGTGTCTACTCCGCGGGACGCCATGACCTCCACGGGGAGACACCCCTCGAACCACGACGGCGAGTTCTCGAAATCGTGGGGAAGGCTCCTTTCGGCGCCGGTGAGGGCGGAGATGAAGGTCTCGTACTCTTCCCGGGTGAAGGGACAGTTTATGTAGTCGTCCTCCTGACCCCACCGCCCCAGGCGGAAAGCCTTCGTCATGTCGATGGAATCGGCTTCGACCACTGGGGCAACGGCGTCGAAGAAGGAGAGGTATTCCTCCCCGGCCGTCTTCCTGATCTCCTCCGCCATGGCGGGTGAGGTCAGGGGTCCGGTGGCCAGTATAACCGGCCCTTCAGGAATGGAAATGCACTCCTCCCTGACGACGGTGACCAGGGGATGACTCTCCAGGGTCTCAGTCACCAGGCGGGAGAAAATGTCCCGGTCCACGGCGAGGGCCTTGCCGGCGGGCACCCGTGCAGTGTCGGCGCACTTCAGTATGAGGCTCCCGAGCCCCCTGAGCTCCTGCTTCAGAATCCCAGCCGGACTGGTGGTGGAATCAGCCCCGAAGGAGTTGCTGCAGACCACCTCGGCCAGCCCGTCGGTCCTGTGGGCAGGCGTGGCGGTCCGTGGCCTCATCTCGTGCAGGGTTACCGGTATTCCCCTGGCTGCGAGCATCCAGGCCGCTTCGGACCCCGCAAGCCCTCCCCCGATGACCGCGACGGAACCGTCAGTCATCGTCCCGAACCTTCTTCGGAGGCACATAGCCGCATTTCGGGCATTCCTCGCCGCCCTTCCGCCCCGTGGACATCATGGCAGCGCCGCACTGGGGGCAGTCATTGCCCGACGGGGGGTTCCAGGAGACAAAATCGCACTCCGGGTAACGGGAACATCCGTAAAAGGGCTTTCCCTTTCTGCTTTTGCGCTTCACCACGTCCCCGGTGCCGCATTTCGGACAGACGGCGCCGGTCTTCACAAGGACGGGGCGGGTAAACCTGCATTCCGGGTAGCCGCTGCATCCGATGAATTCGCCGAAGCGGCCGTTTTTCAGCACGAGAGGCTTTCCGCACTCGGGGCAGTCCTCCCCGATGGGCTCGGGAGGAGGGAGCTGCGCCGCCGGTGCGGTCTCCGCCTCGGCCATGGTAACTGTAAAATTCCGCCAGAAATCCTTCAGTACGGAGAGCCAGGGGATCTTCCCTTCTTCAACATCGTCGAGACTTTCCTCCATCCGGGCGGTAAACCCTGTATCCACAATGGAGGAGAGACTGTCTCCGTTGAAGTACTTCATCAGGAATTCGTCCACCGTCTCCCCGAGGGGAGTGGACTGGAGCCGCCGCTCCTCGTTCCGGATAACGTATCCTCTGTCGTAAAGGGTTTCCACGATGGAGGCGTAGGTGGACGGACGGCCCACTCCCTCGTCCTCGAGAACCTTGATGAGGGTGGCTTCGGAATACCGTGCCGGCGGGCGGGTAAACTTCTGCTCCATTTCCTTTCCCTCCACGGCGAGCACTTCTCCCCGGACCGCCGGCAGAAGGGATTCTCCCTTGAGGTCCAGGGGCCACACGGCGCTCCAGCCGGGAAAGAGCAGAGTCTCCCCGAGCTGCCGGAATCCGGCCCTTCCGGCCCCGGCGGTGAGGGTTGCGTTGGCAACTCTGGCGGGGGACATCTGGGACGCCACGTGTCTCCGCCAGATAAGGGAATAGAGCTTCATCTGGTCGGGTGAGAGGATCCCTTCAAGGCTTTCGGGGGTGATGGCCACGTCCGTCGGACGGATGGCTTCATGAGCGTCCTGGGAACGTCCCTTCGCGGAATAGACGTTCTCCTTCTCCGGCAGGTACGAGGGGTCAAAGGACGAACCGATGTAGGCCCTGCATTTTTCCACAGCCTCCGGAGCTGTCCTGAGACTGTCGGTGCGCATGTAGGTTATGAGGCCTGTGGGTCCCCGGCCGGGAATGGAGACCCCCTCGAACAGCTCCTGGGCAATGCTCATGGTTCTGCGGGGAGAGAGGCTGCACCTTCGGGCTGCCTCCTGCTGGAGAGTGCTTGTCTTGAAGGGGGCCGGTGCGGCTCTCTGGCTCTCCCGGACCTTGAAGTCTGTGACAGTGAGGGGATAGCGTTCCACTTCCGAAAAAATGGACGCAACAACCTGCTCCGAGTCAATGAGGAGTGACTTGCCTTCTTTCCAGAGGGATTTTCCGTCAAGGCTGTCGGCGCGGAGCATGTACTTCCTGCCGTCATCCGAAGCAGCTGCAACAGTGACGAGCCAGTAGGCCCGGGGGACGAACTCCCGGATCTCCCGCTCCCGGGCACAGATAAGAGCAAGGGCCACCGACTGCACCCTCCCTGCCGACAGCCCCCTCCGGATTTTTTTCCACAGCAGGGGGCTGAGGGTATATCCCACCAGCCTGTCGAGAATGCGGCGGGCCTGTTGGGCCTCCACCTTGTTCATGTTCACGGCTTCCGGATTTTTGACAGCTTCCTTAACGGCCCCCGGGGTAATCTCGTAGAAACGTACCCTGCAGGACGAGGCAGGGTCCATTCCGAGCAGTTCGCAGAGATGCCACGCAATAGCCTCCCCTTCCCTGTCGGGGTCGGAGGCGAGAATAACCTTCGAGGCCGTCCGCGCCAGGCCGGTCAGCTCGTTTTTCACCTTCGCCTTGCCCTTGACGAGAATGTACTCCGGAGTGAAGTCGTTCTCCACGTCAATGGCCAGCCTGCTTTTCGGCAGGTCCCGGATATGTCCCACGCTCGATTTGACCACGTATTTCGGCCCGAGGATCTTGGTGAGAGTCTTCGCTTTCGTGGGGGATTCGACGATGACGAGGGATTTTCCGGTTCCTGCTTCGGGAAGGGAGGACGACGGTTTGGACCGCCCGGCCGTTGTGTTTCCGCGGGCGGCGGGAGAGGCTTTCTTTGCCTTTTCCGCCAGTATGGCGGAAGAAGCCTTCTTCCCGGCAGCAGGAGCCTTCTTCTTTTTTCCTGCCGGAACCGGAACCTTTTTCCCTGTGCCCGCCGAATCGGACGTTCCGCCCCGGACGGAAGAAGTTTTTTTCTTCTCCGCCGCTGTTGAGGCTGTCTTTCCCTTCGCCGGGGTCCGGGTCTTCTTCTGCTTCTCTTCAGGAGGGGAAAGGGGCGCCGTCTCCGGTCCTTTCCCGCTCTGTTTCTGCGCTTTCGCCATTGGCGCCTTCTCAGCAGATCCAGCAGCTCGAAGGATACATCTTCTCCGAGGGGCTGCCGGGTATCTCGAAGGACCGGTCATCGAGGAGAGCGTCCACGATGGCGTCAAACAGGGAAGCCTCCACCGCGGAATTCTTCAGAGTGCCGAGTGACACGGCCTCCTGGATGGCCCTTTCGGTGATCTCGAGGGGAACCTCTTCCGTGGCGATGTAGCGGTATATTCTTCCCTGCGCGTCGGGGGCAAGGTATCTCCGTTCGCAGTCATGGAGAACGCGGCGGACGATGAGAGAATCCACCAGCCTGCCTCCGCGGCCTCGGTCGCTTCTGTGTGATTTGGGCACCAGGCTCTTCCTTTCCGTTCCAGTCTTGTCTACCGGGGCACCGCACTCCATCGCCCCGGTCCAGAGGGGAAGACGCGCTCCTCCGCGGCCAGGACGGCCAGGCAGGAAAAAACGTCAGCGGGAGACATTGTACATTCAACGGCGATGTTGTCAACAGTTCTTTCTCCATATTTTTTTAGAACGGCAAGAATTCTTTGTTCTTTTTCAGTCAATAATGGAGTTTTTTCCCGCTCCCCGCCCGGAGGAAAGAGGCCGAGCTGCCGTCCGAAGGCCAAAGAAACAAACTCCCGGACGGAGACGAGCGGCTGGGCTCCGTCAAATATGAGCCTGTTCGACCCGGCGCATCCCTCCTCGGAGATCCTCCCGGGGACAGCCCAGACCTCCCTGCCGGCTTCCAGGGCATGGCGGGCCGTGCTCATGGCGCCGCTCTTCAGCGGGGCCTCCACAACAACAAGTCTGTCGGCCATTCCTGCGATGATGCGGTTCCGTTCGGGGAAGCGCCACTGCCTCGGGGGAGAACCGAGGGCATACTCGGCAACGAGGGCGCCCCCCTCTTCGACTATGCGCTCAAAGAGCCTTTCGTGCCCCCTGGGATAGACGACGTCCACTCCCGTCCCGAGAACGGCGATGGTTCCACCGCCCCCGTCAAGGCATCCTTCATGGGCTGCACCGTCGATGCCTGCCGCTCCTCCGCTGATTACCACACCGCCAGCCCCGGCGGCGGCCCGGCCTATTTCGGCGGCGGTTCTCCATCCGTAGGAACTGCATTTTCGGGTTCCGACCACGGCGACGGACGGCCCGACAAGGGGCCATTTCCCGCGGACATAGAGCAGCATCGGGGCATGTGGAATTCCGGCCAGAGTCCCGGGGTACTCCCGGCAGTCAAAGGGTACGAGCCGAATTCCGGCCTGGCGTGCCCGGTCCTCTTCCCTCTCCGGCCAGCCGGTTTCTGAAAGCCTGGCGAGAGTGTCCCGTACCGTCTCTGAATACCCCAGCCGTTCCCACAGGGAGGGACCTTCTTCAAGGAAGGCCTCGGGGGGAAGATCTTCTTTTATGAAGGAGGACCAGAGTGAGGGAGGAAACCCTCCGGAGGCGGTGAGGAGCAGGATGACCCGGAGAAGGGGAGTCATCTTCTGTCCCCTCCGTCCCGGTAGGCAAGAGCCTCCGCCACGTGGGGAACTTCCACGTCCCCGCTTCCCGCGAGGTCGGCAATGGTCCGGGAGACCTTGAGGACCCTGCTGATTCCCCGCCCCGAGAGGCGCAGCCGTTCCGCCATGGAGGCGAGGAACGGCCTCACTCCGGGTGAGAGGCAGAGGCCCCGCTTCACGAGACGCTCCGGCAGTTCCGCGTTGCATGAAAACCCAGTCCCGGCCCACCGTTTCCGCTGGACTTCCCTCGCCTTCCGTACTCTCACGGCAATGTCGGCACTTTTTTCTCCGCCGGATGATTCCACCGCCACAAGTTCCTCCGGGAGCAGCCGGGGCACGGCGACGTGGAGGTCAATCCTGTCGAGAATGGGCCCCGAAATTTTCCGCCGGTACCGTTCCCGGTCAGACGCCGAGCAGGTGCACCGCTCCACGGGGTCACCGTCCCAGCCGCACGGGCAGGGGTTGCATGCCGCCACGAGAAGAACCCGGCAGGGATAGGCAACCGATCCCGAGGCCCTGCTTACGGTAATGTTCCCGTCCTCCAGGGGCTGCCTGAGGGCTTCGAGCAGGTCGCGGCGGAATTCCGGGAATTCGTCCAGAAAGAGCACCCCGCGATGGGCCAGGCTGACCTCACCGGGCCGGAGAGTGGAGCCTCCTCCGCAGATGGAGACAATGCTTGCCGTGTGGTGGACCGTTCTGAAGGGAGGCTGCATTCCCCGGTCAAAGGGAATGCCAAGGGTGCTTCGCACCAGGGCGGCCTCGAGAAACTCATCCCGTGAAAGAGGCGGGAGAATTCCCCGGAGGGCCCGGGCGAGAAGGGTCTTGCCGCTGCCCGGGGCACCGGTGAAGAGGACATTGTGATGCCCGGCGGCTGCAATCTCCAATGCTCTCCGGGCGCCTGACTGGCCGCGGATATCCGCGAAATCGGGATCGGCTGTGACCGGCTCTTCCGCGGGAATGGATGGAACCACGGGATACAGCTCCTTCTCTCCCCGAAGGAAGGAGAGTACGTCGCCGAGACTTTCGGCGCCCCAGGCTTCGCATCCCTCCACCAGGGAGACTTCGTCCGCGTTGTCCGCAGGAACGAAGAGGGGGATTCCCGTATCCCTGGCGAGAATGGCAGCGCCGACAGCGCCCCGGACTCCCCTCAGGCGCCCGTCCAGGGCCAGCTCGCCGAGAAATATTCCCCGGGGAACCTGCGGGATGCTCCCCATGGCCCCTGCGATGCCGAGGGCAATGGGGAGATCCAGGATGGCGCCTTCCTTCGGGAGGTCAGCCGGAGCAAGGTTCACCGCAACCCGCCCCCTTACCTGAAGTCCAAGGGACCGAAGGGCCGCCCTCACACGCTCTTTCGACTCCCGGACTGCCGTATCGGGAAGCCCCACGATGGAAATGGCGAACAGGCCTCCGGTGATTTCAGCCTCCACCTCCACCTTCAGTGCCTCCATGCCCTTCAGGGTGATGCCCCAGACAGGATTCACGTGAGATACGCCCCCGCGGTGACGTCCTCGAACCGCTCCACTGACGTGCTTCCTCCGGGGCTGAGCGTCACGGAAAGGATGTCGATCCTCCAGGGGCCGTCCCATCCCCTGGATTCAACGTACCGCCTCCCCGTCCTGACCAGCCGCCCCAACTTGCGGGGACCTACCGAATCCTCCCCCCGCTGCATCCATCCCTCGGAACGGGTCCTGACCTCCACCACAACGAGTTCCCCTCCTGAGAGGGCCACAAGGTCGAGTTCCCCCCCGCGGAACGTTACGTTGCGGTCGAGAATTTTCCAGCCAAGTCCGGCAAGGTACGCCGCGGCGATTTCCTCGCCCCGCCGTCCCAGCTCGAGATGATCCGCCGTCATGGTTTTTCTCCTTTGTCGATTTTGTAGATGAAAGCGAGAATCCGGGCCACTGCCTCATAGAGCTCAGCCGGTATCTCCTCGCCAAGCTCCAGCACCATCAGGGCGCTCACGAGGGCTGCGTCCTCCACTACCGGGACATCAGCCTCCCTGGCGAGCTCGAGTATTTTCTCCGCCACGTATCCCGTGCCCGAGGCAGTAAGCCTTGGGGCTTCGTCATTTTTTTCGTCGTACTGGACCGCGGCGGCCTGCAGCCGTTTTTTCCCTTTCCCGTTCATACCGTTATGTCCAGCCCCCTGCCGGGTATCCTGGAGGCCCTCCTGCCATGGGCCACGGCGATATTCTGCACCGTCAGGGAAAGATCGCCGAGCTGCTGCCGCAGAAGATGCCGCCTCATCCGGAGTGCCTCGAAAGTCTCCTTCCGCTCTGTCTTGAGGGTGACTCCCAGGCTTCTGCCGTCGCTTTCCACTTCTCCTTCCACGGGGCCGATGCGGTCGCCCTCGATCTCGAACGAGACCGACCAGAAGGATTTTCCCTGGCGTTTCCAGGCACCGGTGGTGATCCTCGCAGTAAGGGCCCCTTCACCCTCTCCCGCCGGGAGAAGAGCCGGCGCGAGAAGAGACGGGTCGACCCCATCCCTCGACGGACGGGAAAGAAAGGCATGTGCGCGGAGGAAGGCCGACCTTTCGTCGTCGCCTCCCGTCATTTCCTTCAGGATGCCGATGGGATTCTCTCCCCTGGCGGCACGGCTCCGTATCTCCTCCCTGACCCTTTTCCACATGGAGGAGGCCTCCTTCTCGCCGAGGGAGAGATACCACGAGAGAATCTGGACATTGCCGGCGGTGAGTGGAATTCCCCGTGCCCACAGCTCCGTGAGAGAACCGAGCTGTGAAGGCTGGCCGCCCATGCCTGCCCAGGCAGACTTCAGGGAAGCGAGAGCCTGGCTGTCGAGGGGAAGTCCCCTGGTCAGAAGAGCCGAAGCGACTTCCCGGTCTCCCTCGGAGAGCTTTCCGAGGAGTGCCGCCTCGGCGTCGGAAAGACGCAGGACGGGCACGTCGCCGGAGGCATCCCAGACGGCCCGGAAATGCTGTCCCGGAAGGAGGGGAAGGTTCGCCCGGGCAAGAAGGTTCTGGCCGGCAACCCGTACAAGATAGGAGCCCTCCTCCCTGGCCTCAAGAACGAGCCCGTTCACTACCGTACCGTCGGCAATGCGGGGAAGCTGGGTTCCCGGCTGCCGGGGGCTTCCGTCAACCCGCGGCTGGGTCTGCCCCTCGGGGAGCCCCGGCCGTACAGACGGACCGTAAATGCCGCCCATGCCTGAAGAAGCCATCAGGGAGCCCTCCAGGAAAAGGTGGCCCTGTGGACCGGAGACGGGCCAAGTTTTTCAAGGGCAGAGCGGTGGGCCGACGTGGGGTATCCCTTGTGCTTTTTGAAGCCGTAGCCGGGATACAGTCCGTCAAGAGCAGCCATGATCCTGTCCCGGAGAACCTTGGCCGCCACCGATGCGGCTGCCGCCGCCGGAACGAGGCTGTCGGCCTTCGGAAGAGGAATCTGCCGGCAGGAAAGACCGGGAAGAGGGAAGGTGCCGTCGACGATCAGGGTATCAAAGCAGGGGGGCAGCTTTTCCACGCTCCGTCCCATGGCCCAGAGAGACGCCCGGAGGATGTTCATTCCGTCGATTCTTGCCGGTGAGGCCGCCTGGGCGCGCCACTCCACTCCCAGGCAGAGCATCCGGTCGAAAAGGAATTCCCTTGTGCGTGGAGTAAGTTTTTTTGAATCGGTGAGCCCAAGGGAGAGCAGATCCTCCTCCTGGGCAGGAGTCAGTACGGCAGCAGCGGCGACCACCGGCCCGGCGAGGGGGCCGCGCCCCGCTTCATCCGCACCGGCAATTCTTCCCCACTCGCTCATATCCACGGGGAATCCCCCGGAAGCTCCAGGGTCACCGGGCCGAGCCTTCCGGTGGAAAAAGCCTCCACGAACCTTCGTCCCGCGGAAAGAGTGTCCACAGCCCCTCCCGAAACGAGGCAGCCAAGTCTCTTCCCGAGGGACTCAAGGATTTCCTCACCGGAAGCCTCCTCCGGAGCGGAAACTCCCCACTTCTCTTCCACCATGCCCCAGAGAGACCGTCTCCTGAGGACAGCGATCAGGTCGAGGGCGATGAGGTCAAACCCTCCGATCACCTCCGACTTGCTGCTTCCGAGCCAGGCGAGACAGCGCTGGACCGAGTCGCCCGAGCGGGGGTCCAGGATGCCCGGGGAATCCACGGCCAGGAATCCCTTCCCCTTGTACCACGAGACACCCCTGGTGATGCCGGGAATGCCTCCAACCTTGGCGGAGGATTTTCCCACCAGGGCGTTCAGGAACATGGACTTCCCCACGTTCGGAATGCCCACCACAGCCAGCCGGACTTCCCTGTGGGAGGGGCCGAAGGGGGCAAGATCCTTCCGCACCTGGTCAATCTTCGGCTTGAGGAGATTCACCGCCCACGCCTTCCTGCCGGAAGATGCGAACCATGAGAGCCACCTGTCCGTTCCCCTGTCCTCGGCCAGGTCTTTCTTTGAAAGCACCACACCGACGGGACAGACCCGGGAGAGTTCGTCCGCCAGGGGAGAAGATGTTACGAGAGGCGCCCGGGCATCCCGGACCTCAAGAATGATATCCAGCTTTTCGGCGAGTTCGGAGAGCTTCCGCTTTCCCTTCGCCATATGGCCGGGATACCATACGGTCCGTCCCAATCAGTCCACCATCCCGACCCTGTTCAGGGGCCAGTACCTCAAAAACACCGGCCCCCGGATGTTCTGCTTCGGCACGAACCCCCAGAATCTGCTGTCCTGGGAATTCGGCCGGTTGTCGCCCATGGCGAAGTAATGCCCCTCGGGAACTTTCACCGGAATTTCCGGAAAAACAGGGCCCGCCGTCAGGGAGAAGGAATCGTGGTTCTTCACGTATTCCTCCTGCAGGGGCTGCCCGTTGACGTACACCAGGCCGCCCCGTATTTCCAGGACGTCGCCGGGAAGGCCGATGATTCTTTTCACGAAATCCCGCTTGGGGTCAACGGGGTATTTGAAGACAAAAATCTGGCCGCGCTTCGGCTCAGTGAAGTGATACCAGAATTTCGCCACGAGGACGCGGTCACCCACCTCAAGGGTGGGAATCATGGATCCGCTGGGGATCCAGAATGCCTGAACAACAAATGTTCGGAGCACGAGAGCGAGGACGAGCGCCCAAAGCACCGTCTCGATCGTCTCTCTCCACCATGGTTTTGCCGCTGCGGCCATCAGGACAACCTCCGTTTCCGATGTGCGTCCCTGATAAAAAAAGCGGGAACGCCGGTTTCTCTTTATACCCCGAAAGAAGCCGTCTTTCAATCCCGGGGCGGATCATCGCGATAGGAAACCCTGCAGAAGGGAGTGACGACGATATATTTCAGGGGACGCCTGCGGTCCGGCGACGAACCGGCTTCAATGGTGAACGCAGGAGATATGGTGTTCCACTTCGGCGAGTAGGCGCAAAAGGCCGGAATGCCGCTGCGGTTCGTGAACCATACCCGTCCCTTTCCGTCATAGACTTCCTCGCTGCCGTCCGCCCACTGTATCTTCAGCCTGTTCTGGGGCACGGAAGTGGAAAGCCTGAAGACAAAGGACCTGCCGGAGAGCAGGGCCTTGTGGAAGACCCGCTGGAGCCACTGGGCGGCGTACTTGCCCTCCCGGACCGCCGTGGTGTCGGAAGCCGGTCCGGCGAAGGAGGATACAAGAGCCACGGACACGCCGCCCCCGAGGAGCAGGCAGATCGCCAGGACCGCCAGCAGTTCCGCAAGGGAGAAGGCTGAACCCCAAAAAAGGGGAGACCGGGACCGGCCTCCCCTTCCAGTGCGCTCCAAGCTTACCTCCCGCTTTGAATAGCTTCCGCTCCAAGGGCCAGGACCTTCGTGTTGGCATCCTGGAACTTGGGAGGGGAAAGCTCCTTCACCGCCCTGGAAACCTCTTCAAAGGACAGTCCGCTCACCCCGGCGCCGCACATGGCTCCCATGAGGAGGACATTGAGAAACAGGAAGTTCCCACCCATGTGCTCCTTCAGCAGGGCGTATCCCTCCAGTGAGTGAACCGCGATGTCCCGCTCCCGGATCAGCCCCGCAAGAGAAGCATTTTCCAGGGCACCCCGATCATGGACATTCACTACGAGGCTGCCTTTCTTCTTCAGAAAATGGAGGTTCCGCACCGCCTCGTTCTGGTCGAAGGCGAGGAGAATATCAGCTTCTCCTGCCATGACGAGAGGGCTCCGGTAGCTGCCGACTTTGAAGTGGCTGATCACCGAGCCGCCCCGCTGTGCCATGCCGTGCACCTCGCTGCCCATGACGGACTCTCCCCTTGTGAGGGCTATTTTTCCCAGAACCTTGCTCGCGAAAAGAATTCCCTGACCGCCGATGCCTACGATAACATACTGCATGCTATTTCCCCTCCTCCGCAACTTCCCCGATGGCCCCGTGAGGACAGACGGAGATACAGACTCCGCAGGACACGCAGAACCGTTCGTCAATGAACGCCTTCCCCTTCTTCTCGTCAAAGACGAGGCCGGGGCAGTTGAAGAAGTTGATGCAGAACTTGCAGCCGATGCATTTTTCCGGGTCTACCTTCACCTGGACCACAGGCTGCTGGGGCCGGAGGAGCATGCAGGGATGGCGGAAAATGATGACCGCGGGTTCGGAGCGGGACTTGGCGTGCTCCCAGGCTTCCTTCACAGCGTCCTTCCCTGCGGCGACGTCATAGGCTTCGATGGTCCTGACAAAGGTCACGCCGCAGCCCCTGCAGACGGCCTCGATATCCACCTTCCGGCCTTCGTCGCCCTTCCTGAGCTTGTCGCCCACAGCCGGGTTCGCCTGCCCGCCCGTCATGGCGGTGGTGCTGTTGTCGAGAATGCCCAGGACGAAGGCGTGCCGGTTGTAGACCGCGCTCACGAGGCCGGGAATGCCCATGTGGAAGAAGGTGGAATCACCAATGGTGCTCACGATGGGGCGTTCCGTCCCGGCTGCCTTGTGGGCAAGCCAGAATCCGGAACCCATGGTCACGGAAGCCCCCATGTCCATCACGGCGTCCACCGCCTTCTGGTTCACTCCGAGGGTATAGCAGCCGATGTCCGAGGGGTTCACGGCGTTGGGCAGGGCCTGCCTGATGGAGAAATAACTCGCGCGGTGGGGACACCCCGGGCAGAGCATGGGCTTCCGGGGAGTAATCTTCAGATCCTCCAGGGCTTCCCTGAGAAGGGGCGATCCTTCCCCTGCGGCATTGTCCATGCCGAGGATTTTCGAGAGAATATCCGCGATGACCTCGGGGAGAAGCTCCCCGGCTCCCGGAACAACTCCGTTCCACCGGCCGAGGATGCCCGTTCTGTCGGGAAGCTGCATTTCCATCACCGGATAGGTTTCCTCGAGGAAGAGCACCTTCGGGTGGCGGGAGATGAAATCTGTCACCATCTTCAGCGGCAGAGGGTGCGGAGTGCCTATCTTGAGAAGCGCCACGTCCTCTCTGCCCCATCCCCTGAGGATGTCGCTGACCACGGAGAAGCTCACGCCCGAAGCGACGATGCCCAGAACACTCTTCTCACGGGAGGGAACTTCGTAGTTGTATTTTCCGAACTCAGTCTCGAAGGCCGAGCGGATTTCCTCCACCTTGGCGTTCAGCCGTGGATGGTTCACTTTCACGCTGGCGGGAAGACAGACCCAGCGGGAGGGCTCCTTCTCGAACTTCACCTGCCCCTTCGGCGGACGGAGTTCCCCGAGCTCCACGTCCTGGCGGCAGTGGTCAACTCTTACGCTGGGGCGGAGCATGGTGATGATGCCGAAACGCTCTGAAAGGTCAAAGGCGTCGAAGACCATCTCCCTCGCCTCGGCGGCGGAACAGGGATCGAAACAGGGGACCTTGGCGAACATGGCAAAGTAGCGGCTGTCCTGCTCCGTCTGGGAACTGTGCGGCCCCGGGTCGTCGGCGACCACGAGGAGCATGCCGCCCTTGAGCTGGAAGTGGGCTGCGCTCATGAAGGGATCGGCCGCCACATTCAGACCGACCTGCTTCATCACGGCGCAGGACCGGGCCCCGGTGAAGGAGGCCGCAGCCGCCACCTCGAAGGCCACTTTTTCGTTCACGCCCCACTCGACCGCCATGGGAGAGCCCAGTTCGTCGGCGAACTTCGCCACCGCGGGCAGTATTTCTGAAGACGGCGTTCCCGGGTAGGCGGACGCCACAAGACATCCCGCTTCAACAATTCCTCTGGCGATTGCCTCGTTTCCCAACAGTATGGCTTTCGTGCTCACTGTACGCGACACCTCCGTCATCCCGCAAGCGCCTCGATCCAGCAGCGCAGGGGGTTGTCTCCTCTCAGAAGCCTTCCGTTCCGGTCCACGAAGGCATGGCGGGTCCATCCCGAGGCGAGGGGCTTGCCGTCGGAGACCCGCTCTATGCGGCACTCAAAGATTACGGACGATGCCTTCACTTCACCGATTTTCGTGAAAATGGTGATTTCGTCCTCGTACCGGGCAGGATGCTTGTATCTGCAGTGGGATTCCACCACGGGAAGAAAAATGCCCTCTCCCTCCCAGTCGGCGTAGGACTTGCCGTGGGCACGGCAGAACTCCGTCCGCCCCACCTCGAACCAGTAGAGATAATTGGCGTAATAGGCGACCCCCATCTGGTCGGTATCGCCGTACCGGACCCTCAGGGTGTAGGGATATTCGGAGGACATCGGGACTACCTCCTTCGCGGTGCGGATTTGTGCCTCCCAGGGAAAGGCTGTGGGGAATACTCAGGAGTTAGGGAGGCAAGTGCGGTCTTTTCTGTAATTATATATAAATTCGCACCCGGAGGCAAGAAATTTTTATCATTCCGGTGGTTTCAGGAGCACGAAATAATTCTCATCTGCATTTGTTCATGTGATCGGCCATAAGACAGTCCGAGGGCACCACGTCATACCCCTTCTTCTCCAGTTCACCGGCGAGGGCGTCGTTTTCCGCACCCGGCTGGAACCAGACCACGGGCCTGTAAGACAATGTTTCAAGATCAGCCGCCACGGTTCCCTGCTGTTTCGCAGAAAGAAAGAGGGCAACCACGTCCACGGCCTCCTCCAGGAACGGGAGCCCGGCAGCGCAGGGACGGCCCAGTATCTCCGTTCCGGCGTATCCGGGGTTCACCGGGTAGAGAGTGAATCCTGCCCCTGCAAGATAGTTCATCACCCGGAAGACGGGGCGGCCCTCCCTGGGGGAGGCCCCTACCACCGCCACCCGGGACGGGGTGCACACAAACCTCTCGAGAATCTCTTCTTTTTTCACCGGGAATCACCTCTCATGCTGAATTTTTCTCTCCTGGCATTATACCCTTCGGCAGAACCAGCCCCCCATTGTTTTCCCCCTCCCGGACCCAGAGGAAAAACATCCGTTGGCAACAGGCGGAAATCCGTGTATAATTTTTCTCGTTTTCCGGAGGGCTGTCCGAGTGGTCTATGGTGGCTGACTTGAAATCAGCTGGGCGAAAGCCCCGGGGGTTCGAATCCCTCGCCCTCCGCCATCTTTTCACAAAAAGTTCCGCTCCCTGGGGATACTGCGCTGCCCCGCCGGATGCCGGCGGGGCAGCGCTTTTTCTGTGGTGGAACAGGAAGCCGCTGCCGGATTGAACAGTTACTCCACCTGGTTCTCCAGGGTTCCGATTTCCTCGATCCTGACCTGCATGACGTCTCCTTTTTTCACAGGCCCGATGCCCGACGGGGTGCCGGTAATGATCACGTCGCCCGGCAGGAGGGTCATGACCTTGGAGATGTGGCTCACCAGCAGGTCCACCGGAAAAATGAAGTTTTTCGTCCTGGAATGCTGAACCTGCTTGCCGTTCAGGTACATGCCGATCTCGAGGTCCGAAGGGTCGATCCCGGCGACGATCCACGGCCCCAGGGGGCAGAAGGTGTCGAAGGACTTGGATCTCGTCCACTGGCCGTCCCTCGACTGGAGGTCCCGGGCCGTAACATCGTTGGCGCAGGTGTATCCGAGGATGTAGTCCCTTGCTTCTCCGGGTTCAACGCGGGAACATTTCCTCCCGATGACTATGGCGAGCTCCGCCTCGTAATCCACCCGCTCCGACATGTGGTCGGGACAGGTCACGGGGTCTCCGTGGGCGATGACGGAGGTGGAAGGCTTCAGGAAGAGCAGGGGCTCCTCCGGTATGGGAAGACCCACCTCGATGGCGTGGTCCCGGTAGTTGAGACCCACAGCCGCCACCTTGGACGGCTCCGCGGGGGGAAGGAACCGCTCCGCCTCGTCCACCGAGCCGAGGGCCGGGCCCCGGGAGAAATCGCCGAACATATCTCCCTCCAGCCGGTAGATAATGCCGTTCTCAATCAGTCCCGTTTCTCTTTTTCCCTTCATAACGCACCGTACAAACGTTCTTTTCATAATTCTCTCCTCCGGCTCGTTTACGTATGACTTTTTCCTGTAAATATCCCAATTATTTTACCACAGCGCGGAACACAGCGAAAAAAGTATGCCCTACCCTTCAACCGCAGTTAAATCGGGAATCCGCTCCTTGACAATCTTTTCAGTATGTCGTAGTTTGTAACATTATCGTTACACGCCTGTAACCTCGCTGAGGACTTTTTCCCGTTTTCCCGCCAGGAGCGCTCCCCTGCTCCCGGACAAGGGACCAGCTTCCCGCAGGCAGGCTGTACCGACGAGGGAGGGACTGGAGTATGTTCTGGAAAAAAAACGGGAAGGTGGAATCCCTTTTGTATTCCGCCGACAAGGCAAAAATACTTTCCATGGTCCGTGACATGGGATCCATGGCGAGCGAGGCGTTCTCCAACGCCGTGCGTTCCCTGGAGGAGCGGAACGATGCTTTGGCGGACGATGTCATACGGTCAGACGACATTATCGACGATCTCGAGGCATCCATAGACCAGGAATGCCTCAGTTCCATCGCCATGCGCCAGCCTGTGCGGGAGGATCTCAGGTTTGTTTTCGCCGTCCTGAAGATCATTACCGACCTTGAGCGCATCGGCGACCAGGGTGTGAACATAGCGAAAAAGGCGAAGGTACTGAACCGGTATCCTCTCCTGAAACCCCTGGTGGACATCCCGAAGATGAAGGTCATTGCCACCGAGATGGTGGCCGATTCCCTCAAGGCTTTCGAGGAGAACGATACAGCCCTCGCGGAGTCTATCTGCCTCAGGGACGAGGAGCTCGACATCCTGTACGAGAACATTTTCGACGAACTCCTTCTCATCATCGGCAACAAGCCAGAGGGAGACCAGGCCACGGCCCAGTGCGCCGCAGGGCTCCTCTGGGTCGCGCGGCATCTCGCCAGGATAGGCGACCACGCCACCAACGTGGCGGAACGGGTATTCTTCATGGTCAAGGGAGAGCGGCTGAAACCACTTCTCGAGGAGAAGAGAAAAACCCTCTCCGAAAACAAAGGAGGGTGAACGCCGGGGAACGAAACGGTGCCACGGATCAGGGAAACTCACTTTCGAAAGGAGACGAGAACATGAAAAAAGCAATTTTTGCTATCCTCGCAGTGTGCCTTGCCCTCGGAGCGGGGGCGGCTCTCGCGTCCGACTACCCGACAAAGGCCGTCACGATCATCGTGGCCTCCAATGCGGGAGGCGGCACCGACACCATGGCGAGACTCTTCGCCAAATTTGCCGAGAAGCACTTCCCAGAGCCCTTCGTGATCAACAACATCGACGGCGCGGGCGGCCAGAGGGGCTTTGACGCCCTCGCAAGGGCAAAGAAGGACGGCTACACCATCGGCACCCTGTACACTCCCCACCTTACTGCCCACATGTCCGCGAAGCGGGCAAAGTATACTCTTGATGACTTCGCCATGCTCTTCAATCTTGTCACCGACCCCGGCGTCCTCGTGGTTCCCTCTTCCAGCCCCTTCAATTCCATCCAGGACATCATCGACGCCGATAAGGCAGCCCCCGGTACTCTCACCGGCTCCACTTCAGGCCCCGGCGGCGATGACGCCTTCGCCCTCGCCCAGTTCAACGAAACCACGGGCTGCTCGGTGAAGAGCGTTCCCTCGACGGGATCCTCCAACGCAAAGGCAACCGTCATGGGCGGCCACGTGTCCATGGGTTTCATGAACCTCTCCCAGATCGAGTCCAACCTCAGGGCCGGCGAAGTCCGGGTTCTGGCCATGATGACCGCCAAGAGACATCCCAACGTACCCGAAATACCCACCTTCACCGAACT
>CAZJAR010000006.1:42162-51896 GCA_964543785.1 uncultured Synergistaceae bacterium | reverse complement strand
ACTTCTCTCCTGAGAATGCCTTCTCCTCTTCCGTGTATAACGGTAACCTGGTCGTACCCCATGCGCATGGCCTGGTCGAGATAGCGCTCGACCACAGGCAGAGCCTCATCAACGTTCATTCCCCTGACCATGACCGAAGGAGGAACCCGGGACGGAGACATGGAAAAAGACTCGGGCGGGGTGACGACTCCCTTGGGCTTCTTGTTGGTAGGGACTAATTTTTTAACATCCACTTCCATCTTCATGGCGCCGGCCCTCAGAACGGCCCGGTTTCCCTTGAGGGAGTCGACCGTCCCGACTATTTCCGTCCCCGCGATTTGAGCAGTCATCCCCTGGGAGGGAGTAAATACTCCCCTGGCAGCAGTGCCGCTGCGGAGAAGGCGTTTCTCCTGGTTCTGTTCCAGGTGTTTTCTCTCGGAACGGACTTTTTCGCTCGTATCCCGTATCTGTCGATGAACCGCCGATTTTGAAGCGTCTTCAAGATTCTTCAACAGGGATTTACTTGATTCCTCAGCCTTTTCCAGGATGGATGCAGCTTTCCGTTCAGCTTCGGAGAGGATTCTGTCCTTTTGGAACTCGATTTCCCTCAACCGTTCATCGTATATTCCTTTTTCATCTGAAAGGGTTTTCCGCAAGACCGCTATCTCTCCTTCCGCCCTGTCGAGCCACGCTTTTCTCTCGTTCAGCTCCGAAATGAGATCCTCAACGGGAGCTTCTCTTTCGCTAAGCACTTTCCGGGCTTTCTCAAGCACTTTTTGAGGCAGTCCGTACCTGCCAGCGATCAGAAGGGCATTGCTCCTGCCAGGAACCCCGAGGAGCATCCTGTAGGTCGGGGAAAGAGATTCCACGTCGAATTCCATGCTGGCCGTTTCAACTCCCGGTGCGGTAAGGGCATACTGCTTCACGGGATTGTGGTGGGTGGTGGCCAGAGTGAGCCCCTTTTCTTTCGTCAGTGTATCCAGAATCGCAATGCCGAGGGCAGCCCCTTCCTGGGGATCCGTCCCTGCACCGAGTTCATCCAGCAGAACCAGAGAAGTCCGGTCTGTTCTTTCGAGAATGGAAATGATGTTTTTCACGTGGGCGCTGAAAGTGGAAAGGTTCTGCTCAATGCTCTGCTCATCCCCGATATCGGCAAAAATGGATCCGATATTGCCAACCACGGAATCCTCTCCTGCCGGTATGGGAAGCCCGCACCAGGCAAGATAGACGCACACCCCTGCAGTCTTCAGGACGACCGTCTTCCCGCCCGTGTTCGGCCCAGTGATTACAAGGCTCCGGAACCTGTCGCCGCACTTGATGGTCACAGGCACCGCAGTCTCCCCAAGGAGAGGATGCCGGGCATCCTGGAGAACAAACATTGTCTTTTCGGCGTGTTGGGGCAGCTTCCATCGTTTCTTCGCCATGACCTCCGCCGCACCGTAAAATAGATCAAGGTCAGAGAGAACGTTTTCACATTCGAGAAGATGCCGCTCACGGGAAAGAAGAATATTTGTGAGCCGGCGGAAGATGACCCGCTCTTCCTCCTTCTCGTCCCGGATTCTCAGGGCAAGCCTGTTGTTCAGGGGGACAAGGACTGATGGTTCCATGTAGACCGAATTCCCCGATCCGGACCGGTCCACCACAGTTCCCGGGAAGCGGTTGACAAATTCCTGCCGGACAAGGAAAACAAAATGACCGTTCCTGAAGGCGGAAACCCTTTCCTGGAGCATGTGAGCGAGTGAGGGATTGTCGAGGATATTTTGTGCTGCACGGCGCACCTGCCGGCGGAGGGATTCAAGGTCATGGCGTATTTCCGCGAGTTCAGGGGAGGCAGAATCATACAGGTTTCCCTTGCCGTCGAGTACTCCGAGTGCATCCGCCTCCTCCGAAAAATCACGTACCTGCCGGTAGAATCCTTCGAAGAGAGGATAAGCCTCCCGGTGTTTCGCCAAGTGATCTCTTGCCAGCTTTGCAAGGGCGAGAAAAAGTGACACTGACGCCAGTTCCTCACCTGTCAGCATTCCTGATCTCCTTGCCTCCGACAGGAGGAGAGCGACGCATCCGGAAGAATTCCATGGCCAGTCGCCGAAGGTGTCCCTGCAGGACATGTAGCTTTTAAAAAGTGCCACCCGTTCCTTCAGGGCCTTTATATCTCCCCGGGGAACCAGCTTCCCGATCGCCGACAAACCAAGTTCGCCTCTTACACATGAGGCGAACTCGGCGAGAATCTTGGGTATTTCGAGGATTCTGAGAATTTCTTCCCTAACTTCCATTGGATCCTCCGTTTTTTTCCGGGAAGAGGCCGGGAAGGTTCAAATCCGGCAAGGTAAAATTCTCGGGGAAAAGCCCATGCTTCCCGAGGAAGGTCTGGATGCCGGGCCAGGCTGCGTCTGCTCCCCTCATGACGTAGCTCGAGCTCATCCATTCCGTGGGGAAAAAGGGAGAATAAGTGGTGATGCCAACGTAAAGGAACAGGATGAGAACTGCTCCCTTGAGAATTCCGGCGACGACGCCGAAGAACCTGTCTGCGAATGTCAGGGAAGCAAACTTCAGGAAGGCCTTGACCATTTTACAGACAGCCGCCGCAAACACCACTACTACAATGTATATGGCCACCATAAAGCCCACGGATACCATTGACTGATTTGCCTCGGGAAACATAGAGGATAACCACGCCGCCGGAACGCCTGAATATTTCCAGGCCACTACCACTCCTCCGACCGTTCCGAGAAGTGAGAAAAATTCTCCTGACAATCCCCGGAACAGGCCCCTGAGGGCGAAAGTTGCCACAATAAGGGCAATGATGATATCGAAAACGGATGAAAAGGTCATAGCCCCTCCTTTTCGCGAACAGTATCAAGCGATTCTTCGAGTTTTCTTTCAAATTTCTCCAAAAGCCACGCGAGCTGCAGACAGGAAAGGAGCAGAAGATTCTCCTGGTCCAGAGAGTCTTCAAAGTCCCTTGTAATTTCAGCCGAAAGGTCGGAAATACCCTTGAGGCTTTCGTCGTCGAGAGTGGTCTTTAAAAAGTATGATTTCTTCCCTATCCGGATGGTTACTTCACGAAGGGAGGCGTCCACTCCTAAGTTCTCCTTTCACCTCTGGCATCCTGCCCGTTTGCCTGGGCCTGCCTCGCCTCGGGCATGAGCGAACTGAGTTTTTCGTACAGTGCTTTCATCTGTCCTTCAATCTGGCTCTTTTCTCTCTGAAAAGCCAGTTTTTCGCGCTCCATTACTTCAAGGTTCCGCTGGTTTTCCTTTGATAAGCGGATACACTCCAACTCTTTTTCGGAAAATTTGTTCTTAAGTTCTCCGTATTGAGTGCGGAGCTGGTCCCTTTCATTCCTCAAGGACGTCATCATTTCCACGAGCTTGTCCGCAAGCTGTTCGATGTGGCTGATCGTAACCATGAAAAAAACTCCTCCTATCGAAGAATATAGCCCCTGCCTTCCATTTCGGTCCGAACACCGGCATGGACTGCGTCAACTTCCGAGTCGGTCAGCGTTTTGTCGTCCCGCTGGTATGCGAGGGAGAAAGCGAGGCTCCTGTACCCGTCGGGTATCCCCTTTCCGGAATAGATGTCGAACAGACGGATACTCCTGAGGAGCTCTCCGGCTTCACTCCGGATTGCTGCCGTGACCTCCTCCATTGGGCTGTCCAGCGGCACGAGCATGGAAATGTCCCTGTACACAGGAGGGAATTGGGAATTTTCCCTGAACTCAGGGAGATTCTCCTTTTCCATGGGTTCAAGGTCGAGTTCGAAGGCGTAAACGGGTGAACACTCTATTTCCTTTTCAATCGCCGGTTTCAGCCGGAGAAGATAACCGACCTGCCGCCCCTCCTGCAGAACAAGGGCTGTCTGCCCACGGTGACCGAAGGGCTCCTCCCCCTGGACAAAATCGAGTGAAACGCCTCTGCTTTCAGCGAGGGCGAAAATATCGGCTTTCAGGGAGAAAAGATCGTCCGCTCCTGCCGGACCGAAGGGAAGGCGTGGATCCCTTCCTCCGTAGACGAGTCCGGAGATGCGTTCCACTTCCTCATGCCCGTTTCCGTCAAGGGGGAGAAATACCCTGCCCAGTTCAAAAATTCTAACAGGCGCCTTCCATCCGGCCTGGACGGTCTGCTCCACGCTCCGGATCAGTCCGGGAAGAAGAGTGGTCCTCATCTTCGACTGCTCCGCGCTCAGCGGATTCGCCAGCTCCAGGGGGCGGGCTCTCCTGTCCTCGGGAGGGAGCCTGAGAAGATCCACGAAGGACGGAGCCAGGAAGCTGTAGTTTACGAGTTCAACATATCCCCTTGAGAGGAGGATGTTCCGAATGCCGCCCTTTACCCTGGTAGTCTCACCAATGTCCCCCCGGCCGAAAAGAGCCTGGGGAAGCCTGGGAGCCAGCGTTTCGTTGTAGCCCCTGATTCTTCCCACCTCTTCGATGAGATCTTCTTCGATGGTGACATCAGGGCGCCAGGAAGGAACTGAAAACACCCGTTTCCCCTCTTCGGAGGCGGTCTGCCGCAGCCCGAGCCGCGCGAGAATCTCCGAAGCGCCGTCCAGGTCATCGGTAAGAAGGATTTTCCGCAGGTTCTTTTCCGTCAGGACAACGTCCCTCCGGACATTCTTCATTGAGGAGGACGCCTTAAAAACAAATCCCGTCTCCGCGGCTCCCCACTCTTTCAGAAGGGAAGCGATGAAGCTCAGAGCCAGCTCCGACAGGTTCGAATCCACCGTCCTGGCGTAGCGGAAGGCCGCCTCGGAATTGATGCCGAGCCTTCGGGACGTCCTGCTGACACGGATGGCATCAAAAGATGCCGATTCGATGAATACCGTCCTGGTTTCAGGCAGGATATCGCTGTTTTCTCCGCCCATGACACCGGCGAGACCAATGGGCTCTCCGGCGCTGGTTATGAGAAGATCCGAATTCTCAAGGGCATGCCGCTTCCCGTCGAGGGTGGTTATGACCTCTCCCGGTTTCGCCGAACGGACGGTGATCTCGGGGGCGGCAAGCCGGCCTGCATCGAAGGCGTGGGTAGGCTGGCCGAGGGTCAGCATGGCGATATTTGTGGCATCAACCATTCCGGAAATGGGGCGCATTCCGAGAAAGGTCAGGGCAATGCGGGTTTTCAGGGGGGACGCGACGGGCCTGAGCTCCGTCGCCAGACCGAGACAGTACTTTTTGCATCCTTCGTCCTGAAGGGAGATGCCGCCGAAGGCTACGGGCCATTCAGCGGGTTTCTCGGGAGGGGCTATGTCAGCCGGGTTCTTCTTCCATTCCGCCCCCGGGAAAAGGGCATACACTTCCCTGGCCACGCCGAGGAGGCTCAGGAGATCACCCCGGTTCGGCGTGATGGAAAGATCAAGAATGGCATCATTCAGGCCAAAAAGTTTTATCACGTCGCCGCCTACGGGAGAGTCTTCGGGAAGGCGAAGGATGCCGAATTCGTCCGCAGCCTCGGGAACGCCCAGTTCTGCGGCAGATAGCAGCATTCCCTCACTGCTGACGCTGCCGAATTCCCTGGTCCCGAGGATCGTTCCGTCCGCCAGAACGGCGCCGGGCCGCCCGTAAGGAACCCTGTCGCCTCCAGAAAGGTTCGGGGCGGCGGTGACCACGATGGCGGAACCGATGCCGTCCCGTACCCTGGCAACGAACAGGTTTTCCTTTTCGGGATGACGCGCAAGGCTTTCAATTTCGGCAACCTGCACGTCCTTCAGCAGGGCACAGGGCCTTTCCACCGATTCAACTTCACACCCGGTAAGGGTGAGCCGTTCGGCCACTTCTTCCAGGGTTGCCGGTATGGAGAGCGTTTCGTTGAGCATGTTCCAGGAAATCAGCATGAGAGAGTCCTCCCCGAGAGAAGATAGGGCACGTTGCCTTCAAAGAGGACGCGAAGGTCGGTGAGCCTGTATTTCAGCATGGCGATGCGGTCGAGGCCGATACCCCACGCAAAGCCGTTGTAGACTTCAGGATCGATGCCCCCGTACCGGAGCACATTCGGGTGCACCATGCCGAGTCCCGCCACTTCGAGCCACCCGGTTCCCTTGCAGATTCTGCAGGATGGATTCTTGCCGGAGCATTCCACGCACTCGATATCCAGTTCGAGGGAGGGTTCCGTGAAGGGGAAATAGCTCGCCCTGTACCTGGCTTTCAGGGGACGGGCGAAGATGGCGGCCATAAGCGCCTCCAGGCACCCCTTCATATCGGCCACGGAAATGTCTTTTTCCACCAGCAGCCCTTCAAGCTGGTTGAACATGGGGGAATGGGTGGGATCGCTGTCCCTGCGGTACACCTTCCCCGGGCAGACAATCCGGATGGGGGCTCCATACTTCAGCATCGACCGGACCTGCACGGGTGAGGTGTGGGTTCTGAGCAGTTTCCCGTCAGGGAAATAAAAGGTGTCCTGCATGTCTCGTGCGGGGTGAGAGGCCGGGATGTTGAGGGCTTCGAAATTATGGAAGTCGTCCTCGATCTCGGGGCCGAGGGCTACGGAAAATCCCAGGCCCGCAAGAATTTCCACCACATCCTGTGTAAGCTGCGCCACGGGATGGATCCCCCCCCACTCCCTGCCCCGGGGAGGAAGAGTTACATCAATGCGGTTCCGTCGTTCTTCCTCTGCCGACTCCGCCTCCTCGAGAGACGTCCGTTTCTGTGCAAGCCGGGCTTCCATTTCGTCACGAAGCGAATTCACCGCCTCACCGGCGGCGGGCCGCTCTTCAGGAGGAAGCGATCCAAGTTTTTTCAGAAAGGACGTCAGGATTCCTTTTTTTCCGAGAAAGCCCACCTTCACCTGCTGCAGTTCTTCGGATGTTGCCGCCCCGGAAAGCTGTCCGGCGAAGTCTTGCTCTATTGTCTGAAGTTCGCTGGGGATTGATGTCACTTGCCGTTTTCCTCCTTGTCCTTTTTCTCTATCATTGTGGCGATGTCCTCATCCGATCCCGCTACAAGAAGTTTATCCCCTTCCTGGATTACAGTATCGGGCTTCGGCAGGAAGCGACTTCCCTTCCGGTCAAAAAGGAGCACAATGCCATTATACGTCTTTCGAAATTCGAGTTCCATCAACGATTTGCCCACCATACCGGAAGTAGCTTCTATCTCCCCTACGAGAACCCCACCTCCGGGAATTGCTGAAAATGCAGAAAGCCAGGGATGAACCAGCATTTCTGCAAGATTCTTTCCGGCATCCCTCTCGGGGAAGATAACCTTGTGGGCTCCGACCCTCGAAAGCACTCTACCGTGAATGGCAGTCTGAGCTCTCGCAATTACTTTCGGGATATTCAGCCCCTTCAGGATAGCCGTGGCGAGGATGCTCGCTTCAATGCTATTCCCGATGGCCACCACAGCAACATCGGCCTCCCGGGCTCCAACTTTGACAAGGAGATCTTCATCGGTGGCATCGAGCTGGGCGCAGTACTCTACAATGTCCGCAACCTCCTCGACCCGTTCTTTGTCTATATCGGCGGCGATAACATGCTGGCCGAGCTCTGCAAGTTTTTCACAGACGGAGACGCCGAAGCGCCCGAGCCCGACTACCAAAATAGTCTGTTTGCTTTCCATGTGCGCCTCCTTTTCATCCTACGGGAATGTTTGTCCCGGCATAGGTTATTTTCGACGCTTCCCTGTCCCGGGAGATCATCCCGTACATGAAAGTTAGAATACCAACCCTGCCCCAGAACATCAACAATATGATTATTATCTTTCCCGGAGCAGAAAGGGACGATGTTACTCCCAGGGATAAACCCACGGTACCCATGGCGGAAACTGCTTCAAAGACAAGCGTACCGAAGGAAGATTGTTCCACAAGAGACAGAAGGACAATGCCGAGAAGAATGGTGAGAATATACAGCACTGTTACCGCAAGTGCCCTTCGAATGTTGGCTTCTGGAATCATTCTGTTCCCTATGACCATGCCTTTTCCCCGTATCTCTGAGAGAGCGGAGTAGAAAAGGAGTCCTGCTGTGGTTGTCTTGATTCCTCCTCCGGTAGACCCCGGAGATGCGCCTATCACCATGAGAATGCACAGGACAAATGCACCCAGGTGTGAAAAGAACGGAATTGGAATCGTGTTGAAGCCCGCCGTTCGTGCCGTGACACTCTGGAAAAGGGCATTCCATATCTTCAGGTGGAGCGGGTACCCGCCGAGGCCCTGCCCGGCATCGCTCAGGAAAAGAAGGACGGTTCCCGCGAGGGTGAGAACAAAGGTTACCCGCAGAACGAGAATCGAATGGGGTGACAGGTGAGCACGCTCTCGCACCCGAACGAGGATGTCGCCGATAACAAGAAACCCAAGCCCGCCCGTTATGATGAGAAACATGATTACCCCCGGGAGGAGGTATTGGTTTGAATAACCTTCAAGACCTCCCTGCACAGTGGAAAAACCCGCGTTGCAGAAAGCGCTCACCGAATGGAAGACTGCATGAAAGAACGCCTCTCCCGGCGGATAGGATTCAAGAAAAACAAAAAACAGGGGTACGGATGCGGCAGTTTCGATGAAAAATGTGAAAGCCAGCAGCCTGTAAAGCATACGGACAGCCCCTGAGGGACTGTCCAATCCGAGCCCGCCGGTGAAGAGAAGGCGCTGACGTATGCCCACACGCCTGCCAAGAAGCACCATGGTGCCTGTTGCAGCAGTCATGACACCGAGGCCGCCGAGTTGAATAAGGAGAAGGACAACCCATTGGGACGCCGGGGCAAGATCTTTTCCCGTATCAGCCACAACGAGTCCCGTCACGCACACCGCCGATGTGCTGGTAAAGAGAGCGTCGAGGATAGAAAGAGGCTGTTCATGCCCGGAATTGAATCCCCAAAGAAGCAGGGTTCCCGCCGCAATCAGCGACAGGAACCCCAGGGTTATGGTTTTTTCAATCCGAAGCGAGCTGTAGGTTTTCACGTTCGGCCGGGCCCGGCACCGCAAAAAGCGGCTATCTGCCCAGGGCGCCCCGTGCCTGCTCGGTGAGCTTGATGAATGCAGGCATGTCGTTGATAGCTAACTCGGAAAGCATCTTCCGGTTAATGAAAATTCCCGCCTTCTTCAGTCCGTTCATCAGGACGCTGTATGAAAGGCCCTGTGCCCGGGATGCAGCGTTGATACGGGTTATCCACAGCCGCCGAAAATCTCTCTTCTTTCTCTTCCGGTCGGTGTAGGCCCTCGAAAGAGAATGGAGGTACGCCTCTCTGGCTCTTCTGTACACATTCTTTTTCCGTCCCCAGTATCCCTTGGTGATGGAAAACAGTTTCTTTCTCTTTTTATCGCTAGCGCTACCACCTTTGACGCGGGGCATCGCACGTCACCTCTTTCATGAAAATAAGCTTTCTAAGACAAAACTCTCCTCAGCTGTAGGGAAGCAGTTTTCTCATGTACTCCATCTGCGTACCGTCAACGTAGCCGGTCTTGCGGAGCTTTCTTAGCCTTGAGGGGCTCTTGCAGGTAAGAAGATGTCCCCTTCCCGACTTGCGGTAGGAGAGTTTTCCTGTTCCCGTGAACGAGAATCTTTTTTTCGCTCCCGAATGGGATTTAAGCTTGGGCATGTTATGTTCCTCCTTCCCCGGATAGTGAGTCATTATTAAAGCCCGCCGCTGTCTGCGGCAGGCGGAAAAGCAGTGAAGATTCTATGAAATCAGGGAATTACTCTGCCGTTTTCTCCGCAGAGACCGTTTCCGTCTCCTTCGGCTTTCCGTTATTCTTCTTTTCAGCTGTTTTGGGAGCTTCGCTCTTAGCAGGCTTCGGAGCAATTTTACCCTGGCCTGGAGGAAGAGGGGTGAGCATGAT
>CAZJAR010000006.1:0-42152 GCA_964543785.1 uncultured Synergistaceae bacterium | reverse complement strand
CTCATGTAACGACCCTCCATGCGCGGATTCCCTTCGCTCTTCCCAAGTCCGTCACAGTCTGCAATTACGCGGGAGAGCACTTCTTCTCCCTTATTGAGGAAGGACATTTCACGCCCCCGGAAAAAGACCGAAACTTTGACCCTGTGGCCGTCCTCGAGGAAACTCTTGATGGCCCGAACCTTAAAATCATAGTCGTGCTCATCGATTTTCGGGCGCATCTTCATTTCCTTGAGGGCCTGGACCTTCTGTTTCTTTCTCGCGTCCTTTTCCTTTTTCTGGAGCTGGTAGCGATACTTCCCGTAATCCAGTATCCTGCATACGGGCGGATTGGCCTGAGGAGCAACTTCTACAAGGTCGAGCTGCCGTTCTTCCGCAAGTCTGATTCCCTCCGCAGTAGGTATAACCCCAAGCTTGACGCCGTTTTCGTCGATGAGGAGCACTTCACGGGATGTGATTTCGCGGTTGACTCTGGGATCTCCGTCTTCTTTTCTTGTTACTATAGCCTTTCACCTCCATGTGAAATATGAAGAGGGGCCGGTGAAGCCACCGGCCCCTCGATACAGTTCGAGAGAATCTCCAAAACCGGAAAGCATACTTCACCGTCCGGTGAGAGGGTGGCCCCTCTGCTTTGCAATCATTAAAAGAAAGCTGGATGAATATATCATACCGCAGTGGAAAACGCAAATTTTTCAGCGGAATTCCCATTTCTGCGGCAAAGAATATGCCCCTCCATCAGGGGATCAGGGAATCGGCTCACCTGGTATGGACATTCCCATTTCACGGAAAAAAGTCACCGCACCGGGGTGAAGAGGAGGTCCGAACAGCCCTTCCAGGGGGCTGTCGAAATCCACCCTCGTGAAAGCGGCATGCTCCTCCTTCAGTTCGTCCTTCACCGAGTAGATAACCTTCAGCATGCAGTAGACAAGCTCCTCAGGCACATCTTTTCCGGCAAGAAGAGAGCATTTGTTTCCGGCGACCCGAAGTTCCCGTTTCTGGTTGGGATAGGTTCCTGCGGGTATGATTACCTGTCTGTAGAAGGGAGCCGTTTTTTTCAACTCCGCCAATTCCTCCGGGGATATCTCGAGCATAGTCACTTCATCGGTGTCGGCGTATAATTCCGCTACCGCCGGCACGGGAACCCCCGCCTCGGCGTTGAAAGCATCGAGCCTGCCGTCCCGGAGGGCCTGGGATGCTTCGCTGTAGCCGACATGTTCTGCTGCGATATCGTTGAAAGAGAGCCCTGAGAGTGCTTTCAGGAGGACCCTGCTGCTGAACTCAGTTCCGGAGCCGCCGGGGCCGACCGCAACCCGTTTTCCTTTCAGGTCGGACCATGTCCTGATGCCCGATGCACTGCTGACCACAAACTGGGTTACGTCCTGCCACAATCCCATGACATACCGGAGGTTTTCGATCCTGTTGCCCTCGTAATTGACAGTACCATTATAGGCAAACCCGGTGAGGTTCACCATGGCTATCGCAAGGTCCGCTTCTCCGCGCCCCAAAAGGTCCAGGTTTTCCACTGTTCCGGCAGTGCTCCTGGCGGAGCACCGGTACCCCTTCTCCATGAGAACGGCGTTGAAATGGTTGGCGAGAATGATTCCAACAGGGTAGTACGTGCCCCCGGTAGAGCCCGTGACAATGGTGAAAAAACCGCCTGAGGCAAACACTGCACCTCCGGGATAGAATAGGAAAAAAGCAAGGCAGAGAACTCCGATGATCCTTTTTCCAACCTTCATGTTTCCCCCATCCTTTCTCGGTCTGTCTTCGGGGAAGCAGGGTTCCGCTGTCTTCGTACCGGGTCCCGGGCATACTCTTTTTTCTCTCCGGCCGGCCGCCTTTATTCAGCCCTTGAGGGGGTTGAATTCCGCCTCCAGGACCTCCCTGAACTCGTCCATGGACATGGACCCGAGATCGCCCCTGCTCCTCTCCCGGGGGGCAACGCCGCCGGACTCTCTTTCTTTTTCGCCCACAACAACCATATAGGGAATTTTCTGTGTCTGGGCATCCCGTATTTTTTTGCCGAGCTTTTCATCCCGTTCGTCCACTTCCACCCGAATTCCTGACACCCGAAGATCCCCTGCGACCTTACCGGCATATTCAACGAAGTCGCTTGACACTGGAAGAATCCGTACCTGGACAGGGGCGATCCAGTAGGGGAAGGCTCCGGCGAAGTTTTCCACGAGGATGCCGAAAAACCGCTCGAGGCTTCCAAGAACGGTCCTGTGGAGCATCACGGGACGGTGTTCCTTTCCGTCAGCACCCACGTAGGAAAGATCGAACTTCTCGGGCATCTGGAAGTCCAGCTGTATGGTGCCGCACTGCCAGGTTCTGCCGATGCAGTCCTCGAGATGGAAATCGATCTTGGGTCCGTAGAATGCCCCGTCGCCTGCATTCAGCCTGTACTCCGACCCTGTCTCTTCGAGGGCCTGCTTCAGGGCATTCTCCGCAATAGCCCACTGCTCTTCCGAACCCATGGAGTTATCCGGCCGGGTGGACAGTTCCATGGTGTACTTGAAGCCGAACACGTCCCTGTAGATGAAACTGCAGAGGTTCATGATCCCTATGATCTCGTCCTTCACCTGGTCCGGACGGCAGTAGAGGTGAGCGTCGTCCTGGGTGAAGCACCGGACCCGCATCAGACCGTGAAGGACGCCGCTCCTCTCGTGCCTGTGGACCACTCCAAGTTCAGCCATGCGAAGAGGCAGGTCGCGGTAACTCCTGAGCTGGGTCTTGTAGACCAGCATCCCTCCGGGACAGTTCATGGGCTTAATTGCAAAGGGCTGCTCGTCTATCTCGGTGAAGTACATGTTCTCCCGGTAGTGATCCCAGTGTCCTGACCGGATCCAGAGATCCCTGTCCAGGATGAGCGGCGTCCGGATTTCACAGTAGCCTCTCCTGGTGTGTTCCTTCTTCCAAAAGTCCATGAGGTTGTTCATGATAACCATTCCCTTCGGATGGAAGAAGGGAAAACCGGGTCCTTCGTTCTGGAGGCTGAACAGGTCGAGTTCCCTGCCGAGGCGGCGATGGTCCCTGCTCTTCGCCTCCTCCATCCTTCGGATGTACGCCTCCAGCGCTTCCTCGGTACCGAAGGCAGTCCCGTAGACCCTGGTGAGCATGATGTTCTTTTCGTCACCCCTCCAGTAGGCTCCCGCCACGGAGAGAAGGCGGAAATGCTTCAGGTAGGAAGTATTCGGCACATGGGGTCCACGGCAGAGGTCCGCGTAATCGCCCTGGAAATACAGGGACACATGATCCTCCTCAAGCTCGGTGATGATTTCGGCCTTGTAGGGGTCGTTCTTTTCACGGAAGTAGTCAAGAGCCTCCTCTTTGGATACATCCCGCCGTTCAACGGGGATAGCTCTTTTCGCCAGGCGCCGCATTTCCTTCTCGATTTTCGGAAGGTCCTCCTCGGTAATGCCGCCCGGGATCTCCATGTCGTAGTAGAAACCGTCCTTTATGGACGGGCCCACGCCGTACCGCGTGCCGGGAAACAGTTCCGCCACCGCCTGGGCCATGAGGTGGGCCGTCGAGTGGCGAAGGATGTCCAGTCCCTCTTCGGAATCGGCGGCTATAGGAGCAATGTCGCCGCTCTCCCGTATTTCCGAGGAAAGGTCAACAGCTCTTCCGTTCAGCTTTGCCGCCACGGCGCCTTTCTTGAGGCCAAGCTTCTCCAGTGCCTCTCCCGCCGTTCCCGACGAAATCCTCACAATTTTTCCTCCCGGTTCCTTCAGTTCAAACATGAATCTCTCCTCCTCCAGAATATAAAAACGCCCACGCATCTCCTTCTGGAGACGGCGTAGGCGTGCCGTGGTTCCACTCCAATTCCGCCCCCGGCAAAGAAGGGCGGCACTCGTAGACCGCTGTAAGGGGCGGACCCCGGCGCCTTGTTCCCAAAGGTTTTTCGGCGCCGGCTCAGGGGCGGTTTTCGAAGAAGTTCCGCAGGAAACCTTTCAGCCTCGGATTTCCCTCTCTGGTGCGGAGGAGTTCTTCTACTCTCCCCGTCATCGCAGAAAACCATTTTCGTGTCTTATACCTCGAAAAAGAGTTTCTGTCAACTCCTGCCGGTGCTTCCGAAACCGCCTTCGCCCCGTTCAGAATCCGTCAGGGATTCCTCCCTCCAGGAAATCCTGGATACGGGGGCCAGGATGAGCTGTGCAACCCTGTCGCCGGCAGAGACAGTGAAAGATGCCTTTCCGTGGTTGATGAGGAGCACTCTGATCTCGCCCCTGTAGTCGCTGTCGATGGTCCCGGGAGCGTTCAGAACAGTGACCCCGTGCTTCGCTGCAAGGCCGCTTCTCGGCCTGACCTGGCCTTCGAACCCCTCGGGGAGCTCGATTTTCAGCCCTGTGGACACCGCAGTCCATTCGCCGGGAAGAAGAACGCAGTCCTCCGCCGCCCGCAGGTCGACACCCGCGGAAAAAGAGGTGGCATATTCCGGAAGGGGGAGTTTCGCGGCTCTCCCCTCCCGGACGATTTTTACAGGAACCTCCATGGAAGGACTATTCCCTTCCTCCGGAGGAAGAACGGCGGGGCCCGCCGCCTCTTCTGTCACCCCTGTCAGGCCTGCCGCCGCCGTGGGACGGACGATCCCTGTCGGGTGAAGGATTGGCTTTTGCCGCAGCCGCAAGGGCTGCAATGGCCTCCTCCCGCTCCTTTTCGGCGGGAAGCGCATCGGAAAGTCCCTCTTCGGCGATACGGGCCTCGTTCTCAAGGATACGGCGCCTCGTCAGGTTCACCCTGTTCATGTCGTCGATCTCCTTGACCATGACGAGCACCTTGTCCCCCACCTTGAAGACGTCGTCAACCTTGGGGATCCTGTAGGTGCTCACCTCGCTCACGTGGAGCAGTCCCTCCTTGCCGGGAAGGCACTCGATGAACACGCCGAAAGCCATGAGCCTCGTAACAGTGCCGTAGTACACTTCACCGGCCTCAAGATCCTTGGTGAGTCCACGGATGATTGAAAGAGCCTCATCCACCTTCTCCTGTGAAGAGCCGCCGATGTATATCTCTCCGCTGTCCTCCACGTTGATTTTCACGCCGGTCTTCTGCGTGATGCCCCGGATGACTTTGCCGCCGGGACCGATAACGTCCCGAATCTTCTCCGGATCGATAGTGGTCATGAAAATCCTGGGGGCATTCGGAGAAAGTTGGGCAGGTACGGGAATAGCTGCCTCCATCTTGTCGAGAATGGCAAACCGGGCAGCCTTTGCCTGCCCGAGGGCCTGTTCCAGGATGCCCCTTGTGATGCCCCCGGCCTTGTTGTCCATCTGAAGGGCAGTGACTCCGTCCCGCGTTCCCGCCACCTTGAAGTCCATATCCCCGAAATGGTCCTCGAGACCCTGGATATCCGTCAGGACCGCAACCTTGTCACCTTCCTTTATCAGTCCCATGGCGATTCCCGCCACATGCTTCTTCATTGGGACTCCCGCACTCATCAGGGCAAGGCTTCCTCCGCAGATAGACGCCTGGGAGCTCGATCCGTTTGATTCGAGGATGTCGGAGACAACCCTCATGACATAAGGAAAATCCGCCTCCTCGGGTATCATGGAACGGAGTGCCCTCTCTGCGAGCGCTCCATGACCGATTTCCCTTCTGCCTGGGCCGCGCATGGGCCTGACCTCCCCCACCGAATAGGGAGGGAAGTTATAGTGGAGTATAAACCTCTTGGCAGGTTCATCCTGTTTGAGCCCGTCGAGAATCTGATCGTCGACGCCCATCATGCCGAGGGTTGTCACGACAAGAGCCTGGGTTTCACCACGGGTGAAAAGAGCCGAACCGTGAACCCGTGGAAGCACTCCCGTCTCGCACGAAATGGGGCGCAGTTCATCCATGGCCCTGCCGTCCACACGCACCCTTTCATCCACTATGAGAGAGCGCATGGTCTTTTTTACCATCTCATCGATGAAGGCGGGAATATAGTCTCCGCTCCCCGGATATTCTTCCGCAAAATGCTCCTGGGCTTTGTTCCTCGCGGCCGAAATTTTGTCTCCCCTGGGCTTTTTCTCATGGGTCTGGACCGCGTCGCGGATTTCGGAACCGAGATTGTCGGTGATCCACCGGTCGATATCCGGGAAAACCGGCGGCGCGGGAAGAACGAGCTTTTCCCTGCCGACAGAAGCCCGCATCTCGTTAAATAGACCAACGATCTTTCGAATCTCTTCCTGCGCGAGGTCAAGAGCGTCTACCAGGACCTCCTCCGATACTTCCCTGGAGCCGCACTCCACCATGGTCACGCCGTCCAGGTGCCCCGCCACGAGAAGATCAAGTTCAGAGAGGAGCATTTGCTCTTCTGTTGGGTTCACAACAAGTTCACCCTCCACACGGCCGATGCGCACGGCACCAACCGGGCCTCCCCAGGGGATGTCGGAAATGGAGAGAGCAGCGGAGGCAGCATTGATGGCAAGCACGTTGGGGGGATTCACCTGGTCAACGGCCATCACCGTCGCTACAACATGAACGTCGTGGCGCATGGTCTCGTCAAAGAGAGAGCGGATTGACCGGTCCACCATCCGGCAGCTCAGGACGGCAGTCTCAGACGGGCGCCCCTCACGCTTGATGAATCCGCCGGGGATCTTGCCTGCCGAGTAGAATCTTTCCTCGAAATCAACGAGAAGGGGGAAGAAATCGATGCCCGTCCTCGGCTTGTCTGTAATGCACGCTGTCGCAAGTATCGTTGTTTCGCCGTGAGTTGCCATCACCGCACCGTTCGCCTGTTTGGCGACTTTGCCGGTGGAGAACTCCAGAATACGGCCTCCCACTTCTACTGAAAACTTCTTTTCCATTAATTTTTCCTCCTCTAAATGTCTATCCTCTTTTGTATGCGGAGTAAGAATACCATAATCCGGGCACATTAAGGCAAAAAAATTGCGGGGACATATGTCCCCGCACATAAATTTCTTCCGGACGGCCGCTCAGTGCCGAAGTCCGAGCCGTTCAATGAGCGTCTTGTACCGGTTGAAATCCTTGTCCCTGAGATACCTGAGGAGCTTTCGTCTCGTTCCGACCATCTTCAGAAGGCCGCGGCGGGAATGGAAGTCCTTCGTGTGGATCTTCAGGTGTTCCGTAAGGTCACGGATTCGCTGCGTCAGCATGGCAACCTGAACCTCGGGAGATCCCGTATCCGCACCGTGAGTACGGTACTCCGTGATGATACCCTGTTTCTTGTCTTTCTCCAGCATGTTCCTCACCTCTAAAGAAAAATCCCGGAACCCAGAAGGGGCGCCTGGCCCGTATCCGAGTTCGGGTCGGAAGAATAGTATCATTTCCTTCCGCAGAAAGCAAATCACCGCTTTCTCTGCTCAATTCCACCATTTCCCATTGGAAATGGGAAATGGTGGACAGAATTTTTTCATCATAAATTCATATTACTGAATATCTTTTCATTTTGTCCTCGACTTTTAAATATCTCTGTGCTTTAATTTCTGGAGTTAATCAAATACTGTTCCCGCCGCCGGTAAAGGGAGGGATTGCGGTGCCGCTTCTTATCATCGAAGACAACAGGGATCTCGTCCAGGTACTCTCGGAAGGCTTCGCTGAAAACGGTCTTTCCGTTGACAGCGCATTCACAGGCGAGGACGGACTTGAAAAGATCTCCGGGGGAAAATACGGGTGCATCATTCTGGACATCATGCTTCCAGGCATGGACGGGCTCCAGGTGCTCGACATTGTCAGGGCCAGGGGAGATGAAACTCCCGTAATTCTTCTTACAGCACGGGACACCGTTGAGGACAAAGTGGAAGGGCTCAGCAGGGGGGCGGATGATTATCTTCCCAAGCCCTTCGACTTCCGGGAACTCGTCGCCAGGGTCAGGGCACTCCTTCGCCGGACTGCTGACAGGCAGCACACCCTTCTCCGATGCGGCAGCCTGGAGCTTGACCCGGTATCCAGGGATTGCAGGATTGCAGGAAAACCCCTTGTCCTCCGACGCAAAGAATTCGACATCCTGGAGCTGCTCCTCAGGAATGAGAACCAGGTCTTTACAAGGGAAAAACTCATTGAATCCGTATGGAAGAAAGAATACGACGGGGCGAGCAACGTGGTGGACGTCCATGTTAAATATCTCAGGGACAAACTGCGCCCCTATGGATGCGACACCCTTGTGGTCACCGTCCGGGGTGTGGGATACAAGATGAACTGCCCCGATTACAACTGACGGCACACGTCAAAAAAACCCGCCCCAAGGGGCGGGTTTTTTCGTTTTCTCCGTCAGCTTCTTCCTCTGATGGAAACAAAGAAGGTTCTTCCATCCCTCCATACCAGAAGAACCGTCGAGCTGCCTCTTTTGGATGCAACCTTCTCAAGGTCGGCGGCACTTTTCAGACGGACTCCGTTCACCTCGAGAAGGATGTCCCCTTCACGAATGCCTCCTCTGGCTGCCACGGATCCATCATCAACAGAGGAGACCGCAAGACCTTCACGGTTCTTCAGATTGTTCTTTTTCTGAATTTCTTCAGACACAGGCGCCACTTCAAGACCGAGATCCCTGAGCATTTTTGCTCCGTCTGAACCTGCGGCGACCGCTGTCCCGTCATTGCCCGGCATCTCACCCAATGTTACTGACACGGTGCTCTTCTCTTTCTGCCTGATAATGCCAAGGGTGACCTTTTCTCCGGCAAGCCGCTGCCTGATCTTGCTGACGAATTCCTGGTGGTTCTTCACCTTTTCGCCGTTGACGGTGAGAATTACGTCGCCTCTCTGAAGACCAGCCTTTTCTGCCGGGGAACCTGCAATTACATCGCTTACGACAGCCCCGTTCTCTTCCTTGATTCCATAAGCTTCCGCGAATTCTTCCGTTAAAGACTGGATGTAGACTCCAAGCCAGCCTCTCTTGACGCTGCCGTATCGGATGAGATCATCCATGACCTGCTTTGCCATATTAACGGGTACGGCAAAACCGATACCCTGGGCATAGGGAACAATGGCTGTATTTATGCCAACCACCCTGCCGTTGAGGTCTATGAGGGGACCGCCGCTGTTTCCGGGATTGATGGCCGCATCTGTCTGAAGGAAACCGTCGAAATTGACCTTCCCCGCATGTATGCTCCGGTTTTTCGCTGATACGACGCCCACGGTAACAGTGTGTTCAAGACCGAAAGGATTGCCTATGGCAACAACCCATTCACCCACTTCCGTTGTGTCGGAATCGCCGAGTTCAAGAACCGGGAAATCCGTACCTTTTCCATCAATTTTCAGAACGGCGAGGTCGAAGGTCGGATCTTTTCCGAGAACCTTCGCCTCATGAATCTTGCCGTCGGAGAAGGTGACGGTTATCTTGTCAGCTCCGTCAACAACGTGGTTGTTGGTGAGAATATGTCCATCCTTGGAAACGATAAATCCGGACCCCCGCCCCTTCATGGGAACCGTCCGGGAAAACCGTTTGAATTCCTCGCCGAAAAACTGTCTGAAGAATGGATCGTCTGCGAAGGGATGAGCAGGCCGTGTAACCATGGCCTCCACGTCGATATTCACCACGGCCGGTGAAAGCTCCCGGGCAATTTTTGCCACCGGATTTCCTGAGAAGGGATCCTGAGCAAAAGCGGGCAATGATGCAAAAAGGGCCGCAAAGACGATAACGGCTGCCAAGAGCGCTTTGGTTATCCGGTAATACTGAAGTTTTCTGTTTGCTGGTTTCATGGTGTTTCACCCCCACATTCTTTTTTCTTATTGTATTTCAGAGATCTGATAAGACATCGTTTTTTTTACGTATCCGGAGTTCAGCAATTTTTTCTTTCGTCTCGGAAGATCAAAGAATAGGCAAACCAGATAAACCCTGAAACCATAACCGCGAACAGGATGGTCCTGGCGCCCCTGAGTCCTGCCGTTCCATACTCAACCCGGAAAGGGTCGGCGACAATCCGGAGAAGAGCGTAGAGAACCATGAAAAGAGGCCAGAGCACAGCCCCCCGAAGGCGCCGGTCCGGACCAAAACTGAGGCGGGACCTTTCCGTCCACTGCAGTATCCCCGCAATGAGGAGAGCCCCGAAAGCATAATACAGCTGGGTTGGATGACGGAGCGCACCGGAAGGATCACCCGGGAAGACAACCCCCCATGGCATGGTAGTCTCCGTGCCGGCGCAGCATCCGTTCAGAAAGCACCCCCAACGTCCCAGAGCTACGGTAAATGCGGCCGGGATGGCTGCACTGTCTGCAGTTACCCAAACTGGTGTGCTCATCTTCAATGAGGCGGCAATCCCGAAGATTCCGGCGCCAAGAAAGGCAGGAACCGCGGAAAGGCCCCCCTCCCAAAAATGAAGAAGCCTCCACGGGTCGGCACAGTACATTTCCCGGAACTCAATGGCAGATCCGGCGCGGGCTCCGAGAATCATGCCGATGAAAGAGAGAGCGATTATTACCCGGGCATCGTTGTCCTGAACACCATAGAGTCCGGTCATCCTTTTCCTGGTCAGCACTACCGCAAGGCATAAAGCAAAGGTCCACAGCACATAGTAGCTGTGGACCTGAATTCCTCCTGCGTCAAGGAGAAGGGGGCGCACCTTCAGGCACGCCTCCTTCCGGGACGCCGAACAGGTGCGGAAGCGGATCTCACCGGGGACACCGGCCAGACAACCACCTTTCTGGAGGGAGCCTCTCCTACGGATTTCGTCTCGACGGAGCTGTCATCCTTCAGGGTAAGATGGATTACCCTCCGTTCCCAGCTGGTCATAGGTTCCAGATACGTGGGCTTGCCACGCTTCACCGATTTCCGGGCAGCGGCAAGGGCAAGCCGCTGGAGACTCAGTTCCCTCCGCTCCCGATAGCCGTCGCTGTCAAGATAGATTCGCTCTCCCTCATCTACTCCCCTGGTCATGAGGTTCAGCAGAAATTCCATGGATTTCAGGGTTTCACCGTATTTTCCAATGATTATCCCGGCATCCTGGCCGGTCAGGTTGATCTTGAAATCCTCCGAGAGTTCGGGAGTGATGTGAAGATCCATCATTTCAAGAAGACGTGCGGCAACAGCCTTTCCCCGGAGCGCAGAGACAGGAGCCACAGGACGTGCTTCCACCCGGAGTTTCCTCCCGAGGAGGCCAAAAAAACTCTTTTCCTCCTCTATCACCTTGACAGCAACATCAGCGGGATCCAGCCCCCATTTTGCGGCTGCCGTCTTCTGTGCTTCTTCCACGGACGGGACATCGAGGACGAGAATTTCGTTGTCGTTCACAGCAATCCTCCTTTCAGGAGAGAAAGCGGCAGATAGTGTATCAGTCACCGCTCTTCGTAGGCTTGTCCTTGAAAAGGGCCGGTTTCTGCTTCATTTCCGCAGCTGTTTTCCGGGACATGCGAAGCTGCTGGACTACTCCGAGAAGGGATGAGACACCCCAGTAGAGAAGGACTCCTCCCGGCAGGCTTAAACAGATGAACGTGAGGAAAAGGGGCATGAACCAGTTCATCATGGCCATCTGGGGATTTCCGCTGGCTGTAAGCTGCTGCTGGTACCAGGTCAGGAAACCGATTGCCGCCAGAAGCAGGGTGTTTGCGAGGTATATTCCGACGTTCGCAAGGCCGGCCGGATTAGCCATGATACCGTAGAAAACGGACATGATGCCCAGCTGTTCCTTTTCCAGGGTGAGGCCGATAGCCTGCCCGAGAGTTGAAAGCACGGATCCGTCCAGCTGAATGCCGAGGAAGGAGACGCCGGAGAAGTCGTAGTTCGTCAGCACCTGGTAGAGAAGAATAAACACCGGAAGCTGTACAAGAAGGGGAAGGCACCCCGCTGCGGGGTTGACCTTGTTCTCCTTGTAGAGAGCCATCATCTCTCTATTGAGGGTTTCCTTGTCATCCTTGTACTTCTCCTGAAGCATTTTGATGCGGGGCTGAAGTTTCTGCATTTTTTGCATGCTCGCCATCTGCTTTTGCGTCAGGGGATGCAGCAGGAGCCTGACGATCAGCGTCAGGATAATTATGGCCAGTCCCCAGGAACCTGTAAAGCCATGGACAAGCTCCATGAGCTTCATCATCAGGTCTCCACCCATTTTCCAGATTGAACCCACTATCGATCACCATCCTCGGAGATATAAGCCCCGTTTCCCTGAATCCGGGGCGGTACAGGGTCGTACCCTCCCGGATGCCACGGAGCACATTTGCAAATCCGTCGTGCTGCAAGAAAAACACCTTTCAGAAAACCGTGTATCGCCAGAGCTTCTGCGGCATACTGTGAACATGAGGGATAAAAACGGCAATTATGACCAAGAAGCGGCGAAATGAACAGCTGGTAGCCTCTTATCAGCCCTATGCCGATCCTGGAGGCGACACTCAAGCCCGTTCCTTCCTTTTCTCTTCTGTGCATTGCCAGTCAGCTCCCGGCCATGTGCGGGTCAGAACTCCCCGGGCAACGAGAACCCGGGCAAGGTCAAAATAAACTTCCCTTGCGCCTGAGGTCATCCCCCCGCTCCGAAGAGAAGCGATCACCCAGACGCCATCCTTCATCCACGGCAACAGGCGGCGAAAGCCTTCCTTGAGAATCCGCCTCCCCCTGTTTCTTTCGTGCGATTTCCCCTGGCGCTTCCCGACAGCAAACCCAACTCGGGTGCGACCGTCCGGCGCCTCCAGAAACAGCAACCGCACCAGCTCGCCTTTCAGTCGTTTGCCGGTGCGGAAGACAAGGTCATACTCCCACCCTCGTTGAAGGCGTGAAGACCGTGGAAAAAGGAATTTCAAAGACTACACGGCCAGCCGTGTGCGGCCCTTTCTCCTGCGGTTGCGAAGAACCCGCCGGCCCGTTGGAGAGCTCGATCTCGCGAGGAATCCCATTTTTCTTTTCCTCGGTCTGTTGTGGGGCTGAAACGTCTGTTTCACGATGACACCTCCCAATGGCAATAAAGGACATCAGCCGTTTTTCAACGGCTTCTTTTTTTCAGCCTTGATACTATATCACACCGGTCCGGCGGGAGCAACAGATTTTGTTGAACGGTTGGAGGAGACCACCAGCCGCCTGTATTTCACCGCCGGAAGAGCCGCGGGGATATTCCAATCGATCCTGCGAAGCACCCGTCCGTCGATTATGGCCACCCTGCCCCGGTCCTCCCGTGATCGGATCAGCCGTCCGGCAGCCTGTTTAAGAAGCATTTTTGCCTCTGGAAGTATGGTTCGTGAAAAGGCGGCGCTTCCCTCAAGGGCAGTCCGTGCCTGCACCAGGGGATCCCCCGGGTGGGGAAAAGGAATCCGGTCGATGATGACCTGTGTCAGGCCTTCACCCGGTATATCCACGCCTTCCCGGAATGAGGCGCTTCCCACGAGAACTGATGTGCGATCCTCCCTGAACTTCATGAGCAGATCCGACCGTGGGAGCTCCCCCTGGACGAGGACGGTGTAGCGTCTCTCCTTCCCGCGAAGTGTTCTGGCCGCCTTGCCCAGGAGGCGAAGGGAGCTCAGAAGAACCAGAGTGCTTCCACCGTTGCTCTCAACGAGTTTTTCTATGACCGCGCACACGGTGTCGTCATAGGCCGGGTTCATTACGTCCATCCCCGTGTCCACTACTACGATTTCCATCTGTTCTTCAAGATTAAAGGGTGAGCCGGCAATAAAAAAGCGGGTGGGGTCTATCCGGGTCTCCCGCATCCAGTAATCCCATTTTCCTCCGGCAGTAAGGGTGGCCGAGATAAAGAAAACCGAGTCGGGAGCCCCTGACAGGAAGCTGTCCGCCAGCTCGTCAAAGGGAGCGGCCGGAGCACTGGAAAGAGTGCGCCCCTCTTTCCAGTAGGCCCAGGAGGGATAGTTTTTTACTTCAGTGCACCACTGCAGGGCATGCCGAATCCGCCGAAGCTCATCGGCCCACACTGCCGCTGCGGGATGCTGAGAGTCCGGTTCATCCTGATCCTCAAGAAGAGGAGCGAAGAGACGGAGCAGCTCAAGAACCTTTTCGGAAACCACAGCCTGCTGGTGCCTCAGTTCTTCGTTGGGCCCTGTGAATGAAGCCTTTTTCGCCGGAATCTTTACCTCAAGAAGTTCAAAAAAACGAAGGGATTCCTGTCGTATTTCTCCCGAGAGGGCTGCAATGCTGCCGGCGGATAAACCATGCTCCAGAAAAGCGGCTCCTTCGGAGACGGCCCGGTGCCGGAGCAGCCTGGCAAAATCCTCTGAAGAAACCGACAGGGCCATTGAAGATCTCGCAGCTTCGGCAATCCTGTGGGCCTCATCGCAGATCAGGATGTCGCAGGACACCGGGAAGGGTTTTCCCGCACCGAGCAGGTAGGAGAAATAGAGATGATAATTGGCGACCACAACGGACCAGTCCTGGGCATCCCGGAGAACCTTGCGTGAAAAACACCTGTCCTTGTACGGGCACCGGAAACCGAGGCAGGCCCGTGATGAGGCTGCTATACCGGCCACGGCAGGCGAGTCGGGAGGCAGGGGGAGTTCCGAAAGATCTCCTGTTTCGGTAGATTCAAGCCACTCCGCTATGAGCATGGACGCCGCTCCCCCGTCCCCGTACGAGATGAAGCCTCCCTTGCCGCTTTCAGAAGCCTCACCGGCCCTGACCAGGCATGCATAGTTCCCCTTCCCCTTGAGAAGGCCGAAGGAAAGCGGAAGCCCAAGAACTCTGCTGAGAGCGGGAAGGTCTTTCAGGATCAGCTGTTCCTGGAGAGGTATCCCTGCCGTAAGAAAGAGAATTTTCTTTCCCGACGAAGCGGCCTCGATCATTGCAGGAACGAGGAGAGCGAAGGTCTTTCCGACTCCCGGAGGGGCTTCGGCCGCCAGGATCTCACCCCCTCCTCCGAGGAGGGTCCGCCGCACTTCCTCGGCAAGGTCAGCCTGCTCTTTTCTGTATTCAAATGCGGGGAAAAATTCGGCGAGCTTTCCGGAAGGGCCGAAGAAGTCCTCCATGGAGGGTATTTCCATATCTTTTTTCTCTCTTTCCTTTTTTTCGTGACATTCCGGTTCCATCCCTTGCTAATATAACAGAAATCATGCTAGAATGTCGTGGTTCTGGCGGGAGGAGGTGAGGTTCATGCCCAACAAGAAGTCCGCAGCGAAAAGGATGAAAACCAGTGAAAAGAATAGGCTCTACAACCGTTTCTGGACGACGCGCTGCAAGAACGCCGTTAAGAAAGTCCTTGAGGCTGTTGAAAACAAGGATACGGCCCTCGCTGAGAAGCGTCTTGCCATCGCCCAGAGCGTCATCGACAAGGCGGTTGTCAAGGGCGTTATGCATGGAAACACCGGTTCCAGGAGAAAATCCATGATCACGAACAGGGTGAAAACCCTTAACGGTCAGTCGGCCTGATAGTTTTCCTTACGGCCCTGAGCAGTCGATACAAGCCGAGCGGACAGACGTCCTCTCGGCTTTTTTTATTTGATCCCGCCGTTCTCCATGCAGTGGGCAAGAAGAGCCTCGAAACCGAACCATCCCTCCGCAGAGGAGGTCTTTTCTTTCCAGGAAAGGGCAAGGAGCCCTGCAGCAAACTCGGCAAGAGCCGGACCGGAATAGTGCCTGAGTGCTTCACGTGACATTCTCAGCGGATACTCCTTTATCTGCAGAACGAGACGAACCCAGTCCCCTCCTCTTTCCGGAAAGAGTCCGAGGTAGAGGGCAGGTCGGATCCGGTTGTACAGTGCAGTAACAAGAGGAAGGACACTGTCCTCCTTTTTCAGGTGCTCGAGGCAGAAAAAAACCTCCTCCGGACGGCCCGTACAAAAGGCATCCAGAAAAGAGAGCATCCGGCTCTTGCCTTCGTCAAAAGAAAGATTTCTCACCATTTCACCGGTTACCTCGGAACCCGCAGCATACCCGCCGAGCTTTTGAACCTCGGAACGAAGTTCACCCGGATCATCGAGCATCTCTGCGAGGACAGCCGCGCCTTCGTCTGAAAACCGAACGTTCATCCCCTTCGCAAGACTCAGAATCCAGCCCTTGCGCTCCCACGGGGCAATTGAGGTCGTTCCTGTCCGGAGGAAATCGATCTTTTTTTTTGTTTCCGGGGTGAAGAGCTTCGTCGGAGAGGTTTCGTAAACAAGAAGAATGACCTCCGGATCCCCCTCGTCCTGCAGAAAGGGCTGCAACGTATCGGGGAAGGGGCCGAGTATCTCGGCCCCTTCCACCACAGTCACCCGTTTTTCGTTGAACAGGCTGCCCGTCCGTCCGGCGGAAATGACGGAGGCCCAGTCATCTCCGCCGGTTGTTCCCGTGCGGGAGTATCCTTCCGACGCAAGAGCCGCAAGAGTGTCTTCAAGCAGCTGCCGACCTGCGGCACCGGAAGTCGAGAGCACCTTGATCCTGGGCACTACCCCTTCACCACCACGTTGACAAGCCTGTCGGGAACAGTAATTATCTTCACGATTTCCATTCCCTCAATCCGTTTTGCCACTCCAGGCATTTCAAGGATTCGGCGCTTCAGCTCATCCCCGGTGAGGCCGGCGGGGAATTCCGCCTTTTCGCGAACCTTGCCGTTAATCTGAACCGCCACCGTTACCGTGTCGGCCTCGAGAGCATCTTCTTCCGCAACAGGCCAGCTGAGTTTCGCAAGCGTCTCGGTGTGACCGCTCATTTCCCACAGTTCTTCAGTGACGTGGGGGCAGAAGGGATTCAGGCATGAAAGAAGGACATCCGTTCCTTCCCGGAAAATGGACAATTCCAGGCTGGTTTCCGGCCTGAAGGAACCGAGGGCATTCAGAAGCTCCATCAGGCGGGCAACCGCCGTGTTGAACTGTTTTTCCTGGTCGATATCCCTGGTCACGTCCCTAATGGTGGTGTGGATTTTTCTCTTGAGTTCTCTGTGACGAGGATCTTTCAGATCTTTCATGAGAACCGGCGAATTCTTATCTTTCCCCTTCAGAACGGAAATGTTCTCTTCCACAAGACGCCACACCCTGTTGAGAAAACGGTGAGCTCCCTCCACGCCCCGTTCCGACCAGTCGAGGTCATTGGCTGGAGGAGCAGCGAATAGAATGAAGAGCCGTGCAGTATCAGCCCCGTATTTTAAGATGATTTCATCGGGATCCACCACGTTCCCGAGGGATTTGGACATCTTTGCCCCGTCCTTGATGACCATGCCCTGGGTCAGGAGATTGGTGAAGGGCTCCCGGGCGGTGCTCAGTCCGATGTCTGCGAAAAACTTGGTGAAGAATCTTGCGTAAATAAGATGCAGGCAGGCGTGCTCAATACCGCCGATGTACTGGTCCACGGGCATCCAGTAGGCTGCTTCTTCCTTCGAGAAAACCTCGCCCTCATTCCTGGGAGAACAGTACCTGAAGAAATACCAGGAGGAGCAGATGAACGTATCCATGGTGTCCGCTTCCCTGCGCCCGGGGCGGCCGCACTTCGGGCAGGGCACGTAAAGCCATTCCCCGTCCTCTGCGAGGGGAGACTTGCCTACCTCGCTGATTTTCACCCTGTCAGGAAGGAGAACGGGAAGGTCTTCTTCGGGAACGGGAACGATACCGCATTGTTCACAGTACACAACGGGAATGGGAGCTCCCCAGTACCTCTGCCTGGAGATGAGCCAGTCCCGGATCCTGAAGTTCACTTCCCTGGTGCAGAATCCCTTCTGGACGCCCCATTCAATCATCTCCGGAATTGCCTTCGACGTGGGAAGTCCGTCGAACTGCCCGGAATTGCACGTAATTCCGTCGTCTTCGAAGGATTTTTCCATGGATTTTCCGTCGAGGGGCTCTCCTTCGGCGGGGTTGATCACAGGCTTCACGGGAATGCCGTATTTTCTGGCGAACTCGAAGTCCCTCTGGTCGTGGGCCGGCACGCCCATGAGGGCTCCCGTTCCGTAATCCATGAGGATGTAGTTGGCGATGAGTATCGGGAACTCCTCTCCCGTCACGGGGTTCACGGCGGAAAAGCCGGTGAAGATGCCTTCTTTTTCGCCGCCCACGGCGGTGCGTTCGATGGAGCTCTGGGAAACGCACTTCTGCACGAAGGCCGAAATCCTGTCCCCTTCAGGGGAGAGGCTGATGATCTTCTGAACGAAGGGATGTTCGGGGGCAAGGGCGAGGAACGTCACGCCGAAAATCGTGTCGAACCTGGTGGTGAAGGTTTCGATCTTTTCACCGGTAGTCTTCTCTGTGAATGAGAGGCGGGCACCCTCGGAGCGGCCGATCCAGTTGCGCTGCATGATCTTGACCCGCTCAGGCCAACCGGGAAGGTTGTCAAGATCGTCAAGCAGTTCCTGGGCATAATCGGTTATCCTCAGGAACCACTGCTCAAGGTTGCGCTTCACCACGGGAGTGCCGCATCTCCAGCAATGGCCGTCGTTAATGACCTGCTCGTTTGCAAGCACGGTGCTGCAGCTCTCGCACCAGTTCACGGGAGCGTTTTTCCTGTAGGCAAGACCTTTCTTGAAAAACTGGAGAAAAATCCACTGGGTCCACCGGTAGTAGTCTGGATTGCACGTCTCAACGCGCCTGCGCCAGTCATAGCTGCACCCCATGTTTTTGAGCTGCACCGTCATGTGCTCAATGTTCTTCCACGTCCACTCCGCAGCAGGCGTGTTGTACTTCATGGCGGCATTTTCGGCAGGCATGCCGAAGGCATCGAACCCGATGGGGTGAAGCACGTTCAACCCCTTCTTCCAGAGGAAACGGGTCATCATGTCGCCGATTGAGTAATTCCTGAGATGCCCCATATGCAAGGCCCCGCTTGGGTACGGGAACATCTCGAGGCAGTAGAACTTCTCCCTGCCAGAGTCAGCATCGGCGTTAAACGTGCCTTCGCTCTCCCATGTATGCTGCCATTTTTTCTCGATGGATTGAAAATCGTAGCCCATAGACCCTTCCTCCTTGATGAACGCTGCATTTTTACCGGAAAACACACAAACGACCATACACCTGCATAAACTGGCGGAATACCGTCAGTCCTGGCGTCGGTCGTTCGCCGGACCGCTTCCGCCTCTCCATGAGGCGGGAACGGTCCGTCCTTTTCCGGCATTATATACCAAACAGGACCGTTCCGGACAGGAAATAGTTCCCGCCCGGAACGGCACCCCGGTCTCAGGAATCCTTTCCGGGATGATCCTCTTTTTTGAAGAATCTCTCCATGAAGGGCTTCACAAGATCAAGGGGCAGGGGGAATATGGTGGTGGAGTTCTTGTCCCCGCTGATCTCCCGGAGTGTCTGGAGGTATCTCAGCTGGAGCGTGATGGGCGACATTTCCATCTGCTTTGCCGCCTCGCTGAGCTTCTGGGCCGCCTGGAGCTCTCCCTCGGCGTTGATGATCTTCGCCCTCCGCTCCCTCTCCGCCTCCGCCTGTTTTGCCATAGCCCGCTTCATGCTTTCCGGCAGTTCAAGCTCCTTTACCTCAACGGCACTTACCTTGATGCCCCACGAATCGGTCCGCTCGTCGATGATCTTCTGCAGTTCGCTGTTGATTTTTTCCCTGGACGAGAGGACCTCGTCAAGGTCCGCGGAGCCCACCACTGAACGGAGCGTCGTCTGGGAGAGGAGGCTCGTGGCAAGGATGTAGTTTTCCACCTCCACAACCGAAAAGGCCGGGTCCATGACCCGGAAATACACTACGGCGTTCACCTTGATAGGGACATTGTCCTTTGTGATGACCTCCTGGACGGGAACGTCCAGCGTCACGACCCGGAGATCAACCCTCACCACCCTGTCGATGAGGGGAATAACAAGGACAACGCCAGGGCCTTTCGAGCCCACGAGTCTGCCGAGTCGAAAAACCACCACCCGCTGGTATTCGGGTACAATCTTCACCGCAGAGGCAAGTATGAACACGGCGATGAGAAGGAATCCAAAGGACGTGCCAATACTGAGTATCATTTCCACTGCATCGATAATCATGAGTTCTCCCCCTTTTCCTGTTTTTCCAGGCTGTCTCCGGCCGGAAGATCTTTCCTGCCGTCTTCTTCTATGATCAGGGTCATCCCCCTAACCGCCGTCACTTTTCCTGTTCTTCCTTTCGGGATGAAATTACCGCCGGTCCTCGCTTTCCATATCTCACCGCGGCATTTTACGAGTCCCACAGGAGCAACATCCTCAACAACTTCGGCCTCAATGCCGATCATCCCCTCTCTTCCCGAAGAAGCTTTCCTTTTCATGGACCGGAGGATCAGAAAGAGAGCGGCGAAAAAGAAGAGGCCGAGAGCTATGGACATTCCGGCAATGAAGCTCATGGACACATTCAACAGCTCACCTCCCGGCGCACGGAAAAGGATCAGGCCCCCGGTCACGAGAGCGGCAAGGCCGAAAAGGCTCAGCACACCGATGCCGCCCACCATGAGGTCGAGGACGAGTACGGCGATACCCGCGAAAAGAAGTATGATGCCCGCCCAGTTGAAAGGAAGCATCCGGAGCCCGAAGGCCCCAAGAAGTACCATCACGGCCCCTGCAGTTCCAAGGACAAATCCCCCCGGCGACATGACTTCAAAAATAATGGCGAGCACTCCGGCCGTCAGGAGAAGGTAGGCAATGTCCGGACTTGAAACAAACTGGAGGATCTTCTCCCTGAGGCTCATTGTCACCTCCACAGGCGGACCGGAAGGCGGATCGATGAACAGCGTCCGGCTGCCCGCAGTCACCTCTCTCCCCCTAATGGCGAGGAGGAGGGATTCCATGTCCGAAGCTACAAGATCAGCCACCCCGAGGGAAAGGGCTTCTTCAGCGGTAATCGAAAGACTCTCAGACACCATTCTCTCCGCCACGTCAGCGTTCCTCTTCCTGAGCTGGGCGAGGGAGCGAATCTGTGCAGAAAGGTCGTTGGTAATCTTCTTTTTCATATCCGTGTCGGGAGCGTCCTTCCCGGAAGCCATAACCGGCTGGGCTGCGCCAACGTTCGTCCCCGGAGCCATGGCCGCCACGTGCGCCGACTGGAGAATAAAAGCCCCCGCAGATGCTGCTCTCGCACCGCTCGGAGACACCCACACCACCACAGGAACCTTGGATTCAAGTATGGCCGTTGTGATTCCCCTCATGGAACTCACGAGCCCTCCCGGGGTATCCAGTCTGAAGACGACTACTGAAGCCTGCTCCCGTGCCGCCCTGTCAAGAACGTCGCCCGCAAACTTTTCCATGGCGATGCCCACTGTTCCCTCAAGTGACGCAGCAAGCACAAAAGCAAACAAAGGAGCCGGGAAGAGAAAGAACAGGGCCGTCACCAAAAAAACAGCCGCAGAACGCCGAATTTTCCTTTTCATTTCATCACCGCCTTCAGGACATCATTCAGTGTTGCCGCCCTCACGATTTCGATGGGAGCCTTTTTTTCCGCAAGTTCTTCTCTTGAACTGACAACAGCCCGGGTAAAACCCAGCCGGGCGGCCTCCTGGAGCCGTCTCGAAAGTCTCACCACAGGCCTGACTTCACCCGCCAGTCCCACTTCACCTAAAAAAACACACTTTTCAGGGAGGGAAACATCCCTCACAGCGGAAGCAAGAGCCGCACACAGCGCCAGATCGGCTCCGGGCTCCCTGAGAACCAGGCCTCCCGCGACATTCACATAAATATCAAAAAGCCCGCATCCGACACCGCACCTTTTTTCCAGCACGGCGGAGAATAGCTGTATCTTGTTCAGGTCAATCCCGCGCCCTGTCCTCTTCGGGTAGGGAAATGCCGTACCGGCCGCCAGTGACTGTATTTCCGCCACCAGGGGCTGGGTACCCTCGAGAACCACCGTCATGGCTACGCCCGGGACCGACTCCTCCGCCTTGTTCCAGTACAGGCCGCTCACGTCCTTCACTGGGAAAAGACCGTTCTCTCCCATTTCGAAGACACCGAGTTCATCTGTGCTCCCGAAACGGTTCTTGCTGGCCCGGAGCATCCTGTACGGTGAATAGTCGTCTCCTGAGAAGGTCAGCACACCGTCGACCATATGCTCCAGGAGCATGGGGCCTGCGATTCTTCCTTCCTTGGTGATGTGGCCCACGAGGACGGCGGGAATGCCCCGCTCCTTTGCAGATGCAATGCACATCTGGGCTGAGGCCCGAACCTGTCCGGGGCTGCCGGCCCACCCTTCCGCACCGTCTGCTCTCATGGCCTGAACGCTGTCAACAACGAAAAAACGGTGATTATCAAGGCACGCAAGGGCTGCAGACAGATCACTGTCGCAAAAAAGGTCAAGACCGCCCAAAGCCGCCCCCAGCCTGCGGGCCCTCAGGGCCACCTGGGATTCCGACTCCTCGCCGGAAATATACAGCACCCTGTTCCCCTCAGAGGCCATTTTCCCGCAGGTCTGGAGAAGCAGGGTTGATTTTCCTATCCCGGGCTTTCCTCCCAGAAGAAAGACACCACCGGGAACCCACCCTCCGCCCAGGACACGGTCGAACTCATCAGACCCTGCAGGCATCCGGTCAGGCGGAACTACCGAGGCCGCATCAACCCTTGACGCTCTCGATGAACGGAGAGACGCTCCGGGAACGGGAGCGTCCGGTTCCTTCTCCAGGGATCCCCATTCGCCGCAGGAAGAACATTTACCTGTCCATACGGGAGAAACGGCACCGCATGCGGAACAGACATATCTTCCCTTTTCGCCTTTTGCCACGGATTCCCCTCCCTCCCTGCCGGAGCCAGGAACAAAACATTCCCTGTCGGCTTTACACCCGGTGGATATAATGATACCATCCTTGAGGTCAGCAACTCATCACTCTAACCTATTATTTCGATAAAGTGAGGAAGAGATCATGAAAACAGTGTACGGGAGACTCCCGAGATGGTGAACAGGCTGCCAAGAGGCTGCGTAAACGTCGGAGGAGAGCTTGCCCATGCCATGGAGGAATGCAGGAAGGAATTCATTTCCCTCTTTGAGAACTGGGGATATTCCCCCTTTCTTCCATCGGGTCTGCAGCTTCTCGAATCATCATGGGAGAAGCTGCCCTCCCAGGTAAGGTCCAGGCTCGTAACACTGACAACCCCCTACGGTGAGCCCTGCTGCCTGAGAGGAGATATAACACTTGCAGCCGTGACTTACCTGGCGTCCCATTACGCCCCCGAAGAGAGACCTCTCCGCATCTGCTACTGCGACAGAATCTACATGAAATCCGCACCTCCGAGGACTTCCATAGAATCCTTTCAGCTCGGCGCGGAACTCCTGGGATGGGAGGGAGAAGGAGCCGACGCTGAGATGCTCTCCCTGCTCCTGCGGGTTCTTGATACCCTGGGCCTGGAACGCACGACCATTGCTCTTGGTGATTCCACGTTTCTTCAGCGAGCGCTCGTTTCCATTGAATCCGCCACGGCCCAGGGACTTGCCGATGCCCTTCGGAAAGGGAGTCTTCCAGACTATTACTCCCTCCTCGAGAGGGGAAACATCCCGGATTTTTACAGGACTATCCTCCTGGCAATCCCCCGGCTGCGGGGAGACGGAACTGTCCTCGACGAAGCAGAAAAACTCTGGGGAAAAGGCGCTCCCCTTTCTGCACTCAAGACCACTGTCGAGACCCTGAAAAGCCTGGGCTATGGAGAACGATTATCCATTGATCTCTCTCTTGTCCGGGACCCTGGCTACTACAGCGGTCCCCTTTTCGAGATTTATTCCTGGGAGTCCGGAAGGTCTCTCGGCGGAGGAGGACGGTACGACAGGCTGCTTGCGTCGTGCGGTCTCAAGGGACAGGCTATGGGCTTCGCACTCGACCTGGAACAGGCAGCAGGACTCTCTCGCTTCCGCACCCGTGTAGCTCCTGTAATGGCATGGGCTGGGCAGCTTTCTCCCGATGAAGCCCTTCGCAGGGCTGCCGATTTGATCTCTGACGGCACCAGGATCGAAATGGACTGGAAGAATGACAGAGCGTCCTCCCTCCAGGCGGCAGAAAAACGGGGATGCCGTTCATGGATGGATCTGGCCTCGGGAACAGCATTCACCCTTGTCCCGGCCGGGCCTTTCAGGAAAGGGGGAAAATGATGATGCTCACAATAGCCCTTCCCACGGGCAGGGTATTTTCCGACGCCGTTCAGATGATATCCGAATCCGGAATTCCCTGTGATGGCCTGGCATCTCCCGGAAGAAAACTTGTCATCGAGACGGAGGGGTACAGATATATTCTCGCCAAGCCTTCGGACGTGCCTCTGTACGTCAGCTACGGAACAGCGGACCTGGCATTCGCCGGGGGAGACGTACTTCTCGAAAGCGCCATGCCACTGATGGAACTTCTGGACACCGGTTCGGGGAAGTGTTCCGTCGTGGTGGCCGGCCCAAAAAACCAGGCGGAACGGTTTCAGGGCCATGCCTCGGAACTTATGGGTCTGAAGGTCGCCACTAAGTATCCGCGGATCGCCGACGCCCACTTCTCCGCCCGGGGAGTCCAGGTGGACATAATCCATCTCCACGGTTCCATCGAACTTGCTCCAAAGCTCGGACTGAGCGACTGCATCCTTGACATCGTCCAGACGGGGAGTACCCTCAGGGCGAACAGCCTGGAAATCCTGGAGCACGTGTGTGACGTCTCCCTCCGTCTTGTTGCGAGCAGAAAAAGCACAGCCCTGAGATGGAAGGAGATACAATCAGTGATGAACAAAATATCCTCCCTTGTGAAGGAGAAACAGTCATGAAAGTGAAACTGGAGCGAAAAACAAAAGAAACGTCGATTTCCCTGGAACTTCTCCCAGAGGGAGAGGAGATCAGGGTATCGGTCTCCTGCGGTTTTCTCCGCCACATGGTGGAACTTTTCGCCTTCCATGCGGGCATGGGACTGACCGTAGATGCCAGCGGAGACGAGGATGTCGACTGGCACCACCTGACTGAGGATCTGGGAATTCTCCTCGGGCGGGCTTTCGCCCTGGCGGCGGAGCAAACCCCGCGAACGAGGTACGGGTGGTGCGCCCTTCCCATGGACGGTTCTCTTGTACTTGCAGCCGCTGACCTGGGCGGAAGGGGACAATTTGAATGGCAGGGCACATTCCCGGCTGAAAAGTGCGGCGACTTTGACCTTGAACTCGTTCCGGAATTCTGGAAGGCCTTCTGCAGAGAAGGGCGCATTACCCTTCACGCCCGGGCTCTTGCGTGCGATAACGCCCATCATCTGGCGGAGGCTCTCTTCAAGGGAGCGGGGAGAGCTCTGAGGGAGGCCTTTGTCCCTGCGGAAAAAGTCCAGAGCACCAAGGGAACCCTGGCATGATCGCCGTCGTTGATTACCAGGTGGGCAACACCGGCAACGTCCGGAGGGCCTTCGGCTCTCTTGGTGAAGAAGCACGGCTTCTCTCTTCCCCGAAGGATCTGACCGAAGCCTATTCTCTGGCCGTCCTTCCCGGTGTAGGGGCATTTGGACCGGCCTCGGCCAGGCTCCGGGATTCCGGCTGGGCGGCCCGTCTTCTGTCGTGGGCCGCCGAAGGGAAACCTCTCCTCGGCATCTGCCTTGGCATGCAGCTCCTCTGTGACCGTGGCCTGGAGGACGGCAGCCATCCCGGTCTTGGCCTCATCCCGGGAGAGATCCGTCTTCTGGAAGCGGCGAAAAAACCCCACATGGGGTGGAACTCGGTTGAATGGACAGGTTTTCCTCCAGAATTTGACCCCCACGTCCCTTCAGGGGAGTTTTTCTACTTTGTTCACAGCTACGCACTGTTCGATTCCCCTTTTGCTGCAGGAAGAACCTCTCTCGAAGGGAAAACATTCACCTCCATGGTCCTCAGAAACCGGGTCGCGGGATTTCAGTTTCACCCTGAGCGCAGCGGACATGCCGGACTTTCCCTTCTTGACGAAGTGGCTGGTCTTATCCGGAAGGAGGCGCACTGATGGACATCTACCCCGCAATGGATCTCTTCGGGGGAGAAATCATCCGTCTGAGGGAAGGGCGGTTCGAAGAACGGACTGCCTACGGCTCTGATCTTGAAGGAACTGCCCGCATGTTCAGGGAAGCAGGTTCGGAATGGATTCATGTCATCGACCTTGAAGGTGCGAAGAAAGGTCTTCCCTGCCACCTTTCCGCAATAGCTGTTCTAAAGAACACCGGACTCAGGGTTCAGTACGGGGGAGGACTCCGCAGTGCTGAGACCATTGACGCAGCACTTGCGGCAGGAGCCGAGAGAGTTTATTCCGGCAGCCTGCTCGGGACCGACCCCTCGAAAGCAGCACAACTCTATGAACGGTTCGGAAACAGGATTATACCTGCAGTTGACATCCGGAACGGCCGGGTTGCCATCTCCGGGTGGCAGGAAACAGCCGCCCTCTCCCCGGAACAGCTCGTGGAACGGATAGCCGCTTCGGGATTTACCCTGTTTCTCGTCACCGCCGTCCATCGAGACGGGACGGGAACGGGTCCGGACCGGGAGATGTACCGCAGGCTTCTTGCCTCCTGCCCGGGAATTTCCTTCATCGCCGCCGGCGGCATTTCAACCCTTGAAGACATCAGGCACCTGGCAGGAGACGGACTCTCGGGAGCAGTTCTCGGCAGAGCGCTGTACGAAGGAACGGTGGGGCTTGATGAAGCCATGAAGGAGGCTTCGAAATGCTGACAAAAAGAATCATCCCCTGCCTGGATGTCAAGGACGGAAGAGTCGTCAAGGGAGTGAACTTCGTAAATCTCAGGGACGCCGGGGACCCCGCACGGCTTGCCGCCGCCTACATGGACGAAGGAGCGGATGAACTGGTTTTCCTCGACATAACCGCCTCTTCGGAGCGCAGGCGGACCATGACATCATGGGTAACGGCTGTGGCCGATACCCTTTTTATTCCCTTCACTGTGGGAGGAGGCATTTCTTCCGTTGAACAGGCCCGGGACATTATAGCCCTTGGGGCGGACAAGATTTCCCTGAACTCGGCAGCGGTCCGGAATCCCCTCCTGATCGGGGAATGCGCCGCCCTGCTGGGAAAACAGGCGGTGGTCCTTGCAGTGGATGCCAGGCGGTGCGAAAAAGAAAAGTGGGAGGTTTTCATCGACGGAGGAAGAACAGCTACAGGGCTGGACGCCCTGGAATGGATCGCTGAAGGAGTCCGCAGGGGATGCGGTGAGATTCTCCTCACTTCCATGGACAGGGACGGTGTGAAAACCGGGTACGACGACGAGCTCAACACACTCGCATCGAAGACGGCCACGGTTCCCCTCATTGCGTCGGGGGGGGCGGGGTCCATGGAGCACATACTGAACACCTTCCGGTCAGGAAGCGACGCGGCTCTGGCAGCCTCGATCTTTCATTTCGGCGAAATCCGCATTCCGGACCTGAAACGCTATCTTGCGGAACGGGGCATTCCCGTCCGCCCCTCAAGGTGATGAACATGAAAATTTCTCTTGACGACGTTCAATTCGCCGCTGACGGCTTGGTGCCCGTTATTGTTCAGGACGTGCTTTCAGGTGAGGTTCTCATGATGGCATGGGCGAACAGGGAATCACTGGAAGCAACATTGACGACGGGCATGATGACCTTCTGGAGCAGGTCAAGAAAGGAGATATGGAAGAAGGGAGAAACGAGCGGAAACACACTCCTGCTCCAGGAACTCCGGCTGGACTGTGACGGAGATGCCCTTCTCGCCCTGGTGGAACCTGCCGGGCCGGCATGCCATACCGGGGAGAGATCCTGCTTCCACAGACTTCTCACCCCCCCTTGCGAAGGACGGGGAACCTTTCCGGGCATCCTCTGGAGATACCTGGAGAAACGGCGTCTCGACGACCCCAAAGAAAGCTACACCGCACGGCTGCTGTCGATGGGTCTGCGGAGGGTCGCGCAGAAGGTCGGGGAGGAAGGCGTGGAGACCGCCCTGGCCGTGGCGGCAGGAGACAGGAAGGAAACTGTGTATGAGGCGGCGGACCTTCTTTATCACCTTGAAGCGGCCCTGCTCGCTTCGGGAGTGAGTCCCAGGGAGGTCTACGCAGAACTGGAGCGGCGCCACAAATGTCCGCCTTCGCCCCAGGGACAGACCACTGAGCGTCCCTCCTGACCGCTGAGGGCCAGTTCGACCTCACGAAAGCACGGAGATTCGAGCATCATGGCTGTGCACCTGTCCCTGGAGATTGTGCAGAGCCTGTGGGAATCGGATGATCGGATGAAGACCCTGTGGGGATAACGTTCCCTCCATCGGGCAAATTCGCTGTGGGAAACGGCTGGCGAAAGTTCCAGGGCGTGGCAGGGGAAATCGTCCGGCACAGGGCCAAGGACCGCTTCGTAGGAAAAGGACGGTCGGTCGAGGTGTGCAAGGATGACCAGCCCTCCCCTGTTCCGGGCCTCCTCCGCTGTTTCGTCGGCGGAATATCCTGCTCCCTGGACAAGAAGAATATCCTGTTCTCCGGTGATGCCGTTCTCCTTGTTGATGATCAGCTGATCTCCGAAAATTTCAGGCCGGTTGGCCACCGGCGGCATTTTCATCCAGAGCCACCTCTGAAAATCCCCGGCTTCAAGGATGCCGGGGAAAATAACCACAATATGAATGTCTTCCGCGGTTTGAACCTCCATCCCGGAAAGAACGACCGGGTTTCCATCAGCAGCGCCCGCTATGGCTTCGACGTTGTCCGATGCGTTGTGGTCGGTTACCGCGCAAAGGGCGATGTCCGCCTTCCTGTAAGCCTCCACGATCTCCGGAGCTCCCATTTCCAGTTCACCGCATGGGGAGAGTACTGTGTGAAGATGAAGGTCAACCCAGAAAGGGGAGAGGTTCATGGCAATCTTCCGAGACCGGCCTCCCAGAGCTTCCCGGCTGTCTCAAAGGAAGACAGTTCCGTACCGGCAAGGGTAATGCCTTCTTCAATGCACCGTTCAATGAGTTCTTTTTCAGGCTTTCTGCCGGATGCGGCAAGAATAAAGGGAACCTCTTTGAGTACTGCTACCGCAGCTACGTTCAGATGCACCTGTATGGTGATCCACATCCATCCTTCCCTGGCCTCGGCCATGATGAAACTCAGCAGGTCACCGGAAATGACGCCTCCGATCTCCCTGTCCGGATCACCGGGCGAATAAAGCCTGAGACCGAGAAGTTCGGCTATTTCAGATACTTTCATGCTCCCTGCCTCCTTTTGCCGGAAGGATGGAGAGTATGGGGAAGCTTGGAGGAAAGATCCCTGATCTCCCCGCTCAGGGCAGTGATACGCTCCCTCAGCTTGAAGATGCAGTCCGTTTCGTCGCCCTGTCCCCGGACTATGTCCTCTGCCAGGGCGCGGCAGGAAGGGCGCCCGCAGGACCCGCAGTCGATATGGGGCAGCCCGGCGTAGATTGCGTCCATTTCCCTCAGCTTCGCCATTGCCTCGCCCAGGTCCTGGGAAAGGGGAAGCCGCTCTCTGACCTGAATGGGAGTGTCCAGCCGCCATATTCCCTTGTCGTACCAGGTTCGGATTTCCTCCATCTCATCGTGGGTGGGAAGCCACTCTGTCTCGATATTCTCCAGCCGCAGCTGGGAAAGAAAACGGGATTCATATGTACCCGTTCCGCCGATGCATCCCAGGTCGCAGGCCCTGCACTCGATAAAATCCACGCCGGCAAGCCGTCCTAGCTCCAGCTCGTTGAGAAGATCCATGGTATTCCTCAGACCGGAGACTGCAACGGACGTAAGTCCCTTGTCAGAGAAAGACGAGATGTGCCGGGCTTCACCTCCGGAAATGGACCAGAGCAGCCACCGCCTGCTGATTGCCTTTGTTTTCGTCCCGGTGACCTTGACGTTGTAGGCGAGAAGGTCCCGGATGACCTTCTTCACGCTCACCACGTACTCCAGGGCACTTTTTTTCCTTCCTACGGGATTGCGGACAAGGGTGGCCTTGGCAGGACAGGGTGAGACGAGGGTCACTTTTTCATCCCCTCCTGTAGCGCTCCTCCAGATGGATACCGCCGTCTCAAGAGGAGACTCTACAGGCAGAATCCTCCCCACAAGCTCCGGAAAATTGATTTGAATGAGCCTGATTACGGCGGGACAATAGGTTGAGATGTAGGGGAGATTATCCCCGCCTTCACTGATGATACCTGCCGCGGCGTACGCCGCAAGGTCGAAGGCGATGGACGCGTATTCGGCGATATCCCGGAACCCGTGATGCTCCAGGGCTTCCTTCATCAGCCGCGGGCGGGAGTACGCCCCCACCTGAACGTAAAAAGTCGGGTCGGCCATGAGGACCAGGCCTTCCCTTGACCGCAGAAGATCCCATTCGTCCTCGTTCACTGTAATTGCCTTGTCTTTGCAGCTCCGTATGCATTCCCCGCAATCTATGCAGAGGTCCGGGATAATGCGGATAAGCCCGTCTATCACCCGGATCGCTTCAGTGGGACATGACTTTATGCAGTTGGCGCACCCCCGGCACCGGGACTCACGAACTCGTATTCCTCCGGACACCTTCACCACTCCTTCACGTCATTCCGCTGCTGTCTGCGGCTTGGGCAAAAAATCACTGTCCCGGAAAATTGATTGTGGCCGTAAGGACCGTCCCGGCACCCACTTCGGTTTCGATGTTCATCTCATCAGAGTTCCGTTCGATGTTCGGCAATCCCATTCCTGCCCCGAAACCAAGCTCCCGGATCTCGTCAGAGGCAGTGGAATATCCTTCCTGCATGGCCAGTGCCACGTCAGGAATCCCCGGCCCCTGGTCTGCGGCCATTATTTCAAGACGATCCGATGCCACCGTCATGCGGATTGTTCCTCCTCCTGCATGAATCATGGCGTTCATCTCGGCTTCATAAGCCACCACGGCTGCCCTTCGGACAACTTCCGACGGGATTCCCAGCATTTTGAGGGTTGCCCGGAATTTCGTGGAGGCTTCGCCGATGGCGGAAAAATCTCCCGCCTGTATTGTGTATTCTTCCACGTACGGCTCCTGCCCCACGCTCTACACCCCTCTGTCCGGTATGTGACAGGGCAGTATTCCTTTCTCGAAGAGAATGCCGCACGTCTCGAACATACTCATCTGGCACAGAAGCACCGGCATCTTGATTTGCGAGGCAAGCTTTACAGCGGCTTCCTGGGGTTTTTTCCCCCGGACGAAAACTACGGCAGGCAGATCGAGCATCTGGGCTGTCCTCACAATCTGAATGTTGGTCAGGCCTGTGAGGAGAAGGGATCCAGGACGGGCGAAGGCCAGCACGTCGCTCATGAGATCCGCTCCGTAAGCGCACTCGATGTCGATGGAGTCAAGGAGTTCATCACCGTAGAGCACTTCAGCCCGTATGTTCTGTACCACGTCCCGCAATTTCATATCGTCATCCTCCTCAATAGTTGAAAACAGCGACATTTCTTCAGGGCAAAAAACCAGGGCCGGTAACCTGGAAATAATCCACAGGTCTGAAAACCCGGTCTTTTACCTCGAGAATGGCGACTTCACGAATAAAAGGGCGATGGGTCGCCGGGTTGACAGAAAGGGGCAGGGAACCCAGGGCAATGCCCGTGACGGACTCCATTGCTTTCGCGAGGGGAGCCGCTTCGGGAGAGCCTGCTTTCCGGAACCCTTCAAAAATCCACAGGCAGGCGGCATAGGCTCTTCCCGCGGCACTCGGCTCCCTGACAACCGTCCTGGTACGCCTCCAAATCTCCCGGCCAAGGGTGACAAAGGACCTGTCTCTGCCGAGCGGTACCTCCTGGTCAACAGCAATGGTACCGTCAAAAGAAAGAAGCATCTTTCCGGGCTCCCCTCCGTACCAGATTCGAAAGGCATTCTCCTTCCTCCTGACAGCCCGCCAAATGTCCCGGACAACCATTGATCCGGCCAATGAAACCAGAACCGCCGATCCCTCCGACATGGCCTCGGACTCTATCATGCGAAAGGAATCCGGTCCTGCTCCGGGCAGCCAGTATTGACTGACGGAAAACCCCGAAGAGGACAGAAGGTCTCCAAGATTCCTGGCGAACCGTTCCAGGTAAGGGTCAAAACGGTCTCCGAGAACAGCCACTCCTGTTCCCTGCTCAAGACTTTTTTTCGCATATTCCGCATAGGCGGCTATCCTGAAATCCCTTGAGAGGTCGAGGGCAAACATCATGGGGAAAGGAACACCTCCCTCGGCAATTTCTCCGTTCTCGCCGTATGCGGAAAGAAAAACCGGTCCGGTGCTGCCGACCAGAGGTCTGAGCAGCATGACGTCCTCTTCCCCCCCCAGAGAAAGGACGGCGGCAATTCCGTTCTCCTTCCAGCGAGTTACCCGCTCCTTCACATTTTCAGAGGACAGGGGAGACTCCTTCAAAAAGCGTATGTCCCGGCCCGCCACACCATCAGCGCTGTCCTCAACCTGCCATTCGGCAAACCGGACGGCACCGAGTGCAGATTTTCCCTTTTCGCTCTCCCAGCCTTCCCGCGGAGGCAAAACGGCTACCTGCCATATCCAGCCGTCCTCGACTCCGATGCCGCTGTCTGCCGTTTCCGCCGGAAGAGGAGAAAAAAAGATGGAAAGAAGAAAAATGTAAAACAACCTTTTGAATAAAACCATCAGGGTATCCCCCCTCTTCAGGGAAAGATCACCTTTTATAGCCAATGACGGAGCGGAGGAGACTTTTCCTTTTCTCCACGTCCTCGCCGGTTTCAACACCCTTCGGGACGAAGCCGTCGATGACTCCGGCGACTCCCCTTCCCTGGACACTCTCGCAGACAATAACCTGAAGAGGATTCGCGGTGGCGGCAAAAATCCGGCAGACTTCCTGGCAGTCCTTTATCCTGTTCAGGACATTGATAGGATAGCCGTTCCGGAGAACCACAACAAAAGAATGCCCCGCAGCTATGTTTTCCGCATTCGCCGTCGCGACCGCAACGAGTTCCTCATCGTTGCCTTCGGTCCTGACAAGGCAGTCTCCCGAGGCTTCACAAAAAGCGATCCCAAAACGGAGCGAGGGAGAGGATGTCACGAGGGCCTCGAAAAGGTCCTCCACTGTCTTGATAAAGTGGCTCTGTCCCAGAATGACATTGCAGTCTTCGGGGAAATCCAGCTGAACAAGGGACCACCTGGTGATTTCCGGCACGGATAATTCCCTCCTCGATAGTATTTTTTAAAAAAAGAACCTGTCTTTATAATAATACAATAGGCGAGGTGATTTCGTAACGGTTCTCCTCCCATTCCAGCAGCCAGTCGGCAAGATACGCAAAGCCGTTCCTGTCCGCAGATGGCATGATGACACGGGCGATTTTCAGTACGTCCTCGGCTGCGTCTTCAGGTGCTGCGGCTATGGCAGCAGACGAGAGAAGCTCAAGATCGTTGTGATGGTCTCCCGCCGCCACTACAAGCTCTGGAAGTTCTGGAAGAGTCCGCAGCCAGGATTCCAGGGCAGCACCTTTCGATACCCCTGAAGGCAGAATGTCAAGAAACCCCTCACCCGCCTGGACTATTTCCGCCCTTCCTGAAAAACGGTTCCGCAGTTCGTGCTGGAGTGTTCTGATGCTCCCCGGAACACCATGAAAGATCACCCGGTACACCCTGGAGGGGGAAAAGGGGGTTTCCATGGAGTCCTCCACGGGAACGCCTGAGGAAGCAAAAAAACTCTTTGTCATGACGTCGCTGTATCTGCAGAACGCTCTTTCATCGCCGATGATCTGAAGCTCGACAGGATGGTTCCACCCTGCTTCAACTATTTCCAGAGCAAGACAGGGATCCATGGGAGTTTCGCAGAGGGCTCTTCCTGTTTCCGGATCCATAACCCGTCCTCCATCATACACTATGGCAGGGAGGGTGGAACCTATGCCCCTGATGTGGGAAATCGCCGTGGCGAGGATTCTTCCTGTCGCCACCATCAGGCTCCATCCATTCTCCCGAAGGCGGGCGCAGGCCAGCCCGACCTCGGGAGACACAGTCTCTCCCCGGGAAAGGGTCTCATCAATATCGGTCACAAGCAGTTTCATTCCCATCTTCTCACTCTCCGAAAGTAAAAAAAGGAGGCCGAAACGCCCCCCCGAAAACGGGGACATGCAGGCCTCCTTCAATCTCTTCATCCTCTCTGCCGCCAAAGGCGGATCGAGGCGGCACTTCTATTTCTTCGCGGCTTTCTTCTTCAGCTCCTGGATCACATCATCTGTTATGTCAATGCCGCCGTAATAGACAGCCGACTTCTCGATGACCACCGTCACGCCCTTGACCTTCGCAACTGTCCGGACAGCAAGCTCGGCCTCCTTGAATATGGGCTGCATAAGCTTCTGCTCTTCCTGGGCAAGCTCATTTCTCTTGGTGTTGAAAATCTGGGCCTTCTTGTTCTGATCAGGCTCCTTGTCGACAGCCAGCTTCATCTCGTTTTCCTTGGTCCGGCTGATCTGCTGGAGCTGCTTTGTAACTCCTTCGAATCTGGGATGCTGGAAAATGATCTTCTGGGAATCAATTACGCCGATCTTCTCGTTGGCTGCCGCCATGACGGAAGTGAAGAGAACGAACAGAACCGCCACGGAAAGAAAAACTCCTAAACGCTTAACAGAAAACATACAACTACCCCCTCGATACGTCGCTGAAATATCGGACACGGTTGAGATTGTATCGGGAAACCTCATGAAAGTCCAGGTAAATTTACGGGTATATCAATCAGATTCGGCGATGCACCGGATTTCGTCAGCTACCCGCCGGACGTCGTCGTCCAACAGTCCGTAGTACATGGGAAGACTGATTTCCCTGGAATAAAACCTCTCCGCCTCCGGGAAATCTCCCCGCTTCCAGCCGAAATTCTTCCGGTAGTAGGGATGCAGATGGACCGGAGGATAGTGGACCATTCCCCCGATTCCCCTCTCCTTGAGTTTCAGAATAAACTCCTTCCGTCTCTCACCGGGGACCTGGAGAGGGTAAAGGTGATATGCGTGACCTTCGTGACGGGGTGGAATCACCACGTCACGCACAGAAGAGAAAAGACGGTCGTAGAGGGAAGCAATCTCTTTTCGCCGGCTGACAAAACGATCCAGCTTCTTCAACTGGCTCATGCCAAGGGCGGCGTGGATATCGCTCAGCCTGTAGTTGAATCCCAGGACCTGCATCTCTGTCGACCAGGGACCATCGGCTTCGCTCTCCATCTTCGACGGATCTTTCGTGATTCCGTGGGTACGGAATAGCCTCAGGCGGGCCGCGAATTCATCCGAATCGGTAGTTACCATTCCCCCTTCGCCGGTGGTAATGTGCTTTACGGGGTGAAAACTGAAGGCAGTAAGATCTGCTTCCTTGCCAATGGGCAGATTTTCCCTCCTTGCGCCGAGGGCATGGCATGCATCCTCCACCAGGACTGCGCCGCTCTCCTGCGCCAGTTTCCTGAAAGCACTCATGTCAGCCGGATAGCCAGCATAGCTCACCGGTGCGATCACTTTCGTCCTGGATGTGATTTTCGACTGCGCCTTCACCGGATCGAGGCAAAGGGTTTCCGGGTCGATGTCCGCAAAGCAAACGGAGCCGCCGAGATAGAGTGCCGCGTTGCTCGTGGCCGCAAAAGTCATGGGAGTGGTGATCACCTCGTCACCCGGTTCTACTCCCGCGGCGAAATAGGCCCCGTGAAGGGCAGCCGTTCCGTTGGCAAAAGCAACCGCATGACGGGTTCCCGCATGTTCGGAGAAAATCTTTTCAAAAGACTCGACAGACGGCCCCTGTGTGAGCCAGTCACCCCTCAGCACCTCGGCAACTGCCTGAATATCATCTTCGTCGATATACTGATGGCCATAGGACAGGAATTTCATTTCCTTCACCCTTTCTTCCCCGCCGCCTGAAAGCGGCCTTTTCTCCGTTCTATAAAAAAATCTGCAAGGAGCCGGGCACACTCCTCCGCAAAAACTCCTTTCCTGACAGCGCACCGGTGATTGAGTCTTGAATCGCTCACGATGTCGTAGAGGGTGCCGCACGCCCCGGCCCTCGGGTCAGAACAGCCATAAACAAGGCGGGAAACCCTTGCCAGAACCAGCGCACCTGCGCACATGGGGCATGGTTCCACAGTAACATAGAGGGTACACCCCCGAAGATTCCACGACCCCAGAACCCCGGCTGCTCCACGAAGAGCCAGTATTTCCGCATGGGCAGTGGGATCCTTCTCCTTCCGGTTGCTTCCCGCGGAGATAACATTCCCGTCCCGCACAACCAGCGCCCCGATGGGAACGTCCCCCCGCCGTGCCGCAGCCCTTGCTTCTTCCATGGCCATGACCATGAAAGGCTCATCTCTGTCATTCATGAGAACGGAATTTGCCCTCACCGGCCACAAGATCACCATAGGCTGATGGAATTCTTCCGGTGACGATGTTCGTTCCCGGCACCACCGTCTTTCCTCGGCTTTCCATTCTCCTGATCATGGCGGAAACCGCCTGGTCTCCCTTGTCAAGAGCAGCTGCAAGAACGGAACCGGAAGGAGAGACAGCCACCACGTCCTCATTGCCGTGAAAATACAGCATAAACACCCTGTTCTCAGAAGCCCTTGTGCGGGCAACTTTTACGGAAATGTCCCGCGGCCGTTTTCCGTCCCCGTACCAGACAACCACCTCTGATCCCCCGAGCATAAGACAACGAATCGGTTCCGGGTTCCATCCTTCGTCTCCCGATACGGCACCGATTCTTCCGGCAGGAGTATCAATCGGTTCGGAACATGCACCCGATATTCTGCCGAGAATGCCGTCACCATTGAAAAGGACGGTGTCCCGGCCTCCTTTTTCTCCGTTCCCGTTCAGGAGCACAGTGACTCCGGCACCGGTCAGCAGCCCTGAAAGCTTCTCAGCCGCCCACCGGCTGTCTTCTTTCTCCAGGGGGGGCAGACAGACCAGCCTGTTTCCCTGATCGACAGCCCGGACAAGAAAACGGGACGCCGTGGCCAGATAATCGTCCAATGAGGCGGCACCGAACCGGCACAGGGCTGCGAATACTTCATCCTCGGCGGCTGAAAGGGGATCGAACTGCCTGGTGAACGCTGCAGTAGATGGCGTTTCAGCTGTTATCAGGGAGTAGCGTTCCGGAGTCCGCCGGGGCATCCGCGGGAGCGGTGCATCCAGGTCCGCGTCTGCAATCAGAATGCCCTCTTCGCAGGATCCCAGCGAAGCAACCACATTTCCCCAGGGATCATAAAGGCAGCTTCCGCCGCAGTTGAGCACTGTTTCGGCCTCAAGGCCCACCTTGTCGGCAACTGCAATCCATACTCCGTTCTCGGCGGCCCTCGCGGGAAGCATGTACTCGAGCTGGGGATTGGAAAGGTTCTCCCGGTTCCTCCCTGTTGAGGTCAGGTTTGTCAGGTCTAGGATCAGCCTCGCCCCTTTCAGGGAGAGAATCCTGCATATTTCCGGGATTCTTCCGTCTGCGCAGACCATCATGCCCACCCGCCCGAATTCCGTGTCCGCGACCGGGAAGCTGGTTCCCGGCACAACATACTGCCCGTCGAAATGCCAGAGGTTCGATTTAAAGGTTCTCAGGATCTCCCGGCCGTCCCGTCCCCAAAGGACGGCCCCGTTGTACAGAGATCCTCCTTCTTCCAGCACGAGTCCCGCAGCGAGATAGATTCCGTTCTTCGCTGCACACACTGAAAGCTGCTCAAGGGGGGCTGCCCGTCGCCAGGAAGCGCCGGGTCCTTCTGATTCCCCAAGATAGTAAGCCGGAAAAAGAGCCTCCGGAAGGAGGACGAGATCCGCTCCCCCGGCTGCGGACTCTGCTGTAAGGGCGAGCGCTCTTTCAAAAGCGGTTTCCCACCCTGAAACATCGAGAGCCCCGGGTTGAACACAGGCAATTCTCAAGGAACTCACCGTCCTTCAATGGAGGCCTTGACGACGATTTTCCTCACCCTGCCTCCGGAGGGCCCGGATATGCACCCCTTATGGCCGTCCCAGGGGAAAAAAACAACAAACCTGTCGGGACCACCCCGGAAGAAGACACCTTCTCCAGAATAGGTCCGGCAGTCCGTTTCGGGGGAGTAGTCCGTCAAGGGTTCTAGGTCGGAAGCGGGAGCATACCCCATCCATTCCTCCCCTTCGAGGGTGATGTGAATATCGGCATACTTTCCGTGAGTCTCAAAGGACTCCTCGGAAGCGGGGCGAGTCTCCCTCGACTGGACGAGCAAAAAAACATTGTCTCCGTCGATGTCCGTGCGTCCATCCGGGAGAGATTCCAGCGGTCTGGACGAAAGGAATTCCAGGGCTCTGGCAAGGCTTCCGCCAAGACAAAAATAGGCGCCGAGCCTGTCCAGGGTGTCGGCAATCATGAATCCAGCCCCTCCAAAATTCCGGTGATCTGCTGAAGCTGCTCCATCCCCTGGATGTCATCATCGAGCATGGGGATCTCGATAATGGTCATGGGAGAAAAGCGGCTCCGTATTTCCCTGAGATATCCCTCCTGGGAAAGCCTTTTTTTTGCGAGAAAAGGTCCGGCATCAGCGGGAATAACCTTGTTGACAATGACGCCTCCGATGGCGATGCCGTGCCGTGAAAGCATGTCCACCGCCCGGGCCGTCTCCAGAATGGGGAGCTTCTCCGCATTCAGGACAAAGAAAAAAACCGAGCTCTCCCGGTCAGTCAGAAATTTCCTCGCCAGGGTGAATTTATCCCTCCTGGCGGTAAGGGTCTCTATAATTGGATCATTGGCTATCCGCTCGGCGAGGGGCTTGTCGTACCGGGCAGCCATTTTCATCAGATTCATTGCCTTTTTCCGCTTCTCGATGAGATGTTCTATCCACGCTCCCAGTATTTCGGGAAGGGTAAGAAGTCTCAGAGTGTGTCCCGTAGGGGCGGTGTCGAATACAATGGAGTCATACTCCTTGCCCACCGTTTCCATGAGTTCGACGAACTTGTCGAAGATCGCCGCCTCCTCCGCCCCGGGAGACATATAGGCAATTTCAATCTGCCGTTTTATTTCGTCCACTATTGTTGCGCTGACGAGATCGAGCATTTTGTCCTGTATCGACTTCATGTATTTCTTCGCCTCGACTTCAGCGTCGATTTCCAGGCCCCAGAGGTTTGGGCACAGAGGAGCCGTCTGGAAACCTATTGGCTTGTCGAAAGCATCGGCGAGGGAATGTGCCGGATCAGTGGAAACCACCAGAGTCCGCACTCCCCGCGCAGCCAGTGATAGAGCATAGGAGGCCGCACAGGAAGTTTTTCCGGTGCCGCCTTTTCCTCCGAAGAATGTAAATCGTTTCATCGTCCGCTTCACCTCAGTCGAAATCATATTGGGCTGCCTTTTCGGCGATGATGAACTTTCTGTTCTGAATTCTCCTCTCCCACGGTTCAAGCTCATCCGCCATGTACGGAAGAAGTTCGAGCATGTAATAGGACATGGGATTCGGGATGCCGAGAAAATCACCAAAAAGAAGCAGCATGAGATTATCGTTGATGTCGAAGGCCTCTTTCCGTACTACGGCCATATTTCTATCCACGAAGGTGCCATGGTGGAAGAGAACGAAAAACTCCCACCCCTTTTGGAGCGCTTTCAGAAACTTATTCATGGGATTATGCTCCGGACATCCAGGGCTATTTGCCCTTGTCCACATTCAGCACTCCTGCAACGGCCATATTCTCCCGTGGCATATCGTTGATCATTATTCTGACCACCTCAGGGCCAACATCAAGAGCCCTGCATATCGCATCGGTCACCTCTGCGGCTAGTGTTCTCTTCTGTTCCACCGGACGTCCTTCAAACATGTAGATATTCACTATGGGCATGAGAACCGCCTCCTCTTCATTTATTGAAGGTTACTTCATTTCAGGGCGAAACGCAACGGAAGACAATAAAAAAAGCCCGGCTCCAAGCCGGGCCTGTACTGCCTGGAAACACTACTTCTTCCTGGGAGCGGGCTTCTTCGCAGGGAGCTTCCCTGAAGCGTAAGGATGAGCCTTCAAAGGAATCATCCCCTTGGACATCTTGATGAATTCCCGGCTGGAAGCATCGTATTCAGTGGATTTGATAACGTTGCCGACCATGTCGTAATGAGTAATGTAGCTAACAGCAAAATCTTTGCCGTCAGCAGAGTAGACGTAGCCATATTCGGTGAAGTAGAGGCCTGCAGCTGTCTCCTGGTCGATGGCGAACTTTTCGACGATAAGGTCGATGGTTTTTTTCTTCTCGTCGGGGTTAGTGTAGTACTTCCTTGTGTTGGCGAAGGGGATGCCATCGTTCTTGCCGTAGTTCACAAGGTACCACTGCATCTTGTTTGCATCCTGGCCGAAGTTTACGGGCTTGGGGGCCGCCTCCGTGGCGAAAGCAGCAGAAACTGAGAGAACGAGGACGAGAATGGCAAGGATAAACATGGTTATGGAACGGGACTGATTTTTCATTGGACTGGTACAACTCCTTCCGATTTTTTTCTTTTTGTTGTGCCGTGTAGTCTATCACAAAAGGGCGCATTCCGTACTTCTCCAGAGGATTTTTCATATTTTCAGTTTTCCCGGTCATTTCCCTCCCTTCGGGAAAGCGCCGATACCGTAACTTACGGGTCTTTCTCTTCCGTCGGAGAGAACATTCAGAATCCGCCCCCCAGCAAAAAGGGTTGAAGATCCGCCGCCGTCAAGATTCAGCGCATAGGACACTCCGTTTTTTTTCAATATCTCCGCAGTTTCCGCAAGGGTAAATCCGACGCTGTGCACGGCATTGCGTCCGTCTCCGACAAAAAAGAACCATTGTCCTTTGCCGGTCAGGCCGATGACAGACCGCGGATGGCGCTTGTTTACGATGGAGTCGTTCAGGTTTTCTGTTTCCATCGAAAGTGTTCCCTTTCTCACAAGAAAGGGGCCTCCCTGTATGGCGTTGGTCATTGAGGTCCAGTATGGATCCCCATTGTTGACTATCTGGACAATCGAAATCCTGTCACCGGGAACGAGCGATCCGGCATACCTCGAGGGAGTACCATAGACCGCCAGAACCCGCTTTCCCGGCGGGATGGGATTTCCGCCCTCCCGCCGTACCTCCACGCAGGTATCCCCGTCGAGGACAACCTCCACCACCGGACCGGAGAACAGGGGAGTGCATTCTCCGAAATGGCTGGTAAAAAGGACCACTCCGTCTCCCCTGACCGTCCTGTTGAGCCCGGTGACGTCCATGAAACCGCCGCCGGGGAAATGCACTTCGGCCCTCCACTCCATCTGCCCGAAGGCGGCCTGGTTCTTGCCGTTCCAGCCCAGGATGGTGCGTCCCTTGTAAGGAGGATTTACCATGACACCTTTTTCAATGATCGCCCCGATTGGCGCCCCGCGCTCCTTCCCGCTGACGGAAAAAAATCCCCCGTTAACCGAAGCCGAGGCTCCACCGCTCATTGCACTGAGAGGAGCAAGGGCATAAAGACCCTCCGGCGCAAAGACGGGACGGATTTCAAACCGTGCGGGATCAAGAAGGACCATAATCCAGAACCGGGGAGATCCGGCTGAATTCCAGCTTGCAGGCAAGGCAAAAACCACAGCCTTTCTTCCCAGGGCTTCGCATGCGGCAAGAAATTCCCTTACGGGCCCATAGCTGCCCGAAAGTGCCGACCTGACTCTCCAGTCATAATTCTGGCTGTCCACAGTCCCCTCTACGCCCTTCTCCAGGAGTGCGTCACGAAAGAACTCCGCTTCCTCCCTGGAATCAAAACCGTTGACGGCCGCACGCCACTTTGGCGGCTGGTCGTGAAGACCTTCCCTGTTTACAAGAACTGTCATCCCCTTTACAGGAGAAAACTTCACCGAGAGTGTCAGGTTCTTCCGTGCGGCACGAACGATTGCGATGATGTTTTTTACCTCAGCCGGAGTTACATTCCTCGAGGGACGGAAAGAGGTTACCTTTTTTTTCAGGAGGGACGGATTCATGTTCAGGGCTGCAGCAATGTAGCCCCGTTCCAGGGGCTTCAGGCTTCCCACATCCCGGAAGGGCAGAGGCGCCCCAGAGAGAACATCGGCAACGGAGGCAAGACCCAGGCTGTGGACGGCAAACATGATGGCTTCCTTCATGGTGATCGGTGCATCGAGCCTTCCCTCCGGAACAGGGATCAAATCGAGATCGAGGGCAGCCCTGACCATATTTTTTTCACCGGAGGGAGCAGCAAAACCTCTCGCCTGAAAGAGCTGGGTAATGAACGCGTCCTTCCGGACGGTCTGGGCTCCAAAAGCTTCTCCGGCAAACAGAAGGGCCAGGATGAGGAGCAGGGCAAGCGAACTCTTCTTCAGCGCGTGGGATGAAAAAGGGCAAAGGCCGGAAATAGGGGTATTTCTGAGGGTCATGGGCATTCTCCTTGAATGAACTGCTCGTTTCTGGCGGGTTCATTTCAGCCGGATTCAAGACGAAGTATAGCAGACGGCGAAGCCGAGGGTATACGGAAAAAGGCGGATTGCGGGAAAACACTCCTTTTGCATTCGAGAGTCCGGGGAACGTTTTCAGGCTGAGAACATACCCAGCCGCGCTTACAAAAGAAACCCCCGCAGGGATTCTGCGGGGGTAATGCCGTCAATGGCGCGCCGGACAAGATTCGAACTCGTGACCTGCGGTTCCGTAGACCGCCGCTC